>NC_010296.1:5522395-5842795 GCF_000010625.1 Microcystis aeruginosa NIES-843
CCAAACCAATTGTAAAACTGCTGTGCTATCTTTTCCCCAAGATACACCTATGATCCAGGG
The DNA here is from genome assembly GCF_000010625.1 of Microcystis aeruginosa NIES-843. Taxonomy (NCBI): domain Bacteria; kingdom Bacillati; phylum Cyanobacteriota; class Cyanophyceae; order Chroococcales; family Microcystaceae; genus Microcystis; species Microcystis aeruginosa. The sequence continues at coordinate 5,522,456 of NC_010296.1, forward strand.
AATACTGTCTAGACAATATAACTCTTGTATTTCTTGAGTAATACTTTTTATATCTTCTACGAACTCCTCTATAGCACGATTAGGAAAAATAGAAGTTGTTTTTTCAAGCATAATGTTATCAACAAAAAGATCAACTAATTTCTAAAAATATTCTGACGATGCCATTGGATAGCTTCAAGTTTTGGATAGTGATTTTCTAGAGTGGGTAATAAAATATTCATACCATGAAAGTCTTTAATGGCTTTAGCATTAGGAGAAATTTCTTGAAAGTCTTGACTAATCATAATTTTGTATTGATCGTCAATAGTAAATAGTCCTTGATCAAATGCCCAATGATGATTTTTACAAAGAGATAAACCATTGTTTATCTGGTTATCATAGAATCTGGCAAAAGGTTTGATATGTGCGCCATCGACAATACTTTGTGTCAAGGAGTGGATTACTTTAAGACCACAAAAAGAGCATTGATAATCGTATAAATGGACTACTGACTTGCGAAATAACGCATCTCTAACTATAGACTTTCTAAAATAATATTTTGTCTGTGTTTCTCCTTCATCTAAAACGCTACGATCTAGTTGAGTGTCATCATCTTGTTGTAAGACTTGATTAATTTCTAAAATATCTTCTAATTGCTTTTGACTAGAAGAAAACCAAGCTTCTATTAGAGTATCAATTAGCTGTCGTCTAGCTTCTGGTTCCCGTAAAAGTTTATACAATTCCTCATCTAAAATCGCATAATCTACATCTGCTCTAATTTTGGGAATAGTTTGAGGACGGCCGCCATCATAGCTATCACTAAACTTTAACTTCCAAAATCCGTCATTTTTTAGATGAAAAAACGGTAAAGCTAACCCACCTTTGAAGGCATCTGGGTTTAAACGCTTCCAATATTTATCAAAAGTATCGATTAATTCATCAGAAATATAGATTTTATTGTCCTGAATTTGAGAATCACTAATTAACTCAATTACTGATAATAATAAGATAGGCTTATAAGGTGCTTCACCACTTTGCTTAGACTTATTGACTTTAATTTTAGAAAATAAGTCACAATAATATTTTAAATTGCGTAGGGGAAGACTATCGACCATAGGGGTGGGAGATATGCGGATAAAAAAAGGAAACTATTACCAGCATACAGAAAAACATCCCACCGAGAGGAAAAAATACAGAAAGCCTAGAGAGATAGTCATAATAACATCGATCGAGCGCGGCTGACAAGCGATCGCAAAAAAATCGAACTTATGTACTATGATCAACCCTTAATGCAACTTTAAAAACCCGCTTCCCACTCCCTCCTATACCCTTTAAAGAGGATTTAGTATCACTTTCCCGGGTTGAGGGTTTAAGTCCGGTTAGGGATTAAAGAGTAACTCCACCGTCCACGGGTAAAACCACCCCTGTCATATAGGGGTTGATAATCAAACTCAATACTGCTAGGGCGACTTCTTCGGGTTGCCCTAAATGTTCGACAGGTAGAGCAGAAACCGCCCATTTGCTCAGGTCGGAGCGTTCCGAATCACCTTGACTGGTCCAGATGCTTGTATCTTCTATTAATCCGGGGGCAACAACGTTAATGCGAATAGGAGCGAGTTCTAGGGCGAGGGCGCGTCCAAATACGGCTACGGCACTATTAGCGGCGGCTATGACAGAAATTCCGCCCATTTTGGAATATTTGAACATAGTGACGCTGGATGTCAGGGTAATAGAACCGTCCTTGGCCAAAGTTTTCAGGGAGCCACGCACTGCTAAAAAGGTTCCCCAGAATTTCTCCATACCTCCCCGGGCCGTTTCTGCGGTCATTTCGGTTAATAAGGCTCGCGGCATATTTCTGTCTCCGAGAGAGGTGACTACTAAATGGTCAAAGTTGCCAATTTCTGCAAAAAAGGCATTAACAGAATCTTCTTCTAAAAAACTAACAGTTTTGGCTTCAATCTCCCCGGAAATTAGGGCAACAGCGGCAGCTAATTTCTCTTGAGAAGCATGGGAAAGCACCACTTTTGCCCCCAGGGAGAGCAATTTTTCGGCAATCGCTAGGTCAATCCCGGAGCTTGCACCAATAATAACGACTTTTTTACCCGATAAGGAATCAAACATTTTTTTTGTCTCCAAAAATTCAAGAAAAACTTACAACTATTACAGTATATTGACTGGCTTTTGGGCAGCAACTAACCAATAAGTTATGGCCGAGGAACTTAGCAAATTATCCAGAGGCTTAATGTTTAAATTATAGGTTTCTTCGTCTAATTTTCCCGATTGCAATTCCTCTGTTAACCAAGACTTAAGATGGCGAAAATGTCTGAACCAGCACTCCTCCGTCACCTCGACAAATTGAACATCTTTAAACCCTGCCTGTTGATAAAGATTTTGATACTCTGCCCTATCTTTGACCGTGTTTGCTTGGGGAACTGTCCAATCACCTAAAAGTTCTGTTGTGGCAAAACTCAGATCTGAGAGAATTAAGGTTCCCCCCGGCTTTAATACTCGCCAAGCTTCTTGCAAGAATTGCCGCCTGGTATTAAAATAAAAAGCCGCTTCTACACAAATAATTTGCTCAAAAGAATGATCGGCAAAATCCATCTCTACTGCGTCCATTAACAGAAATTTACCCTCGGGAAAATTCAAGAGACTTCTGGCAATTTGTGTCGGAGAAATGTTAATCCCCACAATTGCTGTCAATGGATAATATTTGAGAAGATAATGGGTAGTTGCTCCCAAACCACAGCCAACATCAAGAATTGTTCCCTGTTTGTTGGGAATAAATTCTAAAAGTTTCTCCATCAGAGTAGAGGATGCTTCCTGTTGATCTTGGGTATGGGAGAGCCAATAACCGACATTAAAAAACTCTCTTTCACCATAAAACTCTCGAATCGAAGGACTACAAATTAAATCATCGAATCTACTAATCCATTCATTTTTATCCATTGTTAAACTCACTTAACTGTTTCGGCAAAAACTACATTAGTTTAACACGATTGGGCTTAGTAGAGCGGGAAGTGGGAAGTGGGTTATAGCAATGCTTGCCAAACTCTTGTTAAGGCACTAGATATTGACCGCGTGGCTGAGGCGATATAAAAAAAGGAGCCACACCTTTTCCCTTAGATACCGATAAATTTCCCTTAGAGGTTCAACTAACAGCCCAATTTAATGGTAAAAAAAGTTTTTATCAATTAACCTATAACCATCAATCTATATTATCATATCTGGTGAGGGACAGAAGTTATCGCTTTTGAATTAGGAATGGGGAGCGGAGAACAGGGAAGAAAATTGGCGTACCTGATGACCCTGAATAAAGCTATAAGTGTCACCCATGGGAGTGCGGGTAAGGTGAGTATTTGACTTGAGTAAGACGGCAATATATGTTACTATCACAAGGTAATCGCAGCTATCTTGAAAAAGCTGCTACTCAAAACTAGGAATGACCATGAATTATCCCAATACCGAACAAAGTAAAGCAATCCCCTTCTTTGCTCGTTTTTTATCTGTGGACCAAGACGAGGCTCCGACTCCCGATTCCCCCCCCGATTCTGAACCGGCTCCCGTTTGGACTTGGAAATGGCCTTCTGACTGGGAAGATAGTTAATTAATTTAAAGATTGCTTTCAGTGATTCACACAGAAAACAACCACCGCCATAAGTCAAGCAGGAGTAAGATTTATGGCGGTTTTTTGTTGTATTTAGGGTTTGCTGAAAAAGTCAATTTGCCGGTGAGGGCAGCAGGAGAGAGGAGGGAGAAAGTGCTTAGTCAAGTTAAAACTACTCTTCAGCAATTTCGACTTCTTTGGGAGCAATGGGTTCTTCGGCAGCAATTTCTACTTCAATAGCCTTTTTAAGGTTAAGTTTTAGAACTTGAGAAATTGGCAAACCTTCCACCTCATTGATGAGATATTCTTGAGTTTCTGTTTCACGACGTTTGAGATAGACCGTTTTAAGCAGTGCCTCAATGCCATAACCCGTAACAATGTCACCAATAATGGTAGAGATGCCTAAGACCCCAAGTCCACCAATTAGTCCCAGCGGACCGCCTAACCCAAAAAGTGCGTAAATCGCAGGATAGGCAGTACCACCGGATGCGGCAACAGCAATAATGAAAATAATGCCGGGGAGTCCCAGAGAAGCAAGTTTTTGAACAACTTCATCCAGAGAAATTCCCCAGGAGACAAGTTTTTTGTTGATGTCTGTGGGATTAATTCCGAGAAAATCATGGGGAATGGCCGTTTCAGTAGTTTCCGTCATTGATGAGACTCCTAAAATCACTAAGTTGGATTGGTTGGTCGGGATTTCACTCATATAAAATCCATGGTAAGGCAAAAGAATACAAATCGGCTGTCTAGCAATCAGATGCCTTGCAGCATTTTACATTAGTCTTACCGTTCACACAACTTGTAGAAAATCGTCAGTTCTTAGATTAAATCCTGTTTAAAAGATAGATGAGATTGGGGAGAAACAATTGATAACTGGGTTTTTCAAGTTGAATTGGGAGTTAATCATAGTCTTAAAAACGGGTTTGGTATCAAATCTCAAGGCAAACTTTTAACTCTTCGGCTAAAATCTGGACATGGGGTTCCACCATAATCGAGACATGATTTCCTAGGACGAAATGAATCTCAACTGGCTCTGTAGAAAATTCACTCCAGCCTAAAGAGGAATCCTCGCAATCTCCAGCTATTAAATCTTTATTTGGATCATCAGCTAATTCCTCCCTGGCCCGTATAATCGTAATTTTACCAGGATAAATCTGTTTAGGGAGATAATCAATCAGACATAGACAGCTAGTTTTATAGGCTTGGACAATTTTTTCAAGCTGCCTAGTTTCCGCATTGGGAGGAAGCATATTAGCCAGTTTAAAAAAGTTTAAGGCGTATTTTAATTGTTCCTCCACTGTTAAGAGTTGAAGAGTTTCATAGGAAATATCGATGGTTTTATCTAAATAAACTTCGATACCTTTGCTGACTTCAGCTAACCATCGCGCATGATCCCAATTAATATAATCAAGCAAAATTTGTTTGTCTTTATAAGTGGGTGCTGAAGAATCAATGATTGCTAGTAATGCCACTTGTTGACCCTGATTAACCAACTGTTGAGCCATTTCAAAAGCCACATTACCACCGTAGGAATGTCCTCCCAAAAAGTAGGGGCCTTGGGGTTGTAAATCTTGCATTGCTTGAAGATAAATACTGGCTATATCCTCAATGCGAGTGATTTCTCCAAACTGTTGATAGAGATCATTTTCAAAACTGTAGAAAGGTTGATCTTTTCCTAAACAACGTCCTAAATGGTAAAAATAAAATGGTCGTCCCCCGGCGCCTGGAACACAGAAGAAAGGAGGCTTTGAACCCTGGGGTTGAATGGGAACCAAACAAGACTGGTTAGAGGAATCTGCATCGGTTTGGATAATGGTCGCTAACTGTTCAATAGTTGGGTTTTGAAATATTGTAGTTACGGCAATTTCTTTGCCTAACTGTTCTTTAATTTGGGTGATTAAATAAGGAGCTAAAAGGGAATGACCACCGAGGTCAAAAAAGTTATCATGCACGCTAATTTTGTCAATCTTTAGCACTTTTGACCAGATTTGCACGAGGTTTAATTCTAACTGATTACGCGCTTCAATAAATCTGTCTGAATCACTGGTGTTACTGGGAGCTTTTAACGCACGGCGATCAATTTTTCCGTTAGCTGTTAAAGGGAAAAACTCCAGCAGCACAAAAGCACCAGGAACCATATAACCGGGCAATTTATGGCTAAGAAATTGACGCAAATCGCCACTTGTTAGCTTTACTCCTAGCTTAGGTACAATATAGGCAACTAACTGTTTTTCCCCTGGATTGTCTTCACGAACAATCACACAGGAAGACTGTACCGCCTGATTTTGACTAAGTACAGCCTCAATTTCTCCCAATTCAATACGGAAGCCGCGAATTTTTACTTGATTGTCAATCCGTCCTACATATTCAATATTACCATCGGGTAAATAACGGGCCAAGTCTCCCGTTTTATATAATTTTGACGGCTCATTGCCCCCCTTATTAAGGGGGGTTGGGGGGATCACTTCATCCTTCTCAAAAGGATTAGGAATAAATTTTTCTTGGGTTAATTCGGGACGGTTAAGATAACCTTTGGCTAATCCCATACCACCAATATGTAATTCTCCTACTACACCAATCGGGACAGGTTGGAGATTTTTATCCAGCAAATAGATTTGGGTATTGGCAATCGCTTTACCAATGGGAATAGTTGTGGCTGTAGAAGCTATGTTTTCCACTAAATACCAGGAAGAAAACGTTGTATTTTCCGTTGGCCCATAGACATGAAGCAACCGTTGTGGCGCACCTTTTTCTAGTACCTCTTGTACCCATTTTGGTTCAACTGCTTCACCCCCAAATAGTAAGCATCGTAAGCTACTAAAAGCTTGCGGAACTAAATTGGCTAACTGATTAAAAAGTGCTGTGGTTAAAAATAAGACACTAATCTGATTTTCCTTTAAGCTTAGTGCCAATTCTTGGGGTGAGAGCAAAACTGATTTAGCGATAATAACAATCTTAGCACCGTTAAGTAAAGCCCCCCAAATTTCAAAAGTAGCGGCATCAAAAGCAATATTAGACGCTTGCACAACCCGGTCATCAGGAGTAAACTGGATGTAATTAGTATTTAATACCAGTCGATTAACTGCTTGATGAGTGACGATAACACCCTTGGGTATTCCTGTAGAACCAGAAGTATAAATAACGTAGGCTAAATTATCCGCAGAAACTGTGCTGTTCAGATTCTCCAGACTTGCTTGATTAATTTGTTGCCAATCTTTATCTAGACAGATAACAATAGCCTGATGATTTGGCAAGGAATTCTGTAAAGATTCGCAGGTTAATATTATTTTAACCTGGGTATCTTGGAGCATAAAGCTAATGCGTTCTTGGGGATAATCTGGGTCAATAGGAACATAAGCTCCACCGACTTTAAGAATAGCCAATAATCCCACAATCATGTCTAAGGAACGCTCTAGACAAATCCCCACTAATTCATCTGGTTTTACTCCTAATTTTTGCAGGTAATGAGCTAATTGATTGGCTCGACAATTTAATTCATTGTAGGTTAATTGTTGCTCTGAACATACCACTGCTACCGCGTCGGGTGTGCGTTTTACCTGTTCTTCAAATAATTGATGAATACATTGATCAGAGGGATAATCTGTGTGAGTTTCGTTCCACAATGATAACAATTGATAACGTTCTTCATCACTTAACATCGATAACTGAAAAATTCCCATATTGGGATTAGCTGCAATCGCAGTTAAGAGATTCTGAAAATGTTGCCACATTTGGTTAATAGTGGGGGCAGCAAACAAATCCGTACTATAACACCAAACCGCTTCTAAACGATCAGAAACTTCCCAAAAATTTACCTCTAAATCAAATCGCGCTTTAAGCTCAACAGATAAAGGCAAACTCTCCATCTTTAAGCCAGATAAACTGGCCTCAGATTGGGGAGTATTTTGCAGAGAAAACATCACCTGTATCAAAGGATTGTGACTTAAATCTCGGTTTAATTGTAATTTTTCTACTAACATTTCAAAAGGCAAATCTTGATGAGCATAAGCTGATAAAGTTGTTTGCTTTACTCGTTGTAATAACTCCAGAAAACTCGGATTTCCCGACATATCACCCCTTAAAGCCAAAGTATTGGCAAAAAAGCCCATTAATTTCTCAATTGCCGAACTATTACGATTAGCTATCGGAGAACCCACCAAAACATCTAATTGACCACTATAACGAGAAATTAGGACAAAAAAAGCCGCCAGTAAAGTCATAAATAGCGTTGCTCCTGACTCCTGACTTAACCTTTTGAGGCGTTGCGTTAAGTCTTGATTCAGTCGAAAAACCTGCCCATCACCCCGGAAACTAGGAATTGGAGGACGGGGATAATCCGTTGGCAATTCTAAAATAGTAGGTGCATCTTGTAACTGTTTTTGCCAGTAATTAAGTTGACGCTCCAAAACTTCACCGGTGAGCCATTGACGTTGCCATACGGCAAAATCGGCGTATTGAATCGATAATTTAGCGAGAGGGGAAGGCAAACCCTGGACAAAGGCCGCATAAAGTTGAGATAATTCACCAAAGAAGATGCTCAAAGACCAACCATCGTAAATAATATGGTGCATCTTCAACAGCAATACATACTCTTGGGAACTGAGTTTAAGTAACTTAAATTGGACTAATGATTCCTTGGCTAGATTAAAGGGTTTTAAGGAGAAAGCAATCGCTATTTCTTGCAGATGTTCTGTTTGTTCATTCTTTGATAAATTTTGTAAATCTTCCAGGGGTAAACTGACGGGTGAAGGGGGAGCAATGCGCTGAATTGGTTGCCCTTCTACCATGGTAAAAGTGGTTCTTAAAATTTCGTGACGGCGAATCAGTTCGCTGAGACTTTGTTCTAAAGCCAACAGATTGAGGTTTCCTTCTAACCGCAAAGCGTCCAACAGATTATAGGAATGACTATCGGGAGAAAGTTGCTGCAGAAACCAGAGTCGTTGTTGAGCAAAAGAGAGGGGTAAATCCTGATCCCGTGACACGGGAATAATCTCTAAATCAACAGTATTAGTTGGGATTTTTGCCGCTCTCAAAAAGTCCAAAATTTCAGGTTTTTTGGCGGCGATTTCTTCTTTAATTTCTGGGGTCATAACCCCTTTGGGAGCCTGAAAACGAAGTTTTTCGCCTTCCAGCCATAGTTTAATCTCTAAACCCTTCAAATACGCTAAAAAATCTCCTACTTTCACTTACCAATTGCCTCCCAAAGTTGTTGTTAAATTAGCTCTAAATCACGAAGTTTGCCCTGAGGATGTAAAAGTACATCAGATTGCCATTGACTAGGATCAATATTTGTCCTTTGCCGTTTTAACTGTCTTGCTAAACTATTGATATCAGCTAAAACTTTAACTGTTTTTATAATTCACCATCCTCATAATCTTCCAAGCTTTCAGTCATAGCTGTTTGTCCCGGTGCAACGGTAAGAACTTCAATGATTTGGGCTAAATTAGCGATAGTTGGGTATTCCAGCAGATTTTGTAAAGACAATTCCACCGAGAAAAGATCGCGGGAACGGGAAATAACCTGAGTCGCTAACAAAGAATGTCCTCCCAATTCAAAGAAATTATCCTTAATTCCAATACGTTCGACCCCCAAAACTTCACTCCAAATTTGAGACATTTGAGTTTCAATCGGGGTACGAGGTGCGAGAAATCCCGTAGCTAAATTGCGTGTAGCTGTATCGGGTGTAGGCAAAGCCTGCCGATCTACTTTACCATTAGGAGTCAAAGGTAGGGTATTAAGCAAAACAAAAGCCTGGGGAACCATATAACTAGGTAGCTTTTGTTGGACAAATTCCCGCACCTGTGGTATCAGCTTCTGGACTAATTTACCATATAAAGGATTATTCGTATAATCAGTCCAGGATTTGGGAATAATCGTCTCATCATCCCAAAAATTGGGGTATGGTTGTTGATCAACTTTACTTATTATCGGTTCTAAGATGGCATTCTGGCGACAGAAAACCACATCGAAAGAACCATCTTGACTACCTTCCCACCAACTGAGATGAACAGTGTAACCTAACTGTTCTCCCAGTTGCCACATTTGCTCAGGATTAATCCCTATACCGCTATTTTTTGCTAACAATTGCCGCAATTCTCCCACCGTTGTTACCCCGGGAGAATTTTCTAAACAGTCTAAAATTTGTAGTGCCTTTTGTAATCGTTGATTGGGTACATCTCTGATGCCTAAATATTCTGGTTGTTCCAGTTTTAGTTTATCTTGTAGTTGCCCTAAAGAAAACCGATCCCGCTGCCAATTTAGCCAAGGAATTGTCGTTTTTTGCCCATTAGTATCCAGATGTAAAGTAACATCATAGCGGAATTGGGTTAACTCATTGTCAGCCTGACCCCGTTTCGGGGCAATTTCTACCCAAGAAATTCGCGGAAAGCGTTGTTTAAGCGCAATAAAGAACTGAGGTGCAATTAACAATTCTTCTTCGGTAGCTACACTTTGATTCACCTGTTTTTGCCATTCTTCAAGGGTTTTATTAGCTTCAGCACGAGCTAACTGTACCGCGGCATGGTAAGGCTCTAGTAAGGACAAACTACGGATATCACCTAGGAAAATCTTACCCTGATCCGCAATCGCCTTGACTGCTCCTGCGATAACTTGTAATAGATAATCGACACTAGGGAAATACTGAACCACAGAGTTAATTACTACTCGATCAAAAGTAGCTTGGGGAATGCCGGTAAAATCATCGGCTGTTCGGTGTAATAATCTTACTTTGCCCTCTAAACCCTCAATTGTGCTACATAAATGTTCGAGGTTATTAATAGTAGCAGCGGAATAATCGGCTCCCCAATATTCCTGACAATGTTTCGCCACACGGAATAGCAATAATCCACTTCCGCAACCAATTTCTAACACTCGTTGCGGTGGTTGATTTCCTAAAATTCGGCTCACTGTCTGATCAACCCATTCCTGCATTTCTGCTGCGGGAATAGCTTGTCGCGTATAACTACTATTCCAACCACTAATATTAAAAGTGGGGTCATCGGTTTGAGGTTGGGGTTTACTGTAGGATTCTTCGTAAATCTTTTGCCAATCACTAACATATTCACTCTGCCATTGAGCAAGCTGTTCGGGCAATACTTGACCCTTGAGAGCCGGAACTAAGTAGGCTACCAAATTAGTATTAAGCTGATCATGATCATGATCACTTGCCTGATCAGCGCGAGCCATCACAACCGCTTCTTGTACTAGGGGATGTTGGCTCAAAACTGCTTCAATTTCCCCTAATTCAAGGCGGAAACCCCTTACTTTAACCTGATTGTCAATTCGTCCCAGATATTCAATTTTTCCATCAGGTAAATAACGAGCTAAATCTCCCGTTTTGTATAATTTTGACGGCTGCTCTCCCCCCTTATCAAGGGGGGTTAGGGGGGGATCAAGGGAGACAAACGGGTTAGAGATAAATTTCTCTGCTGTCAATTCTGGGCGATTCAAATAACCTCTGGCTACCCCTGCTCCTCCGATATGTAATTCCCCGGGTACACCGATAGGAACCGGTTGTAAATGGGAGTCTAAAATATAAACCTGCACATGAGGAATTGGCCGACCAATAGTTATTTTTGTGTCAAAAGGCGTACATTTAGCTACCGTTGCACAAACACTTCCTTCGGTGGGTCCATAACCATTAAAGAAATTTCGTCCCTGGGACCATTTTTTCACCAATTCAGGAGAACAAGCTTCCCCGGCGACAATAATAGTTTGCAGAGAGGAAAGATTTTCCCAAGACAGAACCGCTAAAGCTGATGGCGGTAGAGTAATATGAGTAATCTTATTCTCCCGTAATTGCTTGATTAAGGGTAAACCGGGCATTAAATTTTCTTTACTTGCCAAATAAAGTGTCGCTCCCGCTCCCAAAGCCATTAAAACTTCTGAAATACAGGCATCAAAACTAAAAGAAGCAAATTGAAGCACTCGACTCTGAGAAGACACAGCAAAAGTCTGAATTTGCGCCAGAGCTAAGTTACATAACCCTTGATGTTCAACCATCACCCCTTTAGGTTTACCCGTAGAACCAGAAGTATAAATCACATTAGCTAAATTAGAAGCTGTTACCTTCCCCGTCAAATTATCCCAGTTCATTGGTTTAATTTCTTGCCAAATTTCAGCTAAAAAGATGGTTTGGCCTCGATGATTTGGGAGTTTATCAATCAGTGAACTTTGGGTTAGTAATAAGGGTACTTGACTATCCTCTAACATCAATTGTAGGCGTTCTTGAGGATATTCCGGGTCAAGGGGTAGATAGGCAGCACCGGCTTTAAGGATGCCTATTAATGCCACAATCATGTCTAAAGAGCGCTCTACACACAAACCGACTATTACCTCGGTTTCTAAGCCTAAAGAGCGTAAATAGTGAGCTAGTTGATTGGCCTGACTATTTAATTCTGCATAGGTCAACTGTTGATTTTCAAAGACTACTGCTACTGCATCAGGGGTACGCGCTGCTTGTTCCTCAATTAATTGATGAATACACTTGTTATAGGAGTAATCAGCTTTTGTCTCATTCCAACCCTCTAATAGTTGATACTCTTCCTCTGGGTTTAATAAGGGTAGTGAAGCTACTGATTGACGGGGATTTTCCACAATTGCCGCCAACAAAGTCTTAAAATGAGTCATCATACGGACAATGGTTTCAGCATCAAATAAATCCCTGTTATAAGAGCAAAAACCGCCCAATCCTTCGGCTGCATCCCAGAGGTAAACTTCTAAGTCAACCCTAACTGAATCAAGTCCCGATGGTATCTCCTCAATGTTTACTCCGGGTAAATCCCAGGGAGAACTAGGAGCATTCTGAAGGGCAAAAACTATCTGTGTTAAAGGATTACGATCTAAATGACGCTCAATTTGTAATTTTTCGACTAACATCTCGAAGGGTAAATCTTGATGGTCGTAAGCGTCTTGAGTAGTTTGTCTGACCTGCGCAAGAAAATCCTCAAAGGTCGGGTCTTGAGATAAATCAAATCTTAACACTAAACTATTGACAAAAAAGCCGATTAACCCTTCAATTTCGGTGCGGTTACGGTTAGCAATTGGTGAACCAATTACCACATCTGTTTGTTGACTATAACGAGATAGTAACACAGCAAAACCCGCTAGTAATGTCATAAAGAGAGTGCTACCGGACTCTTGACTAAGTTTTTTCAGTTGTTGCGTTAGTTGACTATCTAGTTGCAGTCGCTCCGTCCCTCCGCGAAAACTTTGGATTGCTGGCCGGGGACGGTCTGTGGGAAGTTGGTGTAGTAGGGGAACCCCGGTTAATTGTTGCTTCCAGTAGCTTAATTGACGGTCTAATACTTCATTAGTTAACCACTGACGCTGCCACAGGGCAAAGTCAGCATACTGTATCGATAAAGTAGGTAAATCTGCTTTTGTCCCGGTGCAGAAACTTCGATAATAGACTGATAATTCGTCGATTAAAACACCTAATGACCAACCATCTGCCGCAATATGGTGAATGGCTAATAATAGTACATATTCCTCTGTCTTGACTTGCCATAATTTGACTCGTAATACTGAACCTGATTCGAGATCAAAGGGTTCGGATGCTGCTGCTAATAACAGGTTTTTTACCTGTTGCTCAGAATGACTGAGGTTTTGCAGATTGACAACTGGTAAGGTGAAAGTTACATTAGGATCGATCGCTTGTATTGGTTGGTTATCTTTGAGTTTAAATTGAGTCCGTAGGGGTTCATGGCGTTGAATAATTGCCTGGAAAGCTTTTTCTAAGGCTTTAACATTGAGATTTCCCTGCAAACGCATCGTTAAATCAATAGTATAAGCCCCACTTTCTCCTTCTAATTGATTCACAAACCAGAGACGTTCCTGGGCCCAGGATAGGGGAATATCATCCTCCCGATTAACGGGGACAATTGATGGTAGCTTTAACCCTAAACCTGTTTGCAGTTCTTTTAAAATTACCGCACTTAACTGAGCAATGGTTGGAGATTCAAACAGATAACGCAAGGGAACAACAATCTCAAAGGTTTCCTGTAATCGAGAAATAACTTGAGTTGCCAACAGAGAATGTCCACCTAATTCAAAGAAATTATCCTCAATACTGACTCGTTTTAATTTCAGTACGTCACCCCAAATCTGCGCCATTTTTTCTTCAATGGGGTTACGGGGAGCTATATATTCACCTTGGCTCTGTAAATCGGGAACGGGTAAAGCGCGGCGGTCTATTTTGCCATTGGGAGTTAAGGGGAAAGCATCAAGACGAATAAACGCAGTAGGAACCATATAGTCGGGTAATTTTGCTCGCAAAAATTGCCGTATTTCGTTAATTGTCAGGTTGATTTCGGGTTGCGGTACAACGTAAGCAACTAAGCGTTTATCCCCTAGATTATCTTCACGAACAATCACACAAGAAGACTGTACCGCCTCATTTTGGTTGAGTAACGATTCAATTTCTCCTAATTCAATACGGAAGCCGCGAAGTTTTACTTGATTGTCAATGCGTCCTAAATATTCGATTTTACCATCGGGTAAATAACGGGCTAAGTCTCCCGTTTTATATAATTTTGACGGCTCATTGCCCCCCTTATTAAGGGGGGTTGGGGGGATCACTTCATCCTTCTCAAAAGGATTAGGAATAAATTTTTCTTGGGTTAATTCGGGACGATTGAGATAACCCCGCGCTAATCCCATACCACCAATATGTAATTCTCCCGGAACACCAATCGGGACAGGTTGTAAATGGGAGTCTAAGATATAAATTTGGGTGTTAGCAATGGGGCGACCAATAGTTACTTTCAGGGTTTCATCTGTCCATTTTTCTACCGTGGCACAAACGCTGGTTTCTGTCGGTCCATAAGCATTAAAGAAATTTCTCCCTCTAGCCCATTGTTTGATCAATTCTTCTGAACAAGCTTCTCCCCCTACAATAATAGTTTGTAACTCTGGGATTTCTTCTAGGGGCAAAGCCGCTAAGGCTGAGGGGGGTAAAGTAACATGAGTAATACCATAATCTTTTAATCGCCCCATTAATGGCAACCCAGGCATTAAAGCGTCTTTTGTGTCTAAATAAAGGGTTGCACCCGATCCTATGGCCATGATAATTTCCCAGATAGAAGCATCAAAATTGAGGGAAGCAAACTGGAGAAGGCGAGAGTTTGACTGTAAGTTAAAGGTTTTAATTTGCGCTGTAGCTAGGTTAAATAGTCCCCGATGTTCCACCATTACCCCTTTAGGTTTTCCGGTAGAACCAGAGGTATAAATGAGATTAGCTAAATTATTGGCTGTTACTACTCCTGTTAGGTTATCTTGGCTGTTTTGGTTAATTTCTTCTGTGAATCTGTCTAACAAGATTAGCGGCGCTTGATGTTCGGGTAGTTTATCGATTAATCCCTCTTGAGTGAGCAATAATGACAGTTGAGCATCAGCGATGGCAAATTGTAGCCGTTCACTGGGATAATCTGGGTCGAGAGGTAGATATGCACCACCCGCTTTTAATATCCCCAATAACCCCACAATCATCTCTAAGGAACGCTCAAGGGAAATACCGACTAAAGTATCAGCTTTTACGCCTAATTTCCGCAGATAATGAGCTAATTGATTAGCACGACAATTTAACTCATTGTAGGTTAATTGTTGCTGGGAACAGACCACTCCTACCGCGTCGGGTGTGCGTTTTACCTGTTCCTCAAATAACTGATGAATACACTTATACTCAGGATAGTCAACTTGAGTATTATTCCACTCAATTAATAACTGATTAGTCTCGCTTTCTGTCAGTAAGGGTAATTGGGAAATCCGCGCTTGAGGATTGGCCGCAATTCCCCCTAATAAGTTGAGAAAATGCCCTGATAATCGCTCAATAGTGCTACTTTCAAACAAATCAGTATTATATTCCCAGACACCTTTTAAGCCATCATCGGTGTTAACCATAGCTAAGGTTAAATCAAACTTAGCTGTGGTATTTTCCGGTGGCAAATCTGTCACCGTTAATCCCGTCATTGCAATCTCAGACTTAGGTGTATTTTGCAGGACAAAAGCGACGTGAAATAGGGGAGTATGGCTCAAATCCCGTTCCGGTTGCAACGCTTCGACTAACATTTCAAAGGGTAAGTCTTGATGCGCGTAAGCATCCATTGTCACTTCCCGAACACGGGTTAATAACTGACTAAAACTCGGATTGTCTGATAAATCCGTCCGCATCACTAAAGTATTAACAAAGAAGCCGATTAAACCCTCAATTTCACCGCGATTACGATTAGCGATGGGAGTTCCTACTAAAATATCACTTGACCCTGTATAACGATACAGTAAAGCATCAAAAGCAGCCAACAGCGTCATAAATAATGTCACCCCTTGTTGGCGACTCAATTCAGTCAAAGCTTGGCTAAGTTTGGGGGAAAGGGAAAATTCTTGCTGAGTACCGACAAAGCTTTGCACCGCAGGTCGAGGGTGGTCTGTGGGAAGAGATAATAAAGAAGGTGCATTTGCTAGTTGATTTTGCCAGTAATTTAATTGACTTTGTAGGACATCCCCTTGTAACCATTGTTTTTGCCAAACTGCAAAATCTGCATACTGAATCGGTAAGGGAGCTAAATTTGCGGGATGATTTTGAGTGTAAGCATTATATAAGCTGGTCAGTTCGTGAATAAATACTTCTATTGACCAACCATCACTAATAATGTGGTGCATACACACTAATAAGAGATGTTCCGTCTCCGATAGCACCACTAAAGTGATTCTGATTAAGGATTCTTTGGCTAAATTAAAGGGTTGAGTGGCTTGTTTTTGCTTTAATTGCTGTGTTTTTTCTTCTTGCTCCTGGATGGGTAAATCTTGTAAATCAACGACCGATATTGTCTCCCTTGTTGTTTGAATAACCTGAGTCGGTTGTCCATCAATCGTGACAAAATTAGTCCGTAATACTTCATGGCGATTACAGATTTCTCGTAAACTTTGTTCTAAGGCCTTTTGATTGAGGTTGCCTCGGAAATGCAACACCATCGGTATATTGTATAAAGCGCTATTTGGTTGCAATTTATCTAAAAACCATAAACGCTGTTGAGCAAAAGATAGAGGTAGTTCTGTATCCTTAGTTCTCGGTAAAATCGGGGGTACTGTTAGCGTGAGATTTTGCTGCTGTAATTGTCCAATGAGATGCGCTAATTCGGCTACCGTAGCTGCACCAAATAAACTCCGCAAAGGTAGTTCTATTTTAAATAAACTCCGAATCCGAGAAACTAATTGAGTTGCGAGGAGAGAATGGCCGCCAATTTCAAAGAAATTATCATAAATTCCCACTTGATCTATTTTGAGTATTTCTGTCCAAATTTGCACCAACATCTCTTCAATTCCATTGCGTGGTGCTACATATTGATCCCGGCGATTTCCTATCTTATCTGGTGCGGGTAAAGCGCGACGATCTACCTTACGATTAGTAGTAAGGGGTAAAGATTCCAGAAAAACAAAAGCTTGAGGAACCATATACAAAGGCAATTTACTGGACAGAAACTGACGCAGTTCACTAATCATCGGTATCCGTTCGTAATGAGCTACTATGTAGGCGACTAAATATTTATCCCCCGGAGTATCTTCCCGAATAATCACACAAGATGTTTGTACATCAATATTTTGGTTAAGTACCGCTTCAATTTCTCCTAACTCAATACGGAATCCGCGAATTTTAACCTGATTGTCAATCCGGCCAAAACATTCAATATTACCATCAGGTAAATAACGCGCTAAATCTCCCGTTTTATACAAACGATTGAACGGTGAATGAGCAAAGGGATTGTTAATAAATTTTTCAGCAGTCAATTCGGGCCGATTCAGATAACCCCGCGCTAAACGAACACCGCATAGATGCAATTCTCCCTTAACTCCAATGGGTACAGGTTGCAGATTTTGATCTAGTATGTATGCTTTTGTATTAGCAATGGGACGACCAATCAGCACTGAATTGATTTTTTCTGACTGATAATCTAGCAAGTCATGAACTATGGCGGTTACAGACGCTTCTGTGGGGCCATATACATTAATACATTGAACCCGTTTTCCGACCATTTGTCGCCAAATATTGACGGTTTCTGGTAACACTGCATCCCCTCCCACGGCGACGACCCGCAGACTGGATGGTACAGTAGCTAATGATTGGGAAACGGCGAGCGCCCATTCATGCCAATAGGCAGGGGTAATATTTAAAACGGTGAGGCTTTCTTGTTCGATAAAATCGGCAAAATCAGTCAAAGTTGGGAACATTTGCCCTGGTCTTAAGACCACTGTGCCACCTTTTAACCAAGTGGGGAAAATTTCTTCCGCAGCGACATCAAAGCCAAAGGAAGCAAACTGTAAAACGCGATCAGATTCTGTTAAACCGAATACTTCACTAATGCCCCAACTATGATTAACTAAAGCTTCATGAGTTAACATCACTCCTTTAGGTTTACCGGTTGAACCAGATGTATATAATAGGCATAGTAAATTTTCTGGAACCACTTCACTGAAGGGATTTTCTGGACTTTGAACCGTCAAAATCTCGGCTAATTTATCTAAGACAATTACCCCCACATCTTCTGCTGGTAAAGAATCGAGTAAACTTTCTTGAGTTAGCAGTAGAGAAATTTGGGCATCTTCTGCCATATAAGTCAACCGTTGCTGGGGATAATCTGGATCTAAAGGTATATAGGCTCCTCCAGCTTTGAGAACTGCTAATAATCCGACAATAACTAACAGCGACCGCTCTAAATAAATGCCAACTAAAACTTCTGAATTTACCCCCAAAGATTGGAGATAATGGGCTAATTGATTCGCCTGAATATTTAAGTCTTGATAGGTTAATTCTTGACCTTCAAAGACCACTGCTACTGCAGCCGGTGTTCGTGCTGCTTGTTCTTCAAATAAATGATGAATACACTGATGGAAAGGATAGTCTTTTTCGGTGGCATTCCAGTCTTTTAATAATTCTTTTGCCTCTACTTCGGTTAATAGTGGTAGTTGAAAGATTGGCTGCTGCGGGTTAACAACCAATGCTTCTAGTAGGGTGATGAAATTTCCTGTTAATCGCTCAATGGTACTGCGATCAAATAAATCGGTATTATATTCCCATACCCCTTTTAATTCTGCACCGGTATTCTCCATCGCCAGGGTTAGATCAAATTTGGCGGTGTCATTTTCTGTGGTGAGGGGAGTGGCGGTTAATCCTGTTAGTTCTAAGGGAGACGGGGGACTATTTTGCAGCAGAAAATCCACTTGAAATAAAGGCGCGTGACTTAAATCTCGTTCAGGTTGTAGGACTTCTACTAACATTTCAAAGGGCAAATCCTGATGAGCATAGGCATCCATTGCCATTTCCCGTACTCGACCCAATAACTGATTAAAATTGGGCTTACCTGACAAGTCAATTCGCAGAACCAAAGTATTGACAAAAAAGCCGATTAAACCTTCAATTTCACTGCGATTACGGTTAGCAATGGGAGTACCAATTAAGATGTCTTCCTGTTCTGTATAACGGTAAAGTAAGACAGCATAAGCGGTTAACAGGGTCATAAATAAGGTGACACCCTGTTCCTGGGTTAATTGGGTCAGTTTTTCGGTTAATTCCCAAGAAAGGCTAAAGGGTAAATGTCCCCCAGCAAAACTTTGTTGATTGGGTCGAGGTCTATCTGTTGGTAAAGATAGAAGGGCCGGTGCGCCGGCTAACTGTTTTTGCCAGTAATCTAGTTGCTGTTGCAATACCTCTCCCTGCAGCCATTGTCTTTGCCAAAGGGTAAAATCTCCATACTGGATAGATAGGGGATTTAGGGGCGAAGATAAACCCTGAATATAGGCATTATAGAGGGCGGTTAGTTCCTGAAGAAATACCCCCATTGACCAGCCATCACTGACAATGTGGTGCATACAGACTAATAAGAGATGTTCCGTTTCAGATAACACCACTAAAGTGATTCTGATTAAGGGTTCACCGGCTAAGTCAAAGGGTTGAATCGCTTGATTTTGTGCTAACTCTTGGGAGGCAATTGCTTGTTCACTACCAGATAAATGCTGTAAATCAACAACCGTAACTGTCCAGTTTCGTGCTTGTATAACTTGGGTAGGGATACCATCAACGGTAATAAAGTTGGTGCGTAAAGCCTCATGGCGATCAAAAATTTCTTCTAAACTCTGGATTAAGATTTCTGAGTTTAAAGTTCCCTCTAAACGCAAGGCTAGGGGTATATTATAAAAAGAACTATTCGACTCAAATTCAGCCAAAAACCAGAGACGAGTCTGAGCAAAAGATAGGGGTAATTCTGCTGCTTTGTCCCTGGGTAAAATCGGCAGTTCAGTTAGTTGTTCTCCTTCGGAAAGCCGTTTTATTTCTTGGGACAATTCGGCGATTGTCGGTGCAACAAATAACTCGCGTAAGGGTATTTCTACCTGAAAAGCCTCACGGATGCGCGAAATTAGTTGCGTTGCTAATAATGAATGTCCACCCAACTCAAAGAAGTTGTCGTGAATCCCCACCTGTGCAACTTTTAGCACTTTTGCCCAAATCGAGGATAATATCTCCTCAATGGGGTTACGCGGCGCAATGTATTGCGCTTGGCTTTGGAATTCGGGAGCCGGTAAAGCACGATGATCAATCTTACCATTGGGCGTTAAGGGTAGGGATTCCAAAATGACAAAGGCACTAGGAATCATATACTCTGGTAACTTAGCTTTCAGGAATTGCCGCAGTTCAGTAACATTAAGCGAATTTTTCTCTTTTTGGGGGGAAATAATCTCTACTTGGGGAATAATATAAGCGACTAAACGTTTCTGATTTGTCTCATCTTCTTGGGCAATCACAACAGCCGTTTTTACTGCATTGTGCTGACTAAGAACGGTTTCAATTTCTCCCAATTCAATGCGGAAACCCCGAATTTTTACTTGATTGTCAATCCGTCCTAAATACTCAATATTACCGTCGGGTAAATACCGACATAAATCTCCCGTTTTATATAATTTTGACGGCTCATTGCCCCCCTTATTAAGGGGGGTTGGGGGGATCACTTCATCCTTCTCAAAAGAATTAGGGATAAATTTCTCTTGTGTTAACTCTGGACGATTAAAATAACCCCGCGCTAATCCCATACCACCAATATGTAATTCTCCAGCTACCCCCACAGGAACAGGTTGTAAGAAAGCATCGAGAATATAAACCTGAGTATTACTGATGGGTCGCCCAATGGGAATATTGGTTATAGTTGGTGAAGTAAATTCGGAGAAAGTCGCCGCAATGGTTGCTTCCGTTGGTCCGTAACCATTTAATAGTCGAGGAAGAGGGGAATATTGACCCGTAACTGTTTGCCATTGCTGGACTTTTGCCGGTTGAATGGCTTCCCCACCAATGACAATTAGTTTAATCTTTGAGAGAATTGGCAGGGTATCAGGGGTTAATTCAGAGGCTAATTGATGCCAATAGGCAGTAGGAAAACTTAAAACCGTTAATTGCCATTTTTGACAACATTGCCAAAAATACTCACTAGAGCGCAACATCTCTTCTGTTCGCAATACCAAGGTCGCACCCGATAACAAACTAACAAAGATTTCTTCAACAGAAGCATCAAAGCAGATAGAGGAAAATTGCAGAATTTGATCCTCTGAGGTAATACCATACTCTCGAATAGTAGTTAGGATATAGTTGACTACTGAGCGATGTTCAATCATTACCCCTTTGGGTTGACCTGTGGAGCCAGAGGTGTAGATAATATAGGCTAAATTGTGCTGCTCAACTGCTACCAAAGGGTTAACTGTACTCTGTTTGGCGATTATTGACCAGTCTTGATCTAAACAGATAGTTGTTCCTTGAAATGCTGGTAATTGTTCCAGAAGTTGTGATTGAGTCAGGAGAATACTAAGTTGAGTATCTTCAAGAATATAGGTAATTCGCTCTTTTGGATAATTAATATCTAAAGGAACGTAAGCTCCCCCAGCTTTAAGTATTCCCAGGATTCCGATAATCATCTCTAGGGAACGTTCAACAAAAATCCCGACTAAACTATCGGCTTTTACCCCTAAAAATTGTAGGTAATGGGCTAACTGATTAGCCTTACAGTTTAACTCCTCGTAGGTTAAAAATTCATCTTCTAGTCTAACAGCGATCGCCTGTGGATTCTGTTTTACTTGTTGTTCAAACAACTGATGCAGACATAAATCATTTTTGTAGTCAGTTTCAGTCTGATTCCAATCAAATAATAACTGATTGCGCTCACTTTCTGTCAGTAATGGTAATTGGCTAACGGTTTGTTCTGGATTAGCAATAATCCCAGTTAATAGGTTAACAAAATGCCCTGATAATCGCTCAATTGTACTTTTGTCAAACAGATCTGTATTATATTCCCAAATCGCAGTTAATCCAGCTTCTTTTACCTGTATAGATAAACTTAAGTCAAACTTAGCTGTCTTAAATTCTAAAGGCTGACGAGTGGCTTTTATTCCTTCTAAATCTATACTATCTACAATTTCATTATCTAAACCAAACATCACCTGAAATAAAGGAGTATAACTCATATTTCTTTCAGGTTGTAGGGACTCTACTAACATCTCAAAAGGTAAATCTTGATGGTCGTAAGCATCCGTTGCTGTTTCTCGTACCTGTTTTAATAACTCGCTAAAACTGGGATTTCCTGCTAAATCTGTTCTTAAGACTAAGGTATTGACAAAAAAGCCGATTAACCCAGCTAATTCACTACGAGTACGGTTAGCGATGGGAGTACCGACTAAAATGTCTGTTTGTCCTGTGTAACGATAGAGTAAGGTCTGAAATGCGGTTAACAGGGTCATAAATAAGGTGACACCTTTTTCCCGACTCAGCTTATTTAACCCTTGACTAAGTTCTGGAGAAAGGATACATTTTATGCGATCTCCCTGAAAACTTTGTTGTAGAGGACGGGGATAATCCGTAGGTAGATGTAATAAGGCGGGTGCTGCTGCTAACTGTTTTTGCCAGTAATTTAACTGATTTTGTCGGATTTCTCCCTGCAAATATTCCCTTTGCCAAATTGCAAAATCTGCGTACTGGATTGGTAACTCTTGTAAAAGAGGTTCTAAACCTTTAGTATAGGCATTATAAAGGGTTGTCAATTCCTCAATAAATACCCCCATTGACCAACCATCAGAGACAATATGGTGCAGACAAATCAGCAAAAAATGTTCTGTGTCTGATAACTTAAGTAGGGTGGCCCTAATCAGGGAGTCATTGGCTAAATCAAAGGGTTGATGACTGTGAATTTCTAGCCATTTTTTTATTTCCTGCTCTTCTCGATATTTTGGGCTGTCTTTCCCATTGACAAGCGTTAATTGCCAATTACTTTCTGGTTTGATTATTTGTACAGGATTTCCCTCAATAGTGGCGAAATTTGTGCGGAGGGACTCATGGCGCTGAATAATTTCTTGTAGGCTTTTTTCGAGGACATCTACCTGGAGATTTCCTGCTAAATGCAAGGCCAAGGAAATATTATAAAAGGGACTGTTTGGTTCTAATTGATCTAAGAACCATAAACGCTGTTGGGCATAAGATAAAGGTAATTCTTCAAAATTCATTTTCTTTTTCTTGGTAAAATGGCTGGAACGATGGGAGCGGATTTTTCCTGTTTTAACTGTTCAATCCCTTGGGCTAATTCTGCTAGTGTGGCCGAGTTGAATAACTGACGTAGGGGAAGTTCAACTTTCAAGCGATCGCGGATCTGTGCTACTAATTTAGTGGCTAGTAGGGAATGTCCTCCCAGTTCAAAGAAGTTATCATTTATACCCACTTTCTCGACTTTTAGCACTTCTGACCAAACAGTTACTAATATATCCTCGATCGGGTTACGCGGAGCAACATATTTTTCTGATGGTTCACTACTAGATTCTGGTGGGGGTAAAGCTCGACTATCTATTTTTCCATTAGCAGTAAGGGGTAAGGCATCTAAAATAACGAAAGCATTAGGTATCATGTAACTGGGTAATTTAGCTTTCAGGAATTGCCGTATTTCGTTAATGGTAATCGTTTTTTCCGATTGTGGCACAATGTAGGCCACAAGACGCTTATCTCCTGTTGCATCATCCCTCACTATTACTACTGTTTCCCAAATCTGGGGATGAGATGCTAATAATGCTTCGATTTCCCCCAACTCAATCCGAAAACCCCGAATCTTAACTTGATTGTCAATGCGTCCTAAATATTCTAATTCTCCCTTGGGTAAATAACGGGCTAAATCTCCCGTTTTATATAATTTTGACGGCTCATTGCCCCCCTTATTAAGGGGGGTTGGGGGGATCACTTCATCCTTCTCAAAAGGACTAGAAATAAACCTTTCTTTGGTCAATTCAGGACGATTGAGATAACCTTTTGTTACTCCGGCACCCCCCACATACATCTCCCCGGGTACACCAACCGGTACAAGTTGTAAATATTGGTCTAGTAAATATACTTGTAAGTCGGGAATGGGACGACCAATCACACTAGCTGTACTATCCAAGTCGGTCATACTTAATGGTCGATAGGTGACATGAACGGTAGTTTCCGTAATTCCGTACATATTAACCAATTGGGGGCATTGGTCGCCATGGCGCTGAAACCAAGATTGTAAGCTGTTAATTTCTAAAGCTTCTCCTCCAAAAATAACTAAACGTAAGCTTAAATCGTTATCTGTTGTCGATGAACGATCCCCCCTTGATAAGGGAAAACTTCCTTTTAAGGATTCTTCAGCTTGAATTAACTGACGGAAAGCGGTAGGAGTTTGATTGAGAATTGTTACTTTTTCTTGACATAATAGCTGATAAAATGCTTCGGGGGAACGAGTTATTAAGTAGGGGACAACTACCAAGCGTCCACCATATAACAAAGCTCCCCACATTTCCCACACCGAAAAGTCAAAAGCGTAGGAATGAAATAGACTCCAGACATCTTGACTATTAAAATTATACCAAGCATCTGTAGCGGCAAATAATCGCACGACATTGGAGTGATTGACTAAAACTCCTTTCGGTTTACCCGTGGAACCGGAAGTGTAGATAACATAAGCTAAGTTATCTGGGGTGACGGTGTTTTCTGGATTTGAATGGCTGTTTTCGGCAATTTTTTCCCAGTCGGTATCTAAATAAATAATCTGCGCTTGATGTTGAGGTAGAGTTTCTCCTAGCTTTTGTTGCGTTAACAGCACTGATAATTGAGCATCTTCTAACATGAAGCTTAACCGTTCAATCGGATATTCTGGGTCAAGAGGAACATAAGCACCACCCGCTTTTAATATCCCCAATAAACCCACAATCATCTCTAAAGAACGTTCAAGACAAATACCCACTAATTGATCAGGTTTTACTCCCAAAGATTGCAAATAATGCGCTAAATGATTAGCTCGATTATTTAATTCATTGTAGGTTAATTGTTGATCTGAATATACAACTGCTACCGCTTCGGGTGTGCGTTTTACCTGCTCTTCAAATAACTGGTGAAGACACTTAGTAACTGGGTAATCAACCTGCGGATTATGACCGTCTATTAATAATTGATTTTTCTCAAATTCTGTCAGCAGAGGTAATTGAGAAACTCGCGCCTCTGGATTGGCGACCATTCCCTCCAGTAAGGTTTGAAAATGCCCCAATAGGCGAGTAATTGTCCCATCATCAAATCGGTTAGTATCATAGCTAATTCGCACCTGTAATTGATCCCCAGGGAGCGCAATTAATGTTAGAGGATAATTAGTTTGTTGAGAAACCTGAATATTTTCCAGACAAAAACTATCATTGCCTAATACCGCAGTAGCGTCAACTGGATAATTTTCAAAAACAACTATACTGTCAAATAAAGATGCACCTCTAGGGATTTCACTCCAAGTTTGAATCTCTGCTAATGAACTATATGAGTATTGATTAGACTCAACTAACTGAGCTTGTAAATCTTTCAATAAAGTCAGTGCTGAGGTGTCCGGTTTAACTTGGATTCGCATGGGCAAGGTATTAATAAATAATCCCACCATTGCTTCAATACCAGCAATAGATGTCTCACGACCAGATACAGTCGCACCAAATACTATGTCTGTTTCTTGGCTATAGCGCGATAGCAATAATCCCCAAGTTGCTTGCACTAAATTATTCAGTGTCAAGCGATTTTTCCTAACAAAAGATTGGCAGGTAGCTGTGGTTGAAGCGGGGAACTGAATTTGCTGTTTTTTATAGACGTTGCTATTTTTTGAATTCGCTGATCTTTCTATGACCAAAGGAGTAGGAGCAGTAAAACCTTGCAGTTTTTGTTGCCAAAATTCTTCGGCTGGTTTTTGTTCCTGTTGCTGTAGCCAAGCAATATATTGGCGATAGCTGACAACAGGTTGATCAGTGCTAATCTGATTTTGAGAAATTTCTTGATAAATCTTTAAAAAATCTTTAATCACTAAAGATAAAGACCAACCATCAAGTAATAAATGATGACTACTCCAAACAAATTGATAGGTATTTTTATCCAACTTGATCAGATTTAGGCGCATTAATGGAGCTTCAGACAATTCTAGGGATTTTTGCTGATCACTCTCCAAAAAAACTGCTAATTCCTGTTCTTGCTGTTGTGCGGTTAAATGTTGCCAATCAAATGTAGCGACTCTCACAGTTACTTGTCGATACACTACTTGTACAGGTTGGCTCAATGATTCCCAAATAAAAGCTGTACGGAAAACGACATACTTTTCTACTAATCTTTGCCAAGCTTGCTCGAATATTGTTGTATCGACATTGCCCTTTAAATTACAACTAAATTGGACGAAATATACATCTGAATCTGGCTCATACAAGCTATGAAACAACATCCCCTGTTGCATCGGCGATAGGGGATAAATATCGGCTACATTTTGTCTATTTGTGTTATTCATCTGGGAGTTCATCGTTACAGTTGAGCTAATATTTGTTCTAGTTCTATTTGGTCGATTTCTAATAAGGGGAAATCTTGGGCGGTGTAATCTCCAGTATCCGCTTCAGGCGGCGGAGGATTCACTATTTCTGGTTCTGTTTGTGACTCGGTGACTCTTGTTGCTACTGTGGCTAATTCGGCGATACTTTGATGGGTAAATAATTGTTTGGGGGTTAACTCTAATCCTGCTTTTCTCGCTCTAGTAATGATTTGAATAGTCAGGATGGAATCGCCCCCCAGTTCAAAGAAGTTATCATAGATACCTACTGGCTCTACTCGCAAAACTTGTGACCAGATTGTGGCTAATATTTCTTCTTCTAGGTTACGAGGAGCAACAAAATTCAATTCTATCTCCCCACGCAAGTTGGGTTCAGGTAAAGCACGATGGTCTAATTTGCCATTGGGGGTTAAAGGTAAGGTTTCTAAGGTAACAAAAGCACTAGGAATCATGTAATCTGGGAGCCTAGCTTTGAGAAATTGCCGCAGTTCATTTGTGCTTGGGGTGACATTTTTGGGCGGCACGATGTAAGCAACTAGGCGTTTTATTCCTGGACTATCTTCACGAGCGGTGACACAAGTTGTTTCTACATAATTATGCTGACTCAGAACCGCTTCAATTTCTCCTAATTCAATGCGGAATCCTCTAATTTTTACCTGGTTATCAATACGTCCTAAGTATTCGATATTGCCATCCGGTAAATAACGAGCTAAATCTCCTGTTTTATATAATCTGCTTTCTGTTGTCTGATGGAAGGGATGAGAGATAAATTTTTCATTGGTTAACTCTGGACAATTGAGATAGCCTCTCGCTAATCCCGCACCGCCTATGTGTAATTCCCCAGGCACACCAACAGGAACAGGTTGTAAATATTCGTCTAAAATATAGGTTTGTACGTTAGCAATAGGACGACCAATCACTGGTTTGAGGTTAGCTGTGATCAAACAGATTGTGGTATCCACAGTGCATTCTGTCGGTCCATAAACGTTATAGAAATTAATGTTTTGAGCCTTTGCCAAAGTTGCCCACATAGATTCATCAATGGCTTCTCCTCCCACCAAAACAGATTGAGGATGATTGTCACTGTCCAGCAATCCTACTGAAATCAGTAGCCTCAGTTGCGATGGTGTGCAATCCAATACATCTATTTTTTGCTGCCGCAGGTAGGATAACATGGCATGGCCATCAAATCGCACCTTTTCTGGCACAATGTTCAGGCTATGACCATATATCAGTTGGATAATCTGTTTCACGGAAGTGTCAAAAGCTAAAGAACCATTGATGCTGACTCGCAATGGGGAAATCTGATGGTGAGCATAAATAGCTTGATGCAGTCCGTGAGCAAGATTGACAACGGAGGAATGCTGAATCATCACTCCCTTTGGGTCTCCTGTTGAACCTGAAGTGTAGATTGCATAAGCTAAGTTTTCCGGTTGAACTTCACAGCAGGGATTTGATTCCTGTGCTTGAGTGATAAACGACCAGTCAGTATCTAAACAAACGAGTTCTGATTGGTGTTTTGGAAGTCCTGCGATTAAATGTTTTTGGGTTAATAGAACTCTAACTTGAGCATCTTGGAGTATATACAGTAAACGCTCAGTTGGATACTCAGGGTCAATTGGTAAATAACCTCCACCTGCTTTCAAAATACCTAGCAGTCCTACCATCATTTCTAGGGAACGCTCGACACAAATTCCCACCAACACATCTGGTCCCACCCCCAAATTTTGCAGGTAATGAGCTAACTGGTTCGCTCTGGCATTCAACTCCCGATAATTTAACTGCTGGTCTTCAAACACGACCGCTATATGATCAGGAGTTCGTTCCACCTGTTCCTCAAACAATTGATGAATACACTTATCTAATGGATAGTCAGCCTGAGTATTATTCCACTCAAAAAGTAACTGCTGCTGCTCAACTTCTGTGAGCATTAATAATTGGAAAATGGGCTGCTGTGGGTTCAGCACAATAGAGTTGAGCAGTCTGACAAAATGCTTGACCATACGCTCAATGGTAGCGGCATCAAATAAGTCGGTGTTATATTGCCAACACGGCTCAATCTCCCCTTTCGCTTCCCTTACCATTAAACTCAAATCCAAGTGTCCGCCTCGTTGTCCTTTCAAGTATGGCTCCATTCGCAACAGGGATTTTTGCAAATGCAAGGAATTATTTTTTGCTTCACACCAAGTTAGTGCTTGCCAAGCAAAACTGACTTGACATAAAGGCGAACGGCTAGTATCTCTTTGTGGCTGAAGTTTATCTGCTAACCAAGAAAATGGGTAATCTTGATGCTTTTGGGCTTGTCTAACTATTTTGCCAACTTGAGCCAGAAGTTCTGTAAATGTGGCATTCTCCTGAACAGAAATTCTTAAAACGGTCAGGTTGGAAAAGTAGCCAACAATCTCTTTAAATTCTTTAGCCGTCCGACCTCTCATCGGACTACCTATAAGAATATCTGTTTGATTAGTGTAGCGGTAAAGTTGGACGTAAAATGCTGTGAGCAGAATCTGATAAAGACTGGTGTTCGATGCTGAAGCTAGATACCTGAGTTTTTCAGTTAACTGTTCATCTAGCTTGGCAATGTATGAGGCTCCTTGATAAGTCTTTACTGGAGGGCGAGGTTTGTCGGGAAGCAGATGCAAAATTGGCAATTCGCCAGCTAATTGTTGTTGCCAATATTGCCACAGTTTTTCTCCCCTATTACCCGATAGCATTGCTGCTTGCCATTGGACAAAATTTGCATAAGTTTTATTTTCATTCCAAGAATCTGGGGCTGTTTCTGTCTGCTGTTGACTAACTTGCTCCACTTCCTCGGGATATAAAGCTTGAAATTCACTCAGCAGTAAATTATAAGACCACATATCACCAGCAATGTGGTGCATTGTCAGCAAGAGAATGTGTTCTGCTGCTGAACGAGTAAATAAATTCACCCGCAAAACTGAATCTTTTTCTAAGTTAAAAGGGCGGTCAGCAATAGCATAGATTTTTTCTACTAATTGGTCTTCGCTCCAGTCGCTGGCATCTATTACCTCAACCTTAAAATTCTCTTGCTGGTTAACCTTCTGTACCGGTTTGCCTTCATAACTGGTATAGGTGGTTCTCAGAATTGGGTGCTTTTCAATAATTTTTTGCCAGACACGATTGACAACAGCAATGTTTAAATAAGCATGAATTTTTGCAGTAATAAATATATTATAAGCAACGCTCTCCGGAGCAATTTGGCAGATTAACCACATTGCTTCTTGTCCCGGTGAAAGTGGGTAAATTGTTTTCATATTTCTACTCATGACTCTCCCGCATTTGTGATGATCAAAAAAGGTTTCTAGGCGAGGGCGTATGTTTTATGCCGCTACAGAAACCGAATTTGCCCCACTGTAGGGGCGCAAGGAAGCCGAGGACAAAATGTAATATATATTGAACATTTTTCACCATGATGTCGCAAGGTCTGTTATCGCTTTGAGGGAACAGGAAACGGGGAAGAAAATCGGCGCACCTCATTACTTTGAACCCTGTATCCTGAAATCCTATCATAGAAAAGAAAATTTGTCATGGTCAACAAAATTCGGTAATATGTGGTAGTCTGAGAAGCGCTCACTAGCTTTAGCTATCAAAACAATGGTTACTTGTAGTAAGATAACGAGGGTTAAAAAAGCAGTAGCAGGGGGCTGAGAAAGCGATCACTCTATGCTGACAGATAAAGCGACGGGAGTATGTTACCACAACTCAAGCACAATAACCTTAAAATTGTCGGGGAGCTTTATATTTTCGCCAATTGCCTTCTACTCCGCCAATCCAGCCAAAATCTAAAATCATCGGAAATTTTGGGTCTGAAACCCCGCCGTTTTACGGCGGCTTTGCTGTTAAATCTTAGCGCATTTACAAAATATGTGTTAGAATGTGAGACATGGAAAAAGCCTATTCGTTTCGATTTTACCCCACACCAACACAAGAGTCGCTATTGCGGCGCACATTGGGCTGTGTAAGATTAGTTTACAACAAAGCTCTCCACGAACGAACACAAGCTTGGTACGAAAGACAAGAAAGAGTAGGATATACTGAAACTTCTTCAATGCTAACCGATTGGAAAAAACAAGAAGAATTAGAGTTTTTAAACGAAGTTAGCTGTGTACCTTTACAACAAGGGTTAAGACATTTACAAACAGCTTTTACTAACTTCTTTGCTGGTCGTACTAAGTATCCTAACTTTAAGAAAAAACATCAGGGAGGAAGTGCCGAATTTACCAAATCTGCTTTTAAGTTCAAAGACAAACAAATCTATTTAGCCAAATGCACAAAACCTTTACCTATTCGGTGGTCAAGACAAATACCAGAAGCTTGTGACCCAAGTACAGTAACAGTCAGATTACATCCTTCAGGACGTTGGCATATCTCAATAAGATTTGATGACCCAACAATTAAGCCATTACCAGTAACAGATAAAGCCATCGGAATTGACTTAGGAATTAGTAGCCTCGTGATTACCAGCGATGGAGACAAGGTATCTAATCCTAAGCATTTTAAGAAACATTATCGGAGACTGCGAAAGGCCCAAAAAAGCCTTTCTAGAAAACAGAAAGGCTCAAAAAATCGGGAAAAAGCAAGAATCAAAGTAGCAAGGATTCACGCTCGAATCACCGATAACAGAAAAGACCATTTACACAAGCTAACCACTCAATTAGTTCGTGAAAACCAAACGATTGTGGTTGAGAATTTAGCCGTCAAGAATATGGTCAAAAACCCGAAATTATCTCAGGCAATATCTGACGTTAGCTGGGGAGAAATCACCCGACAATTAGCCTATAAATGCCGTTGGTACGGCAGAAATTACATCGAAATAGATAGATGGTTTCCTAGCTCTAAAAGGTGTAGTAATTGCGGGTATATTGCTGAGAAAATGCCGTTAAATATTCGAGAATGGGACTGTCCAGACTGTGGGACACACCATGACCGAGATATTAACGCCAGTAAAAATATTTTGGCCGCAGGGCTTGCGGTGTCAGTCTGTAGAGCGACCATAAGACCAGAACAGAGTAAATCTGTTAAGGCAGGTGCGGAACCCCGCAAGGGAAAGAAGCAGAAACCTAAATCGTGAGGTTTGGGAATCACCGTCCGTTTACGGCGGTGAGGATGTCAATCCAGCAAAATGTCCACAACTCAAATATAAATGCTATATGTCCGCCAAAGTCCCTCAAGATCGATCGACGACTAATATTATCTCCGATGTCAGCAAATTTTGGCACAGTGTCAAGCTGATCGCTGCTCCCTATTGGTATCCTACTGAATCGGGGGGAAGGACTTTTGCCGATGTGATGAAAGCTTGGGCAATGCTCATCCTACTAATCGGGGCAATCCTAGGAGTTGTGGGATTAAATGCTTTCAATAGCTTTGTTAGTAATTACTTAGTTGATGTCATCCTTGAAAAAAATGATTTTGATAAATTTGTCAGAACTTTGGTAGTTTTTGCGGTTGGACTGCTCTTTGTCACCCTTTTAGTTGGCTTGCTTAAATTTCTCAGAAAAAGAATCGCCCTAGATTGGTATGCTTGGCTCAATGACTGGATTCTCAACAAATATTTGCATAATCGCGCCTATTACAGAATTAATTTTAAATCCGATATCGACAACCCAGATCAGCGTTTATCCCAGGAAATTGAGCCGATTACCAGTAAAGCTCTCTCCTTTTTTGCAGTTGCCCTGGAAAATGTCCTAGATATGATTACTTTTTTAGTGATTCTCTGGTCAATTTCTTCCTCTGTCGCCATTATCTTAGTCGTTTGGACAATTCTCGGTAACGTCATTGCTATCTATTTTAACCAAGCCTTAAATAAAATCACTCAAGAAGAATTAGAACTTAAGGCTAACTATAATTATGCTCTAACCCACATTCGTAATCATGCGGAGTCAATCGCTTTCTTTGAGGGAGAAAATCAGGAATTAAATATTATTCAGCGGCGATTTAATAAACTCTTAGACAGCGCTAAACGTAAAATTGATTGGGAGAGAGGCACAGAAATTTTTAGTCGGGGCTATCAGGCGGCAATTCAAGTATTTACTTTTGTCATTTTGGGTCCTTTGTATATCAATAGTGAGGGCATTAGTTTCGGACAGGTCGGGCAAGCCTGTTTAGCGGCTAATTTGTTTGCTACGGCGCTGGCGGAATTAATTAGTGAATTTGGCACTTCGGCACAATTTAGCAGTTATGTTGAACGTCTATCGCAATTTTCCCAAGCCTTAGAAGAAGTCATTAAACAACCGGAAAATTTAAGCACGATTAAAACCATCGAAGAAAACCAATTTTCCTTTGAAGATGTCACCTTGCAAACCCCCGATTATGAACAGGTAATTGTCGAAAACCTCTCCCTTTCTGTTCAGCCAGGACAAGGTTTATTAATTGTCGGTCCGAGTGGTCGGGGTAAAAGTTCCTTGCTACGCGCAATTGCCGGTTTATGGAATGCAGGCACAGGCCGATTAGTGCGTCCCCCCCTAGAAGAAGTATTGTTTCTGCCCCAACGTCCCTATATAATATTAGGAACCTTGCGAGAACAGTTACTTTATCCCAATCGCAATCAAGAAACCAATGAGATAAAATTAAGGGAAGTTTTACAAGAAGTCAATCTCCAAAATTTACTAAATCGAGTCAATAGCTTTGATACAGAAGAGCCTTGGGAAAACATTTTGTCCCTGGGAGAACAACAACGTTTGGCTTTTGCTAGGGTATTAATTACCCGTCCCAGTTTTACTATCCTCGATGAAGCCACAAGTGCTTTGGACTTAAACAATGAGGAAAATTTATATCGGCAATTGCAGAAAACTCACACAACTTTTATTAGTGTTGGACATCGGGAAAGTCTCTTTAACTATCATCAATGGGTTTTAGAACTCTCTAGTAATTCCCATTGGCAACTGCTTACAGTGGAGGAATATCGCCGACAAAAAGTGAAAGAAATTATTAATATTTCTGTCGATAATTCTCAAGATAGGCTCGAAGATTTACCGAATCAGGAAACCGAGGTCAATCCTAAAATCAATTCTGCCGGGGAACCCCCCCCCGAATCGCCAACGACAACAATCTTAACAGAAGTCGAAGAGGGACTTTCCCATGCACAAATGAAGGAATTAAGCGACTATTCCCTTAGTAGCATCAGAAGCAAAGCCAGTCAGGGAAAATCAATTACGGGGAAAGATGGACTGACCTATCGCTATGACAAAGACCCTAAAATCTTAAAATGGCTAAGAGTTTAGCCGATGAGAGACGGGTCAAAAAACAACGTTAAACTATTACACCAACTTAGCTACCCAAAAAATGAATCAAACCCTGGTTAATCAACAACAGTTGTTCCAAGAAATCGTCCAAGATATCGAGCAAAATAAAATTGCAATCGCGGCGAAAAAACTCCGTCAACAGGAAGCAGATAGCTGTGAAGTTCCGGCTCAGTGGCTCTGGAAAACAGCAGCGGCTTTAGAAACCAACGACTGGAGCATTTTATCAGAAGATTTCATTAATCTGAATTTTATCGGCAAAAATGGTTATTTTCTGATGATTGCTCCCTATCGCATCAATCGTCAGGGAGAACGACAACTCACGTTGAGTGCAATTTACGGAAAAATTCACCAAAATAGTCAACCTTCTATCGAACAACTAGAAAGCTTGACTCGTGAAAAATTTGGCAGTCTAAGACAACCGATTCCCAGAAATTTATCCTTTACTGAAATTGCTAGTTGCGGCACGGTTAAAGGTGAAAAGGGGGAGGCTTTTATCGTTCCCCATAGGTGGACTTTTCCCAATAGTGTTCAGGGACCAGCTTTAAATAATGCCAGTGAGCAAAAAAGACGCTTTTCCGGTTCTAGCTATGAATGTATCCGAAAAATTTTTGAGCCAGAAACGGCCGATTTGCTATTAGGACCCCTGGAGGATCAAATTAATGGTGAACGCTATCGTCATCTCGATACCCAATTCCATGAAGCGGGTCATGCTAGTGGGTTGGGATTTGACTTAAAACTCAAAAATAAACTGTTTCAAAACTATACCTATGCCGGAGTCGAGGAGTGGCGCTCAGATAGTTTAGGCTTTGAATTTGCCGATTGTGCTTTACCTGCCGAAGAAGCGGGAAAATTAGTCGCTGTTAATTTCTGCATTCGCTTTGGTTTAGATGCTCACCGTTTAGGGGGTTTAGAAAAAGATGTGGATGTCCACGCTAGTTTGATCAGTTTGGAATATCTCTTGCAAAATGATGCCATTTATCTCACAAAAAATGGTCAATTGTCTCTGCGTAATGTCAGTTATCCAGGCTTACTAAAAGCGGTGGAAATGCACCGAACAAAAGCCTTATCTCTAACGCGAAGGGAGTTAAATCTAAATAGTCCAACAGGTCTTTTTGCTCTGTATAAAGTAGAGATTCATCCCGCAACCCAATTAATTTTTCAGGGACTAATTGTAGAGCGCTGCCGAGGAATTTGGTTAGAGTTACAATAAGTACCTAGGGTTTGCTGTTAACCGGCCCGGGGAGGGATGTCCATCAGCCATGAGCATCCCTCCAAAGCCTATTGATGGCGATAGGGATTGGGGTCAACTCCTCTGAGTTTCTCGCCACAGCAAGTGCCGGCTCTGGAATATTAGTCGTTGACTCCTAAGTAGCTGTTTGCAATTAAATAGAAGATAGGTTTTGCACTCGATCCCCCCTGCCCCCCTTAATAAGGGGGGTGCCGACAGGCGGGGGGATCTTAGAGTTTTTTACGCCCATCTACTTACACATTTATTTATATATATCGCTAGATAACTAAAATGTGTTAAGCTAGGCGGTAGCATTCTGGGAAATCACGACAGATAGATCAGTCTCTTATTCGTCAGAATCCCTGAACCCCTGATTACCTCTTTCTCCCCCGGTCGATGACAAAACCAATGGCTGAACAACGCTCTGTACTAAAATTTAATGGCATCGATGATCACATGGATCTATCCCACGGATTTCTTGACATCGATCAGAGTATTACCATTACATTTTGGGCAAAAGGGGAAAATAATTTAGCTACAGAAACGACTCTTTTAGAAGCTGTTAATCGGGAAAATAACCGCGTTCTACATATTACCTTGCCTTGGGGCGATCCCGTGAAACCTGCGATTTTTTGGGATGCGGGTAATGAAGAAGGTTTCGATCGAATTGAAAAAAAAGTCAAGCTTAAGGATTATAGCGATTGGACTCATTGGGCCTTTGTCAAAAATGCGACCACAGGCCGAATGTTGATCTATCGTAATGGGATCATTTGGCATCGTGGCAACGGTCATAACCGTGCCTTAACGGGGATTGAAAAAATCATCTTGGGAGCCTCTGTTAATCTCTCTCATTATTGGCAAGGTTGTCTTGCAGAACTTTCTGTTTGGAATCAAGCGCGTAGCCAAGAAGAAATCCAAAAAGCGATGTATCAATCTCCCTTAGTTGATGACCTTGGCTTAGTTACTTATTTATCACTCAATGGCAGTGCCGAGGATCAAACAAGTTATAGCAATCATGGTATTCTTTATGGGACAACCTGGCAACTAGATAGTCTTCCCTCCAAACCGACCTCGATCCCTAAATCAAAAACTCAGACTAGCAGTAAAGCTAGAAGGAGTGCGAAAAGGATAACAATGGTCAACGAAATTTTTAACTCCCTTGAAGAAGAAGAAGTGATTGAACAGGATGCTCCATCCGAAAATCAAGAACCTTCCCGGGAAGAGAATCCAGAATCAATTATAATTGCTGCAGAAGCTGCTCTTGCCAGCAATGAAATTGAGGAGATTAGTGAAACAGCAATTTCTCAACCAGATATCCTCACTTATTCAAACCAGAAAAAACGGTTAATTATTTGTTGTGATGGTTCTTGGGAAGACTCTGCCAGTGCTTACCCCACCAATGTGGTTAAATTCGCCGAATCTATTAAGTATATTGCCGAGGATCAAACCCCCCAAATCGTCTTTTTGTCAGGTTCTGGCACACCCGAAGATAACGAATTTATTAAAAGTTTAGGGAATGAAACTTTTGGCTGGGGCCTTGATCGAATGATTCAAGATGCCTATCGTTTTCTTGTCCTTAACTACAATCCCACAACCGAGGATGAAATTTATTTGTTAGGTTTTAGTCGAGGCGCATATATCGTTCGTTGTTTGGCTAGTTTTATCGATAAATGTGGAATCCTAAAACGCTCTAAGATTAAAGAAATTCCCCTAGCTTATCAACTCTATCGAGACCACACCGTTAGTTCTGATAGTGCCAAAGCTCAACAATTCCGTGCCGCTAATGCTAAAAAAATTGAGACAGAAAAGGAAGATTTTCAAGATCGTATTCCAGTCAAGATGTTAGGTTGTTGGGATACAGTTGGCAATTTTGGTATTCCTGATTTAACTCCTTGGTTTCCCTTGGCTAAGTTTTATCATAAAAAATATGAATTTAGTAACACAAAATTAAGTCCGATTATCCAGAATGCTTTTCATGCTGTGGCCATTGATGAAAAACGTAAAAACTTCCCTTATACTCCGATCAAAGCCAATCCAGAAAATCCCGAACAAGTTGTTAAAGAAGTTTTATTTGTGGGTGAACATACCTGTCTAGGTGGTGGCAAAAAAGAATATCAAGGA
Organism: Microcystis aeruginosa NIES-843; assembly: GCF_000010625.1. Lineage (NCBI taxonomy): Bacteria > Bacillati > Cyanobacteriota > Cyanophyceae > Chroococcales > Microcystaceae > Microcystis > Microcystis aeruginosa. The sequence continues at coordinate 5,559,518 of NC_010296.1, forward strand.
CTTTCCGATTACCCGTTACAATGGATGATTAATCAAGCCAAAAAATTGGGATTAGAGTTTGACTCAACCACCTCTGAATCTGAGGAATTCCAAATTAAACTAGACCCGACCATCAAGTTCGATAATACTGTTAAAGGATTGTCGGCCTTGGGAGGTGAGCAATGGCGATATTTCAATACAAAAGTTGTCACTGTTCATCACAGTGTGGTAAAACGATTAAAGGCTTTTTCCGATTATCGTCCCAAAAGTCTTGAACCTTTTCTTCAAGCTTTACTTGACGACGATCAACAGACAGATTAACCTTGCTTTAGAATTAAACTAATCCTTCGCTAGAAATTTGAGGTGATTTTTATGGAACTCGATAACATTATCAAAAAAGTGGCAGGTACTTATTTAGCTTCGGCTATTATTGCTGTCATCGTGCTAATTCTGACCCTCGGACAACCCTTTGTAGTTTTTCTGGGTATTGGAGCGATGGGGTTGGTTACTGTGCTAGGAGATGCGATTGCTCAGTACGGAATTGAAGCGGTTCTGAATGCTTTTTACACTGAGCGAAGTAAAAAAGAATCCCTGGAAACACTTTTGGCTGAAATTGATGCTTTACCTCTGACTGATGACCTGAAATTAAAAACCAAAAAACACTTGACTGACCATCAAGAACAGACAGTAAAGCAGCAAGAAACGGTAACTGAGCCAACTCCTGAAAGTCCTCAAACAGTTGTTATTGAAAATGAACCAGTTATTGAAAATGAACCAGTTATTGAAAATGAACCAGTTATTGAAAATGAACCAGTTATTGAAAATGAACCGGTTGTTGTTGAAGTTGAAAATGTTTAATTAGGTATTGCTCCCTCTTGCAATAGCTGGGGGCAGCGGATGATTATTGCTAAGTATTGAGGAATTTTTTGGTCTAAGATAGCTATGCTAAATAGGAACTCTCAACATCTGATGACCTATAAAAAAATTGCCATTTATGAGCAAAGCTATCAACTTCCTGTTTTTAAAAATAGATACTTAAAAAATTTTCAGAAAATCATCAAGGAACGTCGGAAATTAATTCAAGAAGGAGTTCGCTACCATTACTATTTTGGTAAGATTATTAAACGAAAAGAAAAAATTACTCAACAAGAAATCTTGATCGAGACTCAGTTATTAATTAAAGACTATAATTTATTAATTAATGGACTAGAAATCTATCAAGACGGATATTATCGTTTTTTACTCCAACTCAGTGACAATCTCAAAATTTTATTTTCCCAAAAATATCAAGAATTGAAAATCTTAGACTACGAGAGAATAAAGTTAGAAATTAAAAATAATAATAATCAAAATATTCTCAATCAACTCAAGCTAGAAAAACAGGAAAATTTTCGGGCAATTTTGCTACTGGGAAAAACATCTTTTTTGATGTTGAGAAAAACTAAATTACTAGGGGAAGGAGTTCAGAAATTAGCCGAGGATACTCAAAAGCAGAAAAAAATTGTGCAAGCAATTATTCAAGAACTCAAAATTTATGAGGAATTAAATCATTATCAACTCAAATCTCAACGAGTTCGCCAAGAAATTGCGGATCTTGCCCAAAATGCGATTAATTTTGAAAACTACTTACAGGACTATTTTGCTCCTTTTCAATTATTAATAGAAGAAGTGATTAAGGTGGATGAAGAATTTTATGCAACAGTTGGAGAAATTAAGTATTTGGTAGATAATATTTTTCCGCCTCAGCCTGCTCTCTTAGAAACGTCAGATTCAGCCATAAATTCTGAGTTTTTGCTAAATTTTATGGCGACTGGTTACGAGAAAGAAGCAAGGTTAAAAGAGGCTTTTTCCTCGGATCAATTTAATGATTACTTATTCAATGAAAGTGAATGGTCAGAACAATTTATTTCCCTAGAAAAAACCATCAATAAATTATCTCATCATTTAGCAGAACAAGAGGCTTGTCAAAAAGACACTATCCCCAAAACTCCCCTAGCAATAGTTGTCTCTCAATTCACTCAAAACAATATTCACAAATCTTCTACTTCTAAAAATCCCCAGACTTCCCCAAATATCTTAACTCAAGAATCGGCTGATATTGATTATAATCAATTACAAGATTTGCTAAGAAAGCAACAGTGGCAAGCGGCCGATCGCCAAACAACCAAGCTACTATTGAAAATCTTGCGTAAGACCTACTGGAATGAGGTTTATCCTCAAGATATTGCTCAATTACCTTGTTCGGATCTGAAAAAAATTGATCAACTTTGGCTTCATTATAGTCATGGTCATTTCGGTTTTAGTATTCAGCAAGCCATTTTCTCTAGTCTCGGTGGTTTAGTGGATTATGAAACCCAAAAGAAACTTGGCGATCGCCTAGGTTGGCGGAAGGAAGGTCAATGGCTCAATTATGAGCAACTAAACTTTGAATTAGAGCCGAATTCTCCCCTCGGTCATTTACCCGTTCATTGGTTGATTTTTGAAGAAAATCTTTGTTACCCATCTGCGGAAGCTTCTGACAATCAAAACTCCCTGGCTTTCTGGAGAGTTGGCAATTGGTTATTGTGGCAACTTCACCTCGTTTTAAGCAAAATTCAAGCCTGTGGAATTATTCCTCTGTCTGACTTTTAAAGTGATTATAGCGTTTCCCAATCTCATGAGGTACATCAAAATCTTAACTCCCGAATCCTGAATCCTGAATCCTGAATCCTGAATCCTGAATCCTGAATCATCAAAACCTAAGACTCTGTACCTCACAACTATGGGAATTGCTATATCTAAGCTGTTGACTATCTAAATTACTCGTTAATTAACAGGGATCAGGGAGAGGCAGTTTGAGCATTTATACTAAAATTCCCAATACATACGCAGTTTAAATGCAGTACAGCTTATCATCCTAAATCCTGTTTTAAAAAGCAGATAACAATCAATCCTAAGTTAGCCAATGATAGTTAGTCAAGTTTTTAATTTCATTAGTCATTGTTTCTTCCATTGCTTCAATCGTTTCAAAATGCTCATTAACCAGGGGTTCATCTACTAGAGACCATAATCTCTCGGCTGGCTGTAATTCTGGCGAATAAGCAAAGTAGAAAATCGAGCATGATTCCCTCGGCAACCTAAAGTTTTTGACTTCTATCTGAGAATTGGGAAATTTATCGCTTAATTATTGGACTTTTACTGGTAAATTCTGCTTAAATTTTTCTGGTTTAACTGGGTCTCCCTTTTTATGTTTTGGTCTCGGTTTTTGACAAGAATATCTGCACTTTTTTTAAGTAATCCCATCCCCTTTGATTCCAAACTTTTTCTCGTCCCGTTTCCTTTTCTATCCATCTAGCCACCTTCGGACCTGTCCAGATTCCTCCATCGGCAGGACGTTTTTTCAGTTCTTCTTTTAATTTTTGCAATTGTTCTTCCTTCAATAAAGGTTCTTTTCCTCTCCGATGTTCCCCACTTTTTTTCTTGAGATTTTTAACTCCTTCTTCCCCTAATTCATTATATCTTTTGAGAATTCTAAAACTATATTGATAATCTAATCCTACAGCTACTGCAGCATTTTTGATTGTCCATCCTAACGATATTTTCCACAATAAGTGCCATCTTCTTGTTTCTACTGAGTCTTGACTTCTTCTGTATCTATCTTTCAGTTCCTCTGAACTTAGATGTTCGGCTAAGTAAGCTTTCTTGGGCATTTTATCTCATTGTTTTTATTTACCCTATTATAACAGGATTTAGGCTCAAACGGTAAGTCTGCCAAAGGAAGCGTCAAAAGCGCAAAATCTGCGAGATTAGTTTTGGAAACGCTAATCTCAGCGAAGCGGATTAGCTTAGTTCATATCGATCTCATCGAAAATTTTGGGTCTGAAACCCCGCCGTTTTACGGCGGCTTTGCTGTTAAATCTTAGCACATTTACACGATATATGCTAGAATGCGGGATATGGAAAAAGCCTATTCGTTTCGATTTTACCCCACACCAACACAAGAGTCGCTATTGCGGCGCACTTTGGGCTGTGTAAGATTAGTTTACAACAAAGCTCTCCACGAACGAACACAAGCTTGGTACGAAAAGCAAGAAAGAGTAGGCTACGCTCAAACTTCTTCAATGTTGACTGAGTGGAAAAAACAAGAAGAATTAGACTTTTTAAACGAAGTAAGCTGTGTACCTTTACAACAAGGGTTAAGACACCTACAAACAGCTTTTACTAATTTCTTTGCTGGTCGTACTAAGTATCCTAACTTTAAGAAAAAACATCAAGGAGGAAGTGCCGAATTTACCAAATCTGCTTTTAAATTCAAAGACAAACAAATCTATTTAGCTAAATGCACAGAACCCTTACCTATTCGATGGTCAAGACAAATACCAGAAAGCTGTGAACCAAGCACAGTAACAGTCAGATTACATCCTTCTGGACGTTGGCATATTTCAATAAGATTTGATGACCCAACAATCCAGCCATTACCCCCAACCGATAAAGCCATCGGAATTGACTTAGGAATTAGTAGCCTCGTGATTACCAGCGATGGAGACAAGGTATCTAATCCTAAGCATTTTAAGAAACATTATCGGAGACTGCGAAAGGCCCAAAAAAGTCTTTCTCGAAAACAGAAAGGCTCAAAAAATCGGGAAAAAGCGAGAATCAAAGTAGCAAGGATTCACGCTCAAATTACTGATAGTAGAAAAGACCATTTACATAAGCTAACCACTCAATTAGTTCGTGAAAACCAAACGATTGTGGTTGAGAATTTAGCCGTCAAGAATATGGTCAAAAACCCGAAATTATCTCAGGCAATATCTGATGTAAGCTGGGGAGAAATCACTCGACAATTAGCCTATAAATGCCGTTGGTATGGGAGAAACTACATCGAAATAGATAGATGGTTTCCTAGCTCTAAAAGGTGTAGTAATTGCGGGTATATTGCTGAGAAAATGCCGTTAAATGTTCGAGAATGGGACTGTCCAGACTGTGGGACACACCATGACCGAGATATTAACGCGAGTAAAAATATTTTGGCCGCAGGGCTTGCGGTGTCAGTCTGTAGAGCGACCATAAGACCAGAACAGAGTAAATCTGTTAAGGCAGGTGCGAAAAATCCTTCGGGACCCCAAGCAGAAACCTAAATCGTGAGGTTTGGGAATCGCCGTCCGTTTTACGGCGGCGAGGATGTCAACGTCAAGTCTAGCTCTAGCACAGAGGCTCCCCTGTCTGGACAGCACTAAGGATTGTCTTGTAATTCACTCGATCCCGAACGTCACCGAAACGACCGCAGTAATATCTTTGTCGATCGAGGAAGTGTCGTAAATTCCCGAATCGCTCACGTCGGTGGAATTGCGCGAGGTGATCTGAAAAACTCCCGTTTTCGCATCGCGCACCCTTCCCACCCGACTGCCAGTACTACTGGCGATCGCTTCGGCTCTGGCTCTCGCATCCTTGGTCGCTGCCGCCACCATTTCCACCCGCAGCTTATCGAGTTGGGTGTAAAGGTATTGGGGGGGTTCAGAGACGAGGCTAATTCCCTCCTCGATCAATTCCGTTACCTGCCTAGAAAGTTCCGTGTAACGGGCCACATCCCCCGCTCGGATCTCGAAGCGTTGGCTGAGGCGATAGGCAAGAATTTGCCCAGTTTCCTGGCCGTTAGCTGTTACTTCGGGAATCGCCATCGTCTCGATCGCGTTGGTGGTGATTGCGTCGTCGGGAACTTGTTTTTCTTTGAGATAAGCTCGTATCCGCTCGGTTTGCCGGATCAGATCGCGATAGGCTTCGCGGGCGGTGGGTTGTTGACTGGAAACCGATAAACGCCAGAGAATATAATCGGATGTAATCGCCCTTTTTGCCGAACCAGTCACGACAAAAACATCGCTGGCCCGTTTCACCGCTAAGAGGGAGCGCGCCGCTATCCAGGAACTCAAGACGAGAGCGATCGATAGCACCGACAAACCCGCAAATAGCTGCGGGAAACGTCGGAATATAGAACTGTCTTTCATCGTCACTCCTCCTGAAAATTCGACGTTTCTATCCTATGCTAGTAGCGAGCGAGTTGAAATTATTATTTACAAAAATAAATTTTTCTTGCGTCAGGTTGATGCGTTTTGACAGCAAAGATTATTCAGCCCTTCCCGACGTCGGGGGGCAAGAGGGGGTCAAACGGTTTAATCTTTTTTCTGCCTGGCGATAGTATTGCGGTATCTCTACCGTTTCCCCATCACTGTTAGCGTAGAAAACTTTTAAACCTACATCCAATCCCACACATCTTTTAGTCGGCTCTAACGGTTTCGCATATTCCCGAATATCAACGCTAAGACAGAATTGGACATAGTAACCGTCTGCTCGTTTAACAATCCTAACTCGTTTAATTTGGTCTATAGGGTAAAAGTTTAGGTCTCTGGTTCCTTTCAGTTTAACCGTGCCAATATTTTTCTTATCTGTGAAAGTTATTTTCTTTCTATCCTCCGATAGTTGACCTCCACAGTTTTTATATTCCACAGAACGATTATTCTTTTGGAATTTAGGATAACCTTTTTTACCTTTAACCTTTTTCTTACAATTGTCATAGAAACGAGGAATAGCCGACCATGCTCGTTCAGCAGATGCTTGTCTAGCAGTAGAATTTACAGTATCGACAAACTTGAACTGTTTGGCGAGAACAATATTTATTGAGAGAATATTTATCTACTTTATCCTCTTGTTTGGCATCCATCCAAAGCCTTAAAGCCTTATTTCTGATGAATTGTACTGTACGAATAGCTTCATCTATGGCAGAACACTGACTTGGTTTGACCACGGCTTTCATTTCTAAGACAATCATTGTTTATCGACCTCAAACAACTTATTTTATGTTAAACTGTAGAGCAGAGATTGTCGAGATTTTAGTGGCCACCGAAGCTCTGTCGAAGTGTCGTGCTTCGCTGTTTTATATTGGTCGGGGTTTCATCCCGTCGCTAAGCGCTTCGGGTCTTCACCCCGACATTTGAGATAACTTCAAGGCCGAAGTCGAAGTTCCAGCCGATGGCGGGAACGGCATGATCGTCACTCAGGGGGGCGCTTCGGTGGATAAGGATTTTACCTGCTGAAGGGGAAACCGGTCTTCCTCTGGAATCTGGTAGACCTAAAACGGCCGCGCTGGGAGGGAACGACCGCGTTATCGCCTGGGAAACACCTTCTGGAGTTCGATTTTACCTACGACGGCCTCGGCATGGGAACGCTCGCTTTTAACAACCTAAGCGGTATCGGTCAGAGTGGAACTGGCGTATTGAAAGTGGACGGTCAAACGGTAGCGACTCAAAAGATGGAGCGAACTCTACCCCTGATCCTTCAATGGGACGAAAACTTCGATGTCGGCGCGGATACGGGGACTCCCGTGGAAGACGCAGACTATCAAGTTCCCTTCCGGTTCAACGGTACGTTGGATCAATTAACCCTTACCGTCAACCGTCCGAAACTGTCCCCGGGGGACGAACAGAAATTATGGGAGGCACAACGGAATAATCGCGTTTCCGAATGACCTCGTCGTGGGGGATTGATCCCCCATCTTGCCGAGCGTGTGCGAGTTTTGGCAAAGTCGAGAGATTATCGATTTTGGCAAGCGATAGGATAGTCAATGGCCCGATCGATGCGCTTCAACACGACAAATTAGGCATTCTGTCAAGAGAAATTAACAAATTTAAATATTTCTCGACCTAATCGATTCTCGAAAAAATTTACCGGAGGAAATGAACGATGTCCCAAGATAAGCCGATTCAACGCCAAATTCTACCGATTCCCGACTTAACCCCCTTCGGTCTAACCACCTACGACGCGAAGAATCCGGACACTGACTATCCCCCGATTCGAGATATCCGACCGCCGGCCGGCGCGCCCAACGTGCTGATCGTGCTGCTCGATGACGTGGGCTTCGGAGCCTCCAGTGCCTTCGGTGGCCCGTGCAATACCCCCACTTTCGAGCGATTAGCGGCACAGGGGCTAAAATATACCCGTTTTCATACCACTGCCCTCTGCTCTCCCAGCCGCGCGGCTTTGCTCTCTGGAAGGAATCATCACTCGGTCGGCATGGGCAACATCACCGAAACCGCCACCTCCGCCCCCGGGCAGAGTTCCGTTCGTCCCAACACCAAAGCACCCCTCGCCTTGACCCTGAAGCTGAACGGCTATTCCACGGCGCAGTTCGGTAAGTGCCACGAGGTACCGGTTTGGCAAACCAGCCCGATCGGCCCGTTTGACGCTTGGCCCTCTGGCGGGGGTGGATTCGAGTATTTCTACGGCTTTATCGGTGGCGAGAATAACCAGTGGGAGCCGGCACTGTACGAGGGAACAACCCCGATCGAACCGCCGAAAACCCCGGAGGAAGGGTATCACCTGACCGAAGATCTGGCTGATCGAGCGATCGCTTGGGTCAGTCAACAAAAAGCCCTCGCCCCCGATAAGCCTTTCTTTATGTACTTCGCCCCCGGCGCGACCCATGCCCCCCACCACGTCCCCAAGGAATGGATCGACAAGTATCGGGGCCAATTCGCTCACGGTTGGGATCACCAGAGGGAGATTACCTTTGCCCGACAGAAAGAACTGGACGTAATTCCCCAAAATGCCGAACTCACCCCCCGTCACGCCGAAATTCCCGCCTGGGATGACATGGATGATCGCCTGAAGCCGGTATTAGAGCGCCAGATGGAGGTGTACGCCGCCTTTCTGGAACATACCGATGAGCAGGTGGGACGGGTGATTCAAGCCTTAGAAAATCTAGAAATCCTCGACGATACGCTCGTTTACGTCATCATCGGCGATAACGGCGCATCCGCCGAGGGAACGCTTCAGGGCGCGTTTAACGAGATGGCCAACTTTAACGGGTTAGCGGGTCTAGAAACCCCGGAATTTCTCCTCTCGAAACTGGATGACTTCGGCGCGCCCGATTCCTATAATCACTACGCGGTCGGTTGGGCTTGGGCGATGAGTAGCCCCTACAAATGGACGAAGCAGGTCGCTTCTCACTGGGGCGGGACCCGCAACGGTACGATTGTTCGTTATCCCAAAATCATCACGGAAAAAGGTGGGATTCGCCATCAGTTCTGTCATCTGATCGATGTGGCCCCGACGGTGTTGGCAGTAGCGGGAATTCCCGAACCGACTATGGTTAACGGTGTCCTACAAAGTCCCTACGAGGGTACGAATATGGTTTATACCTTTAACGACGCGGCCGCCCCCGAACGTCACGATGTGCAGTATTTCGAGATGTTTGGCAATCGGGGCATCTATTACAAGGGTTGGAGTGCGATTACCAAGCACCGCACCCCGTGGATTATGACTGGACAGACGATGGTTCCTTTCGACGATGATATCTGGGAACTATACGACGGCAGTACGGATGGGACGCAAGCTCGGGATCTCTCCCGGGAAATGCCAGAGAAACTGCACGAACTACAGCGACAATTTCTGATCGAGGCGGTTAAGTATAATGTACTGCCCCTAGACGATCGCCAAGTGGAACGGGTCGATCCCGCCACCGCTGGCCGGCCTACCCTCGTGCGGGGAAACTCGCAATTATTCTTTGCCGGGATGGGGCGTTTGTCTGAAAATAGCGTCATCAACATCAAAAATAAATCCTTCTCGGTGACGGCGGAACTGAACATTCCCCCGGAAGGCGCGGACGGGGTGATTATCGCCCAAGGCGGCCGCTTCGGTGGTTGGAGTGTCTATACCCACGACGGAAAAGCCAAGTTCGTCTATAACGTGCTGGGGATTCAAAGTTTTGTCACCGAGGCGACGGAGACGATCCCGGCCGGTAAGCATCAGGTACGGATGGAGTTTGCCTACGATGGCGGTGGTTTAGGACGGGGGGGAAATGTCACCCTCTACTACGACGGTCAACTGGTGGGTACGGGTCGGGTAGAACGAACTCAGGCTTTTATTTTCTCTGCGGACGAGACCACGGATATCGGCTACGAATCCGGTACCCCCGTAGCGGCGGAATATACCTCGAAAACCAGTCGTTTCACCGGCAAGATCGGTTGGGTTCAACTGGATGTGGGTACGGACGCTCATGACCACCTGATCGACCAGGAGGAACGTCTGAAAATTATCATGGCCCGGCAGTAGAAAAGGGGACTTGCGATCGACGGTTTCGCTTATTCGGTCTTAGGGGAGGAATCGCGATCGCTGGCGAGCCAATGTTTAATAGATCTCCTGCAAAAATCAAAAATTGTCGTAGTTAGTGAGGAGTCAGGAGACAGGAGATAGGAGACAGGAGACAGGAGGATAAAAAAGACAAGAGACAACTATCCTACCGATAAAATCTAAGATTATGTCAAATTTATCGGAATTTTTAGATATTTTGACCAGATAGTGCCTCGATAACTTACTTTTCCAGGAGGTTTGATTTTCTATAGCAAAAACTAACCGCAATGATAGTTTTATCTAGGGTTTGCGGCAAAAAGTTTTTCGTGGGGACAGGGTGTAGGGTGTGGGGTGTGGTGCGATTCGTTGGCTAGAAACTAGACAGTAAGACGTTTAGAGGATTAGCCGCTTGGTAAATGTAGTACCTTGATAACTTTATAACCCTACAGGTGCGGGTTAGTAATAACCTTAGTCCTGTCCTCTAGATGCCTAGAGTGACGGCATTTCCTGCTGCTTTAGACTTGGTACATCTGAGGTAGTGAGCGAGGAAAAAAAAGCGGTATCTGATAGCCTAAATCAGAAACCCGTTGAGCCAGAACCTATGGATAGCCCTGGGGCGAAGATACGAATTAACCATCGTCAACACCCACGAGCCAAAAGGCTGACAGGCTCGAAACAAAAGTTAACAGAGTTGGGGCTGATAGCTCATACCACTATCAGTAAGGCATTCCCGTTACTCTGTTGTGGACAGTATCATCCTAAGGGTTCAACCAATGGTTATAGGGAACGAAGTAACCCTGATTGACTCTGCCCGTTCGGGGCAGTAGGAAACCATCCGCAAGTCAATAGAGGGAGAGGATGTCCTTAAAAGCCAAGGCTTTGAGTAATATCAAAGATATGCTGACAAAGGACGGGTAACTAGGAAGTCTAAGCAACAATCAACGGTCATATACGCCCTAAAACCAACAATCTTGTCTGGTGGGGATACAGCCAAGAGGGTTGAATAGACAAGGAAATAATAATTCCCATTATTATTCTACTAATGACAGTAGCCTAGTTACTCAGGAGCCGGATACGGCGAAAGTCGTAAGTCCGGTTTTGAAGCAGGGGGTGGGAAGGCGACTTCCTGCTCTACTGTAACGGGTTTTACCGATTTTCAGGTGGTCAATTACCTAATTTTCAGAGAAAAAGTACCTGAATTTTCCCCCCGATCACTCCCATGCCCGGAACTTTTTGAGGGCAAAAAAGTCTAAAAGTCTTATCCAACAAGGTTTTTAGATTTATTCAGCCAGCCCTAATTAGTCTAAATATTGGCTAAGAAAATTACTGGAAATATCAAATATAGCGTTATCTTAATGGTGAGGTAGGAAGTCTCTGGTTTTAGGAAAGGACGGAACTGCGGAACGCCGGAACAGTAGCTGGTCGTCCGGAGATGACGCCAAATCCCGTCATACTTCATCTTGATGAGAAACGCTATCAGCTGTTGTCTATTTAAACTGGGTATTAAGGAGAGCAATCATGAAAAATTCTCATCAATTGACCAAATCCCTGAAGCGTTTTCGTTATACACTTTTTCTGGGAGTAGCGGCCATGGCAATCACTAGCTGGGGGATGCCCAATATTTCTGTAGCCCAGACTACTCCTGCTCAAGAAAAAGTGCAGTTAATGTTCGTGCAAACGGCAGAAGATATTCAGGTAGATCCCGTCACAAAAACAATTCGCTTGGTGAACGTCAACAAACAGACATTATACTTTTCCGATCGCCCGAACCGGATTGCTGGTAATCTGACCATGGCCGCCTATATGGATGAGTGGACAGCCAGGGCAGGAAAAGATAATTTTGCTAACGATCCCCCCAATGCGACCCTCTCAGTCTACGAACCTGGTCGTCAAGACAATACTATAGTTGTCGTCGAGATTAGCAATCCCGTCATCGATGGCAAGGACTTGATTTATAGCTACAAGCTAATCGAAGGGACTCTACCCAAGGCCGGCGGGGCAACTTCCCTATTTATCGATTGGATTGGTGTTGGTGGTGGTGTCGGTCCTGGCTTTTACGGGGTGGGGGCCGGTACCCGCGGAGTCGGTTTATACGGTGGTTACGGTGGATCCCTACGTTATTAATACTAATGTTCTATTATTTCTGTAAATTTATCTAGCGATTAGGAGAATCCCATGAGTTACCTAAATTCTTGCCGTTGAAAGCCTTGTGGCTTCAGCCCAAGTATGAAAACAAGGAGCGAGATTTTAATCTCATGTATCCTAAAATATGATGTGACACCAGCAATGCGAACAAGAACAAGGTTGGTCGCGTCGATCTCATGCTAGTAGAGGTGAAACTCCCGTCGGGAAGAAACTGGTAGCAGCGTCGCTACAAAGACTAAGGCACAGACAAGCAGGCAGCAAGAGTTAGCGATTTGAATCTGCCAGACTGGTATAGGCAACCACTCGGAAAGCGAAAGTAAAAAATGAATGTAAGCGCAACGTATATGGTGAGTTAACCAGTATGTCAGAGCGTGTAGGTGGCTTTTGACTGCCACCACTGGTTTTTGGTTCTTCGGTTTGTGTTATGCAATGGACGGGGGTTATAAGGGATGGAACCCTTATCTAGAAAGGCATTTAGCGATTTTTGTCAATTGTTTTTGATCTAGAGCGAACTAATCAATTAAGTCTCTTACCAGATAAGGATTTAGTCGATTTATGCCCCCCTATCGAACCATACTAAGTAACGAAAAACCCTATTACCGAAGTCCCACTTACTTTAAACGGTCGGTCCATGGGCATTGTTAGAATACGGAACTAAAGATTCGACAGATTGAAACCACGTTTTAAAGGATAAATGCCCGGTGGCAACCAAAATCCTTCTGTGTAGCCTTCTTTCTCCTGCATATAAACATGATCAAAGAAATGGAGGTTTTCAGCATGAAGGTCTTTGATTTGCCATTTAGGCCCGTTTATTCCAGTTTCGTGTTTACCCTGTTGATCGTCCCAAAGATTCTCTGGGTTAGGAAACTGAGTCCTTTTTGCTCCATCTTTGGTAATGAAATAAATGTGACCTGATTCATTCGATTTATCCTTATTTTTTCGAGGCCATCTTGCTCCTATTGCCCCACGAGGTGCTAGGTAATCTTCTTTCAAAAAGTAGAGAAATCCCAGACGACGCAGTTTTTTCTCAACGCCTGTAACTCGAACATTATCCATTAAACAAGGGTCTTGGAAAAGTGCTTTGACGGTGGCTAATCCTAACTTTTCAGCCAGATATTTCATCACACAGGAGACAGAATAAGCGCAGGGTGCGTCATCAATATGGTATTGATCTTTGTTTTGTTCAACTAATTCGTTTAGTTTGTTTCGACCTTCCTCCGTTGCTTCCATAAAGGTTTCTTTGGACTGAAGAATGGGCAGGATTCCTTGTTCAAATAACCGGCACCCTTCGGCATCAGTTAACCTGTGATCTGTCGGCAGAGACTTGGTGTGTTTAAGCTTTTTGTAATCATCTAAAACCAGACCCCCATAAATAGTTTTAGTATAATCTGAGGAATCTGCCACATAAATTATAATGCTGGTTTCTTCTTCATGATTAGCTTGATCATAGCCAAAGGCAGTAATTTTGCGCTTCCCAGGATTCGTGAATCCTGAATAAGTAATCGACCAAGAACCGTCTGCTTTAACCTGATTATTGCCTAGGGAATATTTGTCATCTGCTGTGAGTTCTACAGTGACTATTCCAGAATTTACTTTGCCTGTAAAAGTAACAGGTTTTAGACGTTCAAAGCGAGCATCATTGATGGGACTAATAATTTGTAGGGAAGTCATGGCATTTCTCCTATGGGATTGTTGAAAAATTTACTGTTAGACGAATTGATCGCCCAATGAAGGATTAAAAGCGATCGCTTCAAGATCAGTACGATAGATACCAACTTTATGAATTTCCTCTGGTAATCTTGGCCAGATGTGGACTTCACTCTCAAAAGTGCGCCAAAGTTGGGGAGTAATTCGGAAGACTCGGTTATTAACACTGGAAAGTCCTGCAAAATGTTCTTGCATTCTGACATTAACGTGCCGATTTAAGACCTCAAAGACTTTTTTGACCGTAGCAGGATTATCATATCCGTCGTAATGATTGAAAGTGATTCCTGTTTGATTTTTTAGCTGATTACAGAAGCTTTTAGGTTCTTCGAGTCGTTGAACTTCTTTATAGCCATTAGCAAAAACATCATGAGCAATGGCTTCTAAATAAAGTTGTCTTTGAGCGGCGGGATTTTTAGCGTAGAAAAGAATTTTTGCCACCGCCAAAGTTGAGCCAACACAATTGCCAAATGTTCCCCAACTACCGAAGGCCAATAAATCATCATAAGGTAACACAGAAGTGACATTCCAAGCCCCATTAAAAAGTCGGCCATCAATGATGACTAATTTAGCGCGTTGCTCAGAAGAATAGTTCTTGTATTTAGCCAGAAAATGCTCATCTAACTTCGCTTGTTCCCTGTCGTCTTTCTGATAATCATTAATACTACCATTTTGACGACGAGTTAAAATAGCTACCTCGAAATCCCAGTCAGTTTCTGATTCTTCTAACCCAACTGCTGGTAATTTTTCAGTCACAAGTTCTCTGGGTGGTCGTCGCCCGTCGTACCACATTTCAGTCTCCTTATTAGAGATGCGGACACGCACTTTAGTTTTAGGAAGAGTTTGAGCGATTCCCATTGCTACTAATTCATCTGCTCCCCAAGTAATTGGCTGTTTGAGAGCCGAGAGATTATACTTATCCAGAAGATTGTATAATCTTGTTTGCATTGTTTCTCGCACATCTTTGGATGAATGTTTTTGAGAATCTCCCATCGCACAAACCACCGCTGAGATTTTTCGATTCATCGACTGTAATAGACGGATAGATTGTTCGAGTCTCCACAACTCTTTGTCGTGTCTTTTTTTTGCCCAATCTGGATAAGGAGTTGGATCCGGTTGAGGAGGACCGACACCAACAAAAGATTGGACGATGACCGCTTTTTCAAATTGAGAAATAGTGGGGAGATAATCTTCGGGATATTGTAGCAATCGTTCTGCAATAATGAACGCTGTATCCTTGACCCGAAGCAGTGTAATCATTTGTCTGACTAAAGAATCTGTTTGTCTTCTCGGACTAAGAACGTACACAGGACAAATTCTTTCTGAACGGTTGTCTTGTCCATTAGGGGGAATCCCCACTCCATCTCCATCTTGTTCTGTTGGTCGATGATACACCTTAAATTGAGACTGCTTAATGTCTTGTAATATCTTGGCCACAGGGTCATTACTTTTAATTTCGACATGGGGAATATAAGCGAACCATTTCGCTATCTCATTAACAGGGGTTGTTAATTCTAATTCCCAGTGATTATTGTCCGCAGATTTGTAATCATTAATCTCAATTTTATCTCCTGCTGTCAAGGAAAATTTTTGAGTAAGATCAGTAATTTGACTGCTATCTAGGGTAGATTGTTTGATAACAGTATTGACTAGAGCTTTCAGTTTTTGGGTAGTCATCATTTTTTCTCCTTTTTTGCCTGATTCTGGACAGGTTACGTTAACAACAGCAGACGGTTCACAAATAGGATATTTTCCCTTTGTCAAGTTAAGGAAGTTACAGTGAGTTGGATGCTATCTCGATTATTAGCATAGGCGATGATCACATCGTTAGCAAAGCAGTAAAGCCGTCCTGTTTTTGGTGCTGTAAACTGTTTATTTGTGCCAATGAGGAACAAACTATCTTGATCTTTATCAATTGAACCAATCAGTGAAAACCAAGGTGAATTAGGCATTCGTCGTAGTCTTTCACATAGTTTCAGAAAGAAATTAGTACTTTCATAACCATCAGCATTAGAGGTAATTGTCCAGTCTGTCCATTGACCTGTTGCTTGAAAATGATATTCTTGTCCAGCGACAAGATTAATTCCTGTATCGTTCCAGATTAGTTTTGAGTCTATGGTTATAGGGAGATTTGTGTTTTGCATTACCTGTTGTAAGGCTGATGCCAGTAAAAGTTTGTACATTGTTCGTGAGTAAATCACCGAATCAAAAAAGAGTAGGGTGATCACTATGAAAGATCATTATGATCACCCTTGAGTGAGTTATTATTGAGGTTGAGGACAAGTTCCTAGGCCCCAATCTACATATAGATCATGGGGATTAGTATCTCGTAGCCAACTAACTAATTTTTTGTAGTCAGCAATATCGTAGATACCAAGGCAACCTGCCGTTCCTGGACAGGGACCATCACAATATTTTCCATTCCAATCAATATGGATTTCAATAGCACTTCGCCGTGTGGAATTCGGTCCGACATATTTGATAGGGGTAGTCACTGGACCCAGACCATTACTAAAAACAGTCGGTCCATATTTATCTTTGCCACCTGCCCAGAGAATGTCATTAATGTACCATTTGCCTTCAGGCAGCGGTTCCATGGAACCCGATACACTTTGAGGACCTGTACGGAATAGTTGTTTACTCCGTTGTCCAGAGCAAACTTTAAGATGATCTTTTACCTGTCCATTCTTGATATATTCCAAAATGAGAATATATAAACCATCACCGTCTTTCTGGTTAGTTTTAGTCAGTCGGAGATAAGTTCCTTCAGCAGGTTGAGGAGTAGGTGTGGGTGTTGTTTCTTCTCCCCACAATTTAGCCCAAGTTTTTGGTCCGACTTTCCCATCTGCTTCGGAGTGACCAAAAACGTCAGCTTGGAATTTTCTGACCGCCTCATCCGTGCCACTGCCAAAGATACCATCCAATTCTTTCTGGTAATAGCCTAAATCTTTTAAGCGTTCCTGCATTTCTCGGATGTCATAACCGGGGGCATCTTCATCACTCATGCCTTTCAGTAACAGTCCTCGATTTAATTGAGGTGGATTTTCCACTAGAGAAAGTGTCTGATTACGACCTGCGAATACAATTTGTGTAGCTTGCGGAATAGGACTCCCAGGTTCGGCAAGATGAAAATTCCGAGCATTGGGATATTGTTGCAACAGATCGATCAAATCATCTTTAAGATGGGTTTCTAGTTTAACAACCTCTACCACTTGTTGATCATTGTAGGCAACAACTACTGTATTTCCCCCATCTAAATATCCTTTCAACCAAGTTACAGAATGTTCAGGAGAGACTTCAAGCTCAATAGGAGTTCCAAAACTATCATTTTTACGGAATAAAGCTTCCTCATCTTTACGGCGATTGGTTAACCCCTCAAGCACAACTTGTACTCCGTTAACTGTTGCTTTATTCCAACGTTTAAATTCATTGGCAGCCCCCTCATAATCCTTCTCATTCAGTTTACGTCGTAAGGTACTTTCTTTAAAAGCTCCGATGCCTACGTTATAAGCAAAGGAAACTAAAGCGTCAAACTGATTTTGATGAAGATCAACATTTACTAATTCATCTACAGCTTTGGCTTTTTCCTCACATTCATTGACAAGGAAGCCTTCCGCCTGTTGATCAGTAATCTTATCCCCTTCCCGAACACGTCGTCCATCAGGATAACAAGTTGTTCCAATCCCAATTGTCCAAACGCCAGCAGGACATTTATAAGCGGTAAGCTTACAACCTTCCCACTTTTTGATCAGATCAATACAGTTCTGTGATACTTTCATGGCAAATCCTCCTAATTATGTCAGATTATGAGTGTTTATGTAAGTAAAGTGAAGGCGACATTTTTGAGGCAGCGAAGTGCTAAACAGAGACTATTTCTTTCTTTCTCAAAGCACCAAGCTCTTGCTCAAGCATCATTTGAATTTCGGGAATAGCGGGTTTATAAGGGGGATTAACATTCAGGTCTGTCCAGCGATTTTTAACACTTTCATGCAAATTGCTAACATCCCCTTCAAATTGGCGAGGTGCTGTTCCCGCTACATTAAATGGCCATTTTGACGTATTATCAAAATACGCACTACAATTGGGATGAACTCCATGTTGAATATAACTTTTATCTAAGGCCAAACCCAAGGCTTCGACTTGTTCCATCATCCACAATAAAGCCCCATCGGATAGGCCAGATTCTTCCTGAGAACCTCCACCAACACAACCATGACCCCCCGGAAACCAAACTTGAACCACCTGTTCTTTTTGTTGTCTGATCTGGGTAGAATGGGGACGCATTAGCGTTACATCAAAGACCTTACGAATTTCATCAATAGCAACTGCATGAAACGCCTTTTCAATTGTGGGATTGATGGTCGAATCATAAAAGCGATAACGTTCGTTGAACTTTTCATCTAAATGCAGAGAATGAACGATATCGGGGATACCTAAAGAAGCAACCGTATCCCAACAGCATAAGGCTTTAATGGGAACCCGTCGTCCATACTTATTACGGAAATCAATGGCATTTTTACCGTTAGGTGCGTTATTTGGGTCTTGTTTGTCTCGGTAAATTTCGTAGGCTTTGGGAATTTGTCGGATAAATTCTCGATACAACAAACCACAATTATAAATTAACCCAGCTAAACAGCGTACAGTGTAAGCTCCCCGACTAAACCCAAAGAGATAAATTTCATCTTCAGGTTGATAGTTTAAGCACAGAAAACGATAGGCATCCTCAATCTTATGATCCATGCCAATGCCTAAAGCACCTCCAGCAATTTTAATTAAAGTATCAGTTACCTCGGCATTAGATTGTTTTGTCCCAATCCCTTCGTCATAGTAGATGATTTGACGGATGGGGTTGCCCTTACTATCATCAAGTGGTGTGATAGCTTGCACCATTTTGACAACATTGGTAGGATAACCTTGTCCTAAATCTTGCCAAGTTCCATCACAACAAACAATAAGACGGCTTTTCATAGCGATGAACCTCCTAGGTTTCTTAAAACTCGCCAGTTTACGGAATCTTTGAGAATTCTAGTGAATCATGACTCAAAATTATTGAGATTTTCCTTGAGGTAAAAGTACTGCAAGACTCAACCGAGACAAAGGAAGTTCTAACTCTGTTCGGAAGTGATATAGATGAGTTAGATAGCCAGCTTGACTAGGTAAAATTAGGTGCGGTACTTATACTCACTACTCTAGATCGTCTATCAGAATTTACTGCCCTAAGGATTGCAAATTAACATATTTCTTTAGATTTATGTATATAAGTTTACAGAATATTGTTGAGCTATTTATTAATAAAAAAAGTTGAGTTTGATTGAAAACCATCTTAACACCTAAGCCCGCCAACCTGAACTTTAGCTGATTCTCGATCGCAATTTTAGCCCACCCTAGCACTGCGCTCTTTTCCTACAAGGATTTTTACTAAGAAAAATGATCTGTCTGCCTGAGAACAGGCTATAGTGATCATCAAACCCTCAGTGAAAAACTTCCCGTGTCTTCAGTATTCCGCCTTCCTCCCTATTTTTCCCCCGCTCTGCAGCGTCGAGTCATGAAAACTCTCGCCGCAAAAAAAACCCGTCAATTCTTGACATGGGCGGCAGCTTGTGCTAGTTTTTTGATCCTCTGGGCGTGGAATTGGCAGTTAGTTTTGGCCACTTTAACCGGAGTGGGGGCGATGATTGGAGTTTACCATCTCCAGGGTCAAAACTGGCCATCGCTGTGGCTGTGGGGGCGTGCTTTTTTCAGCGCCGATAGCGGTAAGTTAACTTTAGCGGTAGTCTGTGGCGGTTTGGGCAGTTTAGCCACCTATCTCGCTGTCGCCATTTGGACCTATGCCGAAAATCGCTGGTTGGCCCTGGCCTCAATTTTGCAAGGATTTGGCACGGTTTTGACTTTAATCCTGCTAGGATGGCATTTTCTCGACCATCGCGGTCAAAATGAGTCAAAAAACTTCGATCGCTGGTTAGAAAAATTAACAGTCAATGATCCCTTAATGCGCTTAATGGCAGTCCGACGTTTAAGTGAAATGCAACTTTCCCCCAGTCGTCGAGAACAATGCCAAGAATACTTCCGTTATCTTCTCTCGCGAGAAACCGATGCACAAGTGCGATCGGCTTTACTCGATAATTTTGCCAGCAAAGAAGCAATCAAACCGCAACCTTTACAAATACCTCTACAGGTGAGAAAATCCCTCCTAAAATACGATTAATACTAAATCCTGTTTAAAAAGTATAGGGAAGTGGGGAAGTGGGGAAATTGAACTAAAACCCCAAAACCCCAAAACCTAAAACCTGTCTCCTAACGACCGGCTCCTGACTCGGAGAATACTGACGACCGACGACCTGCACCTGAATCCTAGGCCACCATTTAAGATAACTGCTATAGTTAAAGCTAAAGGCTCACTGTAGAGGCTGAAGACGATATTTTTTTACACCAAAGTTAACTCGCGCTCCTCGATATTTTGGAACATAAGTGTACTCAGATAACGTTCCCCGAAACTAGGCTGAATCACCACAATTAATTTACCCTCATTTTCCGGTCGTTGGGCTAGTTGAATCGCCGCGCAAAGATTGGCACCGGAAGAAATCCCCGAAAGCAACCCTTCCTCTTTTGCCAGACGACGACCAAATTGAAAAGCTTCCTCATCACTGACAGTAATTACCTCATCAATCAGATCTGTGCGTAAAACTTCTGGAATAAAACCTGCACCGATACCTTGAATTTTATGGGGACCGGGATTACCACCAGAAATCACTGGACTATTGAAAGGTTCCACCGCGACTACTTGAAAACTAGGTTTACGGGATTTAATTACTTCAGCGACTCCCGTAATCGTGCCGCCAGTACCCACACCCGCAACAATAAAATCTACCTGTCCCTCCGTATCTTGCCAAATTTCCTCAGCAGTGGTGAGACGGTGAATTTCCGGGTTAGAAGGGTTGCGAAATTGTTGCAACATATAAGCGTCGGGGATACTATCGACGATTTGTTGAGCGCGTAAAATTGCCCCTTTCATACCTTGGGAACCGGGGGTAAGTTCTAGGGTAGCACCGTAGGCTTTTAACATCGCCCGGCGCTCTAAACTCATCGTTTCCGGCATAGTTAAAATTAAGCGATAACCCTTAGCTGCCGCAGTCATCGCTAGAGCAATTCCCGTATTGCCAGAAGTGGGTTCCACTAAAACCGTGGTTTCTGGATTGATTAAACCCGCTTTTTCGGCGCTATTAATCATGTGAGTGCCAATGCGGTCTTTGACGGAAGCAGCGGGATTCATCCCTTCTAATTTCATCACAATTCGGCCAAGACAGCCCTCCGCTTGGGGAATCCGATTCAATTGTACTAAAGGTGTGCGGCCAACCAATTCGGTGACATCGTGAGCGATACGCATGATATTTTCTCAGTCTGGGTGATTCGTGTGCTTAGTTATAGCGGTGAGCTCTCAGCTTTAGCGTTTGAGAATTTCCTCACTAGCCAAGGAGGCGCTATATAGCTCACTTATAGCAAAGGCCAGCCCTAGATCGGCAAAATTTCCATTTTCCTTTGTTTCTTCAGTCGGTCCGAGTTGATTCCCAGAGACAGGCAAAACTACCATGACCGATAAGATTGCTTTTTTCCAAAAGCTTATACTTGTACTAAAATAATTATGGATAGTTTACTAAAGTCAGAATTACGGTCATGACTATTAAATCTAATCTAGCCCTATTGAAAGAACAACACATAGAAATTAAGGGCGGATATTCTAGAGTAGTTATGATAATGTATAAAGATCAATATAAAGAAAAGGAATCCAAAGATAAAACCATCGCTCAGAAATTTAATACCTATCATTTTGTAAAGTATAAAGAGCAAGTGGTTGACTTATAGCAATTCCCATAGTTGTGAGGTACAGAGTCTTAGGTTTTGAGGAGTCAGGAGTCAGGAGTTAAGATTTTGGTGTACCTCATGAGATTGGGAAACGCTATATTAACCCGTGGGTGTACCGTTAGCGTCGAGACAAGGACAATTATCGAGGAGATGAAAAAATTATCATAAAATATCCTGTGAGATGCGTTACTTAGCTGCGTTAGCGTTAGTAATACACCCTAATTCTGATAAATTCAAACTATTTAAAATACGGGTTTTTATTGGTCTTTTTTCATCCCAGAATATCAGAGATGAATAAAATTCCATCGCTAGGGAAGAATTGAGAAGCTGTAGTGTTTTCTGAGCAGTATCTAAATCATCAAAGCTTAAGAAGTAAACAGTATCATCGAAAATAACTGGTTGATTTTGATAGGGTGATATAAGTTGAAAATTCAGTTTCTTATAAAGTCCAGAAATGGCAATTTTAAAAGGAGAGAAGGTGTAAGA
Source organism: Microcystis aeruginosa NIES-843 (assembly GCF_000010625.1). NCBI lineage: Bacteria > Bacillati > Cyanobacteriota > Cyanophyceae > Chroococcales > Microcystaceae > Microcystis > Microcystis aeruginosa. The sequence continues at coordinate 5,581,793 of NC_010296.1, forward strand.
ACCAACGCCGAATATAGAAAAATCTGGTTGATTTTGATAGATTTTGCTTTTTCTATTCCCAAAGTAATCTACATGATTAACTAGATACTGCCAAGTTTTTGGCGCTATATCTCGCATATTTTCTGTAGATTCACCAATAAACTTCTGAGTTACTAAAACGTATTTATTGATAATTTCTAGGCGATTTTGTGCCACATCTGAACCTTTAAGGAGAGGATAAAGATAGGTGGTTTCAATATCAACGATTTCCTTTAAACCATTGACAAAAATTCCATTAACTAACTGCAATTCCATGACTTTTGAGCAATCATGTTTAATACCTGAACGCCATTTTTCTACTAGAGGATGCCGATGATATAACTTCTCTAGTCTGATAAAAGTATTTAAATCTCTGACTAGAATATCATTTTGATAACCAATACGCTGAAACTCCCTTTCCTCAAAACTCTTGAAAACATCACAAAAGTAATTTTCTGATTGAGAATCAAATTGACAAAATAGGAGACAAGCATCTACATTAGCTTGAAAATATTTTTGAGTGTTTATCGGATAAATTGCCGAATAGGTGAGATTAATTTTCTGAGTATAAATATAGTTCAAAATTTTTCTAGAAACGGCTGTTTTGCAGATAATTGCCAGATAAGCTGAACGATGATTAAGACATTCAATCAATTTAATTAACATCCATTCTGAAATATCAAAGTTACTTTTTCCTGTGATAGCATCTAAACCATGATAACCTTGAGAGTTACTTTTTTGCGGTAAATTGCTACCATTAATCAATCCCTGTTTTGAGTTTGTTATCCAAGGTAGATTCCCCAAGAATAAAATATTCTCTTTCCATGCTTGAGTTAGAGCATTCCAATCACAGTCAAAAAAATTATTTTGATGAACTTGTATTCTTGTATCTTGGCATAATTGCTCATCTTGGGCTATCTGTGCAACATAATTAGGATTAATTTCAAAGCCAAGAATTTTTTCAGTTTGTTTGAAGGTAACTGCTGCCGATTTTAAAAAGTTTCCTGTACCACAAGTTGGCTCAATAATTACCTTGGGATTAACATTTATTTGTGATAACTTTTGGCAAATCTTTTCGGCTAACTCTAAAGGAGTTTGAAAGTCGCCGTATTCAACTTTAACTGGAGAAACTGACATTACTAATTCTCTCTATAAATAGCGATTAATCCTTCTTCTTGACCAGCAAGATCAATTACTCTAGTATATTGTAGTCTCCACTGTAAGGCGTTGGAAATGGTTAAAAATCCTTGTACTGGAGGATTAGCAAGAATTTCATCGGCTATATTGGCTGCTTCCATTTCATCAACGGGTAAGTTTTTATCTAACATAAAGGCAATTAAATCAGGCTCTTCGGGAATTGTTATGCAAATAATTAACTTAAAATAAAATTCGATGAGAGCAACTACGCTCAAAAGTAGCTGAAATTCATACAGGAAAGGACTTAAGGCACAAATAGATTAATACCAAAAGATAGACAATCGAGTTAAGATTTGATATAATAGCCAAAAACGAGATTATTTTACTTATGATACTTGACAAATTTTTGAACCTACAAGGAACCTGTATTCAAGGCTATCGACACCTAGAAAATATCGGTATAGTTTTCCAAATCGAATCGAAAAATAAAAAAGCAGCCTGTCCTCGTTGTGGGTTAGAGAGCGATAAACTTCACCAAAATCATCGACATTTAGTCAAAGATTTACCGCTCTCAGGTCAACCAGTGTACCTACAAGTTAATCGTCGTCAATTTAAGTGCGGTAATTGTCAGAAACCCTTTAGCGAAGAGTTAGATTTTGTCGCCAAGAAACGAACCTATACGAAAAGACTAGCCGAGAATATACTCGAACAATTAAAAGAAGGAGATATTTTAAATGTTAGTCGAAGAAATGACGTAACGGAAGAAGAGATTCAAAGAATGATAGAGGACATAGCTGAAGAAATTACAGAGACAGACCTATCGAAATTAAAAAGACTAGGAATTGACGAAATCGCTCTAGTCAAAGGACAAAAAAATTACTGTGCGGTTTTAGTAAATTTAGATACGGGAAAACTAATAGCTATTCTAGAGAAGCGAACACAAGAAGAATTGAGGGAAACGCTTACAGGGTGGGGAAAAGAGGTGTTAGAGCAAATTGAAGAAGTCAGCATAGACCTTTGGTTGCCCTATAAAAATTTGGTGAAAGAATTGATGCCATCGGCCGAGGTAGTCGCCGATAGATTCCATGTAATGAAACAAATTAATCAAGAGTTAGACGAACAAAGAAAAGCAGAAAAAAGAGCCGTAGAAGCGCAGAGAAATAAAAAACAGAAAGCGGAAAAAGAAGCGAAGCTAGAAGTTTTAAAGCGAAGTAAATATAGCTTGTTAAAAAATGAAAAAGATTTAACGGAAACCCAAAAAATCAAACTAGAAGCTATCAAAGAAAATTTCCCAAATTTGAAAAAGATGCACGAGTTAAAGGAAGAATTTAGAAAGATTTATGAAACCTCAGAGAATCCGACAGAAGGACTGCTATCCATCTCGGACTGGTTGGCAAAATCCTCCAGTGTTTTTACCAAGAGTTGTCAAACAATCCGAAACTGGTTTGGAGAAATCATTAGTTATTTCGAGCGAAGGACAACTAATGGGGTGGTCGAGGGAATCAACAATAAACTTAAACTAATAAAACGGAGAAGCTATGGCTTTAGAAACTTTCGGAATTTTTGGGTTAGAAGTATGTTGTCTTGGCATCTTGTCTGTTGATTTAGCATAAAGGGTAACGAAGAGCCTTAAATCATCTTTGTTACCCTGATTGTTTAAGATGTTGCGGATACCACGAGTCATCTGGAAATCAGCTGTTCTTTCAGCCGATACAAAAATTGTCGTGATCATTCTTAAATTGGCAGTGCGATTGAGACTATTATCTAACTTTTCATAAACAAAAATAATTAAGGAATATCCTAAGCCAAAAATCTTTTGTCTTGCGGATTTAAAAGGACAAGATGATTGTGGTTGTTTAGTACTGGTTACTTTTATATCAACCAGCAACTCAGGAAAATCGATACCACTGGCTGCATTACCCTCAACAAAATCATATTTTTCTTTTAGATATAGTTTAAACTTTTGTTCTAAGTAGGTTCCGATCGCTTTACCATCTGTAACACCGTAGAGCGAAGCTTCTTGATGTTGAGACTCTAAAGCTGAAAATATAGCCGCCTCATTACCTAAAGATTCTTGGGTTAATCTTGACATATATAGCTAAATTAATTAATCTCCTCGTTTTTTCTATCTGACAAAATTAGCAAGCTTTCTTAATTATAAGTCAACTGCCATCTATGTAATACATCGGGTTCTTCGTTACTTGGTATGGTTCGATAGGGGGGCATAAATCGACTAAATCCTTATCTGGTAAGAGACTTAATTGATTAGTTCGCTCTAGATCAAAAACAATTGACAAAAATCGCTAAATGCCTTTCTATATAAGGTTTACATCCCTTATAACTCCCGTCCATTGCATAACACAAACCGAAGAGCCATACATCGCTGTGAAGCTTGAGACAAAATATTATCGCTCATAGTTTTTTCTTAATATGAGATCGAGAAAAGTAGTCCTGTGACTTGGGATTAGCTTTGCTCAAGACTTTTAAATTAACTAAAATTATCGCGCACAACCCTTGTCTAAAACCTATCCCTTATAGAGATCTTTCTTAACAATTTGGTCAGTAAGGACTCTAACCCTTATCCTGACTTGATTTCAGTTTTTTCTTTGTCATTAAGGGTGTCAACAAGGAATATTACAGATTGTTAACCGAGTCTTGAAAGCCCTGTGCTACAAAGGTTTGAAATGTTAAGAAAGATGTGACTAATGGACAGGTCTAAAACCTCGCTCCTGGTTGGCGAAAAGTTTTTGGAGCGGAGTATAAATCCCCGTTACAAAAACGGACTCCTGCCCTCCGCTTCCTGCCTTCGTTAATTATTAACATAGACCGGGCGATGGTGGGGGAAAGAGGGTGAGTGCCCAAGGTCAAACCCGAAACCTAGCTGCTAACAACCGAAAAAGTTGGGTTAGTATGAGGGGAGATACCCTCTGAGGAGTTGCACTAATTATATGGACATCAAATTAATCTTGTTGGCATTGACGGCCGTATTCACCGTCTCTTGTCTCTTTTTCGGCACCCGCAACGGTTTTTACGATAGCGATAACTACGATGGCAACGGTTCCGCTCACTAACCAGTCATCATAATCAGGGTTGCCATGGTTCAACGCTCTACTGCCGTCTGGGGGTCAAAATCCCTTTTATCCTGTTTACCTTTTGGTGTCGGTCACGCGTCAGAAGGGGTTTGTCTCCTCCTGACAATCGGTCCCTATCGCCTACTTTTAGATTGCGGTTTGGCCGATATGCAACCCCTCACCCAAAACAAAAAACCACCCGTGGATCTGGTGTTCTGTAGTCATGCCCACAGCGATCACATCCGTGGGTTAATGGCTCTCCATCAGACCTATCCCCAATTGCCAGTTTATGCCAGTGAGGTGACAGTACAACTGCTGCCCCTACAATGGCCCGATTCTGCCGAGGAAATCGGTAGTTTCTGTCAGGGTTGGCCATGGCGATCGCCGATCGCTCTCTTTGATGATCTCACCGTCGAGATTTTTCCAGCTGGCCACCTCCCTGGGGCTGCCGTGGTCCTCTTCACCTACAAAACCCCCAAACGCACCTATAAGGTCCTCTATACCGGCGATTTTTCCCTGTCTAATTTTCAACTGGTGGAAGGATTATCGATCGATCTGCTGCGGGGAGTATCCCCCGATGTGCTGATTATTGAAGGCAGTTACGGCACAGAGCGCCATCCCCACCGACGACAGCAGGAAAAACAGTTGATGAATCGCATCTATCATGCGATCGCTGAGGGGCAAAATGTCTTACTACCCGTCCCCGCTTTGGGATTGGGTCAGGAAATTTTAAAATTACTGCGGTCGCACCACCAATTCACAGGCCGCGACATTGATATCTGGGTTGGGGGCAAGATCGCTAAAGCTTGCGATGCCTACCTGGAAATTTTACCACAATTTCCCGCATCTGTGCAAAATTTTGCCAAACATCAGCCCTTATTTTGGGATGAGCGCATCTGTCCCCGGTTGCGAAGGTTGCCAGAAAAACCGACACCTCTAGGGGGAACCACTCCGATAATTTTACTAATCGATCGCCTAGAGGAGGTGAGTAAATATCTGCAAGGGGATAAACCTTGGTTAATGTTAGCTCCCCAACACCTGCACGATATCAACCTGGAGAATCCCCGATTAAAAGCGACACAGCGTTCGCAATTAATTAGCCAAGAAACCTATCTACTGGCCGAACATAGCGATAGTCGCAACACCACCCAACTGATCCATAACCTGCGACCACAGCATATCATGTTCGTCCATGGCTCGCCCCTATATCTAGCGGATTTGACCAGTTTAGAAGAATTACAAAGCCGTTATCAACTCCATTCCCCGGCCGTGGGAACTCTGGTGGAATTGCCTATTGGCGATCGCTTTATGCAACCGACACCCCCGGCCCCCAGCCACTATGAGGGAGAATTAAATGAATCGGATTCGACCGTCACTATCACCTTACCAGAGCCGATCACCCGGGATCCCCGGTGGAGTAATTTCGCCGATACGGGACTGGTGGAAGCGCGCTGGCAAGGGGAAGAATTATTATTGCGGGGAGTCTCCCAACGGGAATTATTAAGCGAGAGTCCCAATCGCATCACCAAAGCTTTAGAGGAGATGGATTGCTGTCGTGTCTGTGTCCACTACAAAAGTCAGCGCTGTTGGAATCCCGCTTCTCCCCTCTACGGTTTTAAAGTGGTTCCCGAAGGCTATTGTCCCGTTTTTGAGGCCAATATATAATTAGGGTCTGCTGAATAAATCTAAAAACCTTGTTGGATAAGACTTTTGGACTTTTTTCCCCTCAAAAAGTGCCAGCCATTGCGGGGATCGGGGGGAAAATTCCTGGACTTTTTCCCAGAAAATTAGGTAGTTGACCACCTGAAAATCGATAAAACCCCACACCCCACACCCCACACCCCACACCCCACACCCTGTCCCCAGGAAAAGCTTTTTGCCGCAAACCCTAATTAGGGTCTGCGGCAAAAAGTTCCTAACCGTAATTCCCCTGCTGCTGTCCTTCGACCTGATTCTTACCGAGAAGGAGATCAAGTCAAAAAAAGAACCCTTGCCAAAATCTGAAACTGGCTCTCAAAGGGGAAGTCCAGTCATAACTTCTACTGTTTCTCCCGCTTGTATAGTAGTTTTACCCTGGGGAATTATGGCTAAAGCATTAGTACCCGCTAAATTAATTAAATTAGCCGAATTGTGTTGTCCAGAAGCAAGTTGAAATTGATAAACTCCCTCGATAATTTCTATTTTTCCCCAGAGATAAACTTCTCTTTGTCCATTAGATTGGAGAGTATCGCGGGTGACAACTCGCAGAAATTTGTTCTGATATTCTGTCAATCCCGATAATTTTTTAATGGCCATTTGCACGAAGCGCCAACAGGAAACTAAAGCAGAGACGGGATTACCGGGGATACCAAAGTAAATACAACCGTTAGGAAAAGTAGCAAAGGTTAGGGGTTTACCCGGTTGAATAGCAACGCTGCCAATCAGAATTTTTCCCCCTAATTCCCCTAAAATTCCCTCGATATAATCGTAATCTCCTACGGAAACACCGCCGGTGGAAAGGACGATGGCACTAGAATTAATGGCTTTTCTGATAGTTTCTCTGAGAAGATCGGGATTATCTTTGATTATACCTAAAGGTCTGGGAATTGCCCCTAAACTGGCGACAAATGCGGTTAAAGCGTAGCGATTCGAGTCAATAATTTGACCTTTTTGGAGGGTTTCATCGGGATTAATTAATTCATCTCCCGTGGAGAAAATTGCCACTTGGGGACGGGAAAACACTGTTAATTCGGTAGCTTGTGCCGTGGCTAAAACCGCTATTTCTGGGGAATTAAGGGCAATACCAGCTTTTAATAAGGTATTTCCCGCTCGATAGAATGTGCCACGTTGACGCACGAAAAGACCTATTTTTTCGGGAGGGATAAGAATCGCCACTCGCTCCCCTTGTTTTTGAGTATTTTCCTGCATAATAATCGTATCACTGCCGGCGGGTAACATCGCTCCGGTAAAAATCCGGGCTGTTTCTCCTGGTTGAATAATTTTTTCGGGGACTTTGCCGGCGGGAATTTCGGCGATAATCTTTAAAGTAACGGGATTTTCTGGATTAGTGTCTTTGACATCTTCGTAGCGGACAGCATAGCCATCCATAGCAGAATTATCCCAGTAGGGAAAGTCTAAATCACTGCTGATATCTTCGGCTAAAATGCGCCCAAAAGCTGCCTCTAGAGAAACTTTTTCTGTTTCTTGTCGGGGTTGAATTTGAGTTAAAATTATAGATTCTGCTTCTTTGACTGAGTACATGGATTAAACAAATGAACCGATTAGCTAGATTAAGGGTGGAAGATATACAAGCTTGGGTCGGGGAAGTGCATTTATCGGATAGGAAGGGTCAGACTGCCTATTATATACCGGTTTTGAACCAAGTTAATCCCGAGGTTTTCGCTCTCCAGATTCACTGTCTTGAGGGGGAGATTTTGTCTTGGGGAGATGAAACTGTAACTTTTCCTTTGATGAGTGTGATTAAACCTTTTTTGTTATTATATCTTTTAACTCATTTGGGGGAAGATGCTGTTTTTCGTCGCGTGGGAAAACAAGCTTCTAGTTATCCTTTTAATTCCTTAACTCAACTGCAAGAGGATTGCGGTTTTCCCCGTAATCCTATGATTAATAGTGGTGCGATCGCCTTGACAGACTTATTAGCAGGAGAAACGCCAGAATCTCGCTGTGAAAATTTGCTTTTATGGTTAAATGAAATGGGTAATTGTCAATTATTTCTCGATCACTCTGTGCTTGATTCTGTTCACTCCTATCCTAATGCACACAATCAAGCTTTAAGCTTAGAATTAGAAAAAAATGGTTATATCAGTCATCGTTATTTAGCCCTAGAAACCTACAATCGAATCTGTTGTTTATCTGGAAAAATTGCCGATCTTGCTAATTTAGGTAAGTTGATTTTAGCTTCTTCTTTTGCCGAAATTATTCTAGAAATTATGACTAATTGTGGACTCTACGAAGCTTCCCAACAATTCGCCCTTGAGGTGGGTTTTCCCACTAAATCGGGAGTTAGTGGGGCCCTATTATCAATTGTACCGAAACAGGGAGCGATCGCTTGTTATAGTCCTCTGTTAAATGAGCAAGGTAATTCAATTTTAGGACTTAATTTACTAACATATATAAGTAGGTGGATGGAATTAAATATAAGATGAACGTAGGTTGGGTTGAAGCATGAAACCCAACCCCCTGGGTAAGCAACTCACATAAAGTTCATTTTGTCAAGGATTGTTAAGATGCGCTTACCCTGATAATTCCAGTGATCAATTGGCTATCCTGATCATCTCTGGTGATTTTCCCGCAGCATAAATATCCCACATTGTCCGATAAGCTTTTTCTAAATTGCGGGTAAAAAGAAGGGTATCAAATAACGGATAAGTCAGACGATTTTGGGCTAGTTTCTGTTTAATTTCCTGCAATTTATCAGGAGATTTTGCTAAATTAATCGCTAAATTTTTATACTCCTCTAAATTCTTAGTAATTAATTCAGGTAGGCCAATAGCTGTCAGTAAACTAGCACCAACACGGGAAGGAAAAGTTGCACCTGGACAAGTTATAATCGGTAAACCTGCCCATAAAGCATCACTCCCAGTCGTATGAGCATTATAGTATAAAGTATCAAGAAATAAATCAGCTAGTTGATGTCGCGCCAAATGTTCCGACTTAGGTTGGAGATGGGCAAAAATTAAGCGATCGCCCTCAATTCCTCGCGCTTGTGCTTCCCGACGTAGATTTGCTTCCGCTTCTGCTACTCTCGAAAATAACCATAACACACTACCTGGAACATTAGCCAAAATTTGCATCCATACAGTGAATATTTGCGGCTCAATTTTATAGGTATGGTTGAAACAACAAAAGACAAAACCCGATTCAGGAAGACCATAATGGGAACGAGTAACAGGTTTAGATGATATAATTTGTTGATAATCATTAGCCTGATAACTATCCGGTAAAATTACCAATTTTTCAGTAAAATCATCAGCAGATTCTGGTGGTGTAACTATGGCATCACCAATAATATAGTCGATAAAATCTGCTCCCATTGTCCCCGGATAAACCAAATAATTAACTTGAATCGGTGCCGGTTTTAAAGCCAATATTTGCGTCCGCGCTTTATCAATATATCCCATCAAATCCACTAAAATATGCACCCCATCATGAAAAATCCGTTGTGCAGATTCCGTAATTGATAAAGTAGCAATATCATAAAAGCGATCGCAATCATTAGCAATGCGACGACGATATTCACTACCATCATCAGGACCATAGGAATAGGCAATTATTTCAAAGTTATTGCGATCATGTAAACCAAAGACACTTTGCATCAAATGACTGGTGGGATGATTACGAAAATCATGGCATAAATAACCTATTTTTAATCGTCCAGATCGGGTGCGGGAATGGTTAAAGTTGAGGGGTTTAGTAATCAATGCTAATTGTCTTTTAATTTCTTGAGCATAGTTAGAAGCTACTTTTAACTGTTGAGTAGCAGACCAAGGTTTATATAAGCTATCAAAGGGAGTTACTGCGGTAGTTTTTCTCTCTTGTAACTGTTTTTCTGTTAATTGCCAAAGTTGAATTAAATCAGCTTCTCTTGTGTCCCAATTACAAGTCATTTCCTTCATAGAAAATAAGCAAGCAAAAGCCTCTGGGGAATTAGGTTGAATGGCTAAAGCTTGCTTAAATACGCTCATAGCTGCTTCTACTTTGTCCTGTCTTCCTAACGCTAAAGCTAAACTATTGTAAGCTTTAATGTATTTAGGGTTAAGCTTAATTGCTGTTTGGAAATAAGCGATCGCTTCTTCAGTTTTTCCCTGTAGTTGTAACACATTTCCTAAATTAAAGTGTGCCTCTGGATAATTAGGGTTTTTCCTGATTGCTTCTTGAAAATTGACCACAGCATCCCCTAACTTATCCTGCATTTGTAAGACTAAACCTAAATTATTCTCAGCAAAAGCATAGTTTTGATTGCTACGAATAGCTTGGTTAAAGCAAATAATCGCCTCGTCTAAATCTCCCTTGCTAACTGCTATTATTCCTAAATTATTGTGAGCTTCTGCATAATTAGGATTAATCAATAAAGCTTGCTTGTAAGCCAAAATAGCTTGATCAATTTGTCCTAAACTATCCATGATTACCCCCAACTGATGCGGGAGCATCTCACCTTTGTAACCCCTAAATCAGGTTTTTATGTCAAGCTATTTTGAAAGCCTTGCTAGAAACCAGTTTTATGGATAAGTATAATTACTCACTTGCATAAATGAGATGCTCCCAACTGATGCCAAGCGGCTGCATATTGGGGAGATTGATTAATTAATTGTTGATAGAGAGCGATCGCTTCTTCAAGCTTAAGCTGTTTTTGCAAGGTGTATGCTTGCCGATAAAGGGTATCTGCTGGGGAAGTATCAGGCTGATTATTTGCTATATTTCCTCCAACTAAAGGAGAAATAGGATCAAGAGTAATAATTTTACTGATGTCATCATTTTGAAATCCTAAAGCTTGGGGACGTTTAACTCCTTCTAAGACTTGTATATCATAAAGTTCAGTCACTTCACCTTCTAAGCGTATCCAGTGAACAACTTCACCTGTTTTCAAGTCAATAATTAGCAGACCACAGCGAGGCTCTGCTTCTTTAGCCATTAAATTATCATCTAAGATTAACCCCGAAAAAGTCTTATCTCCCCCACGACTTTTAGATAATCCAACAATGGCATAATTTCTGACAAATGCTAAACCGCGCAGAAAACCAGGACAAAAAGTAACAGGCTCAAAAATGCCCTTATTTTGATCAATATAACCAAAGTAACCCGTACCCGCATTTAATAACCATAACTTACCCTGATAAAATCGGGGAGAATGAGGCATAGATAAACCAGTAGCAATTACTTCATTAGACTGAATATCAATGACACAACCGCCAGTTTGTCTTCTGTCTCTCCACCCATCCACCACATCTGATTGACTACAAGCGGTAACATAACGCGCCTTCCCATCTACCAAAGCTAAACCATTGAGATGACAACGATCTTCATTGACTAAAGCGGAAATAAACGACGGTTTCCATAGGGGAATACAACTATGGCGATCGCTGACTGTCGCCAGACAATTTAACATCGTACTGATAAATATAATTCTTTCAGAGAGATTTTCTATTGCCAAATCGTGAATATCTAAATCCCCAGTAGTATAACTAATGCGGGGGATATAAAGTTTATCGTAACCATTATAAAGCTGTTCGGATGATAGCACATTATCTAGTTGCCAGATTTGATAGCGGGAACTAAGATAAATCCTTTCTGGGGTAGTATATAAACCCATGGCGCGGTCAAATATCCGCTCAAATCCCGACATCCCCCTGTGGGGGTTAACTCCTAAAAACATCAGTCGAGAACTTTGATAGGTAGTAAAAGCCAGACTAATCTGCTGAGACTCTAACCAATCAATGAAATTACGGGAAGCAATTATCTCTACGGGGATAGATTGATTAGTGGGACTTAAACAAATTTCAAGCCCAAACAAAGCCTAAACTGGCTTTGTAAGCGGCAAACACATCCCGATTCTCGGTCAGCCACTCAAAGAAACGGAAAGACATCGCTGTCCGAAAAGCTTCCAAGGCTTCCACAAAAGTGTTTAAAGGTCGATTCGCCCACTGCCTTTGCAATCCCCCAGTTAACTTATGCCACAGGATAAATGTATAGGCACAAAACACCAGGATAAAATGACGAAGTAAGCTTCGTTTATCCCTGACTTGATATTCCCTTAACCCTAACCATCCTTTGGCTTCTCGGTAGAATACTTCCACCCAATTTCTTTCGGTGTAAGTCCTCACTATCCACGAAGCTGTTACTGTATCTGCCTCAACTACATTGGTGATGAAATAGTCCACCTCTGTGGCTTTTTCCATTGAACTTGCATTCATGACGATCGCCAAGTTCCTTTCTCCTTCTAGTTGAGATATTTTCGCTCTGAATACCGCTACCCAAACCGTTTTTTCTTTATCTAGATTTAGGGTGATTTTCTCCCAATCCTTTTCTGATAGGCTTTTTGCTAGTTGCTCAAGCTGGATTGTTTCTTCCACACCCCCTTCTTTTTCAATAATTACTTTTCGATTTTTTGCCAATCCTCCTAAGTATTTTAGCTTTCTTTCTTCCAGGGCTTTGAGAAAATTTGTGTTGTTGCCATAACCAGCATCTATTAAGACGATTTTCGGTCGATAGCCTCTGGTTAAGCTCCGGTCAATTAAATCTATCGCTATCTCTGGTTTCTTCTTAAATTCTTTGTCTTCTTTCCCCTCGGCTAAGGAACTAGCCGGTTGATAAATTTCAATGTCTAGGGGGACACTTTTTTTGCCGTCGTAGAGATGGGTAGTGACGGCGACTATTCCGTTGTCTGTCTTGCCAATTTCTCCTAGGTACTGCCTGCCAACTCCGGCGGTCAGATTGCCACTTTTTCGATGTCCTGAGTCATCGACAATCAGGGAAAATCCTCGGGGGATTTGCGTCTGGCGGCATTGGTTCATCACTTGCAACCGACATTCATTCACCTGACGGTCTGACCAGGGAGATTCGGTCAAAAAGTGATGTAATCGGTTATAAACTACTCCGACGGCATTATTGGCCATTTGAGTGAGGTTTTTCCTCTCACTTTCCCCTAATAATCCTCCTAAATATTGTCTGAAGCCGTTTTTTTGCGCTTCGTTTTTGAAGCAATTGTCAAACCGCCGACACCATCGGTCAAAGCATGGGGGCATCGCGGCTGGGGTTGTCTCTTTCATCGCTGATCTTTCAACGTAAAGTGCTTACTCTTTAACGATTATACTCGATTTGATCTTTATTTGGCGTTTAAGTCCCATTAGTATTGGGAGTTGATTGATTCATCATAACCACAAAGACACAAAGACTAGCCAGTAGGGTGTGAAGCGCGATAGCGTAACACACCAATTTAATAATAGAGGTGGTGCGTTACGGCGGATTGTTAATTTTGGTTTTTTGACCGAATTGATGGCCGCAAATACGCACCCTACACCTAAATTAGGTGTGTCAGTCCACTACGATTTATGTTTTTGTTTGAGCGCGATCGTTTATAATCAAAATATCATTATTTTGGGTTTGCTGAATAAGTACGGGCGAAGCATTCGGATAGAAAATCTACCTTTTCACCGATAGGTTATTGTCCGAATGCTTCGCCCCTACAGGACGCGGGCCGATGAAGACGCAAGGTTTTGAACGACGATTCTCTCAAAATCTTGCACCTGTTTCGCGAGAAAAGCCCCAAAACCTTTACTTTGCCTACATTTCAAATTTATTCAGCAAACCCTATTTTGGAGTAAAAGAAAAATGCGTAAACAGACCATTCAATATACATCATCTTTAGATGCTTTGATTGCTGTTGCCAAGCGACTTAGCGTTTATGAGAATCAACATAAAATGGATTCCGAAGATTTTTATAACCAATACAATCAGGGAACATTATCAGATGATATAATATTTATAGAATGGGCAAACGATTATCGTCATTACCTTGCTTTGCGTCAAGAATTAGAACAAATATTAAATCATGCTGCTTAAACTTTTATCTGATTACCTCAATCAAGTAGAGCAAGCAATTGTGCAGCCAGTAGTGGACTGTTTCAGCTAATTTGGTGCAATAGATTCTCCCGATTCCTCCTCCTCAAACACAGGATAAAGATGTTTCAGCTTGACCCTAGCATCGCTGGTCGTAAACGTCCATATTACTGTAGATGCAGTCTGATTACGTTCTTTTTGCCAGGTTTCTATCTCCCTTTTCAGTTCTTCCTTGCTAGAAATCCTTCTATCTAAACATTGCCTCGATAAGACGCTTAGTTCAGTTTCGGCTACATTTAACCAGCTACCATTACGAGGTGTGTAATAAATTTCCAGTCTTCTAGCTAAACGATGAGCAACGGGTGCTGGAAATGCTTCATAAAGCGAGGCTATGTTATGAGTGTTGAGATTATCACAGACGAGCTTGACTTTTCGAGCCTTTGGATAGTCCACATCCAATAATTGACGAATTTCTTCTGCCCAATCTATTCGGGTTCGACTATCTCGGTTACTCACCCGTCTCCATCCTCGATGGGGGTCAAAAAACATGAACAAGGCTTGAACCCCTTCACGACTATAGTGATAGTCTTCTTTTTTATCTTGTCCAGGTTGCATGGGTATCGGAGGGTAAACTTCTCCAAGTAGTTGCTTTGATGCTTCATCCATCGCGATTAACGGTTCTTCTTCCGATGGCTGAGTGCCATACAGGTCAAGGACAACTTCCATCTGGGCAACAAATCGGGCTAAATCCTGTTCCGGAATACAGTATCTTTGGGTTTTCCAAGGGCGTAATTGGTTTTTTTTAGAGTACGCCACACCGTTGGACTGGAAATCTCGGTGATAATTTGTCTTTGTTTGAGTTCCGAGGTTAATAGTCGGATTGTCCACTCGGCTCGGCCAGATGGTGGCTCCGAACAGCACAGGGCAATGATTTGGGCGGCGGCGGCTCCATCAACTTTTGCCGGAGTGGGGGGAGTTTTTCTCGATTTCCGTTCTAATGCTGGTTTTTCGCCTTTTTGAAGAAATCTTTGACGAATACGTCCCACTGTATTTCTATGAACTTCTAAAGCTTCGCCTATTTCTTCATCTGTCCATTTCCTTTTCGCCTGTTCTCCCTCGTCACACATCAGCAAAATCCGAGCGTGGAGAATTTTTTTAGCTGGTGCATAGCCATTACGACTGATTTGTTCGAGGTTTTCTCTTTGTTCCCCTGTTAGATTGACTTTATCTCGCCGACCTCTTCCCATGATTGATGTCCTCTGCTTGTTCGAGCTATTGCCCTATTTTAGCTGAAACAGTCCAGTAGGGTGTGTTAGCGATAGCGTAACGCACCAATTTAATGATAGAGGTGGTGCGTTACGGCGGCTTGTTAATTTTGGTTTTTTGACGGAATTGATAGCCGCCTAACGCACCCTACGCCTACTTAATTAAACAAAGAAATTACCCACTGGAATGCTCCCTAAAGCAGGTAAAGTACCAGTAAATCCGGTGATATTCATTAATAAATCATTGCTGGATTGGAAGCCATCTGTGCTATCATTAATAACGAGGTAAGTTCCAGCGATCGCACCAGTTGTTACTTGCACTAAGGCGGCACTATTAACCGCTAATTCTTGATTACCTGTAGTGGCTCCATTGGCATCAGTAAATACCTGATTGACTAAATTCTGTAAAGTGGTGACAGTGCTATTAGCAGCTCGACTGAAACTACTAGGCGCACTCATGGGAAGTCCACCTTGAGTTAATAAGTCGATTTTATCACTATTGATGGCAAAATCTGTGATACGATCGCTTGTTGATATGGTAGATTGGCCAAATTGGAAGATGAAAGTATCTGCACCTAAACCACCGGTTAAGGTATCAATTCCCGCACGTCCATTGATTTGATTATTGCCACTATTTCCGGTGATTTTATTGTTACCAGCGTTACCTGTACCATTAATATTATTAGTGCCAATTAGTCTGAGGTTTTCGACATTGTTGGGTAAGGTGCGAGTAATTGCGCTTTGTAGGGTGTCAGTAATAATTACCTGTCCAATTGCTTCGTCGGGATTAACGGTAGCATTAACCGGATTGGAGAGGGTGACGGTGAAGACTTCATCAGGTTCATTGAGGTTATCATTGAGGAGGGGAATGCTAATAGTAGCGGTGGCAGTATTAGGTGCAATGGTGATAGTTCCAGTTTTGCTAGTGTAATCTACATTAGCGGTAGCGTTAATGGGTGCGGTGGTATAGTTGAAGGTAATTGGTTGTGGATTGGGGTTATCAACTGTGACGGTGAGGATGGCATTATTATCTTTACCTTCCACTACGGTGATGTCATTGATGGAGAGTTGCGAGGTGACACTGGTATCGTCATTATTAATTGTTCCCGTGGCTGCGTTAGGAGTACCTACTGTATAACCTGTCCCCGCAGCAAGGGCTAAAATGACAGTTTCATCACTTTCTACTATTGTGTCAGCAGTGGGGTCAACGGTTACGGTAGCAATCGCAGAATTAGCCTCGAAGGTGACACTGGTAGGAAGCAAAGTGTAATCGGTTCCGTTGGTTGCTGTCCCACCAATACTATAGTTAACCGTTAAGGGATTAGTTGTATCTCCTGTACGAATGAAGATATAGATGAGATTACTTGTCCCGTCTTCAGTAACACTACTAGGAGAAATCGCAAGAGTAATACTAGGAAGTATGAGATCATCATTCGTAATTGTCCCCGTAACTGGAGTAGTCGTACCTATTGTATAACCTGTCCCCGCAGCGAGGGTTAAAATAACAGTTTCATCACTTTCTACTGTAGTATCAGCAGTCGGGTCAACTGTTACAGTCGCAGTGGATGAACCAGCAGCAAAGGTGACACTGGTGGGAATAGAAGCGTAATCGGTTCCATTGGTTGCTGTCCCACTAACTGTATAGTTAACAGTTAAAGCATCAGTGGTTACTCCGGTACGGGTGAAGGTATAGACTAAGTTAGTTGTCCCATCTTCTGTCACACTTGCGGGAGAAACTGCAAGGGTAATACTGGGAAGAGTCGGACTAGAAACATAGCTAAAATAACTAGCAGTTAGACTTAATGCTGTTTGATTACTGATATAAGCAATCAGTTCATCTGCTTCGTTTCCTGGTTTGTTGATGTAGAGCTTAGTAGTGGAACCAGAAACTGTTAAGAGATAGTCACTACTTGAACCCCGTAGCTGAATTATATCATCAATGGTGCTAAAGTCGGCAATTGTCGCGTAGTCGCTAGTACCTTCAGTAGCTGTCAAACCGTCATCATAGAAGGTCTTTGTCGTATCTGCAAGGATAAAGCGATCGTTTCCTGAACCTCCTACTAAATCATCATATTCTCCTGTACCGCCATCTGTTCCTTGTAGGGTGTCATTCCCATTACCACCATAAAGATCATCATAACCATCTCCACCATTCAGGACATCATTCCCATTCTCTCCATAAATGTAGTCACCACCAGCATTACCTGAAATAGTATCGTTACCACTTCCACCATACAAAGTTTCATAGTAGTAAACTCGTGTACCGCCAAAAATGACATCATTATAATCAGTTCCCTTAAACCCGTTAAAACTCTCAATCGAAGTAAAGGTATCAGTTTCTGTACCGACAGTAATCGTCCCACTCCCAGCGGTGTCGTAGGTCATGGTTAAACCACTACTACCATAGCTGTAGTCAGCAGCATAACTATCACTACCAGCACCACCATTTATCGTGTCATTATCGCCTTCATCGCCGGTAAAGTAATCATCTCCTGCATCACCATTGAGGAGATCATTACCATTACCACCAAGAATGTTGTCACTACCAGCACCCCCATTCAGGACATCATTGCCATCACCACCATAAAGATAATCAGAATCATCTCCACCATTCAGGACATCATTCCCATTCTCTCCATAAATGTAGTCAAAACCAGCATTACCTGAAATAGTATCGTTACCACCTCCACCTGAGAGAGCGCCCCAATATTCACTTGCTGTCCCGCCAAAAATGACATCATTATACTCAGTTCCCTTAAACCCATCAAAACTCTCAATCGAAGTAAAGGTATCAGTTTCTGTACCGACAGTAATCGTCCCACTCCCGGTAGCGGTATTGTAGGTCATGGTTAAACCGCTACTAGCACTACTGTAGTCAACCTCATAGCGATCAATCCCACTACCACCATTTATCCCACATTCCGCACCCTCAACTGTCACATAAGCTGTCCCCCGCCAGAGACTTGAGTAAAAATACTTAGCTGGTGAAGGTTTTCTCGGTGGCCGCTAGGGGGGCTTTGAGACCCTAATTATGAAAAAATAGGAATTGTTGGAAAACTGAGGCGAGTGGACTGTTCGACCATGAATCAATCAACAGAAATTGAAGTCAAAAATCTAGACCATCTGGGATTAGTAGCCGGAATTATCGATGAAATAGGAATCGTTGAAATTATCAACGAACAAGTCTCAATTGAGCGAGGAGAAATTGTCACAGCGGGGCAAGTCGTGAAAGCAATTATCCTGAATGGATTGGGATTTGTCTCCCGAGCCTTGTATTTATTTCCTCAATTTTTTGAAGATAAAGCAACCGAACATCTGCTGGGAGAAGGCATCGAAGCAAAACACCTGAATGATGATAAAATTGGTCGAGTAATGGACAAACTTTATCAACTGGATGTTTCGGGTATTTTCCTACTCATCAGTTTAGCCGCCGTGAAAAAATTTGGTGTAGCAACCGAGAACTCCCATTTAGATTCGACTTCTCTATCAGTAGAAGGAGAATATAAAAAGGAATACCCAACAGTAGAAATCCTGAAATCAGGAGCAGTGGGAGAAGAAATTGAAACCAGACAACAGCCAATAAAAATTACCTACGGATACTCCCGCGACCGAAGACCTGACTTAAAACAATTTATGATTGACTTAATCGTAAGTGGGGATGGAGATGTACCTTTATTCCTGAAAGTAGGGGACGGAAATGAAGCGGACAAAGCGGTTTTTGGTCAAATCGCCCGAGAATTTAAAAAACAAGTTGACTTTGACAGTTTAATAGTCGGCGATAGCGCCCTCTATAGCAAAGAGAATTTAAAACTAATGAAAGAAATGCGTTGGTTGTCTCGAGTACCATTAAGCATTAAAGAGGCTCAAGAGTTAGTCGATAGCATCTCAGAAAAAGAGTTAACCGATTCAGAAATACCGGGTTATTCCTGGCGGGAAACAAGCTCTAACTATGGGGGTATAGAACAAAGATGGTTGCTAGTTGAAAGTCAAGCTAGACAAGAATCAGACTTGAAAAAATTAGAGAAAAAAATCGAGCAAGAAAAGAATTCTGCCCAAGAAAAAATCCGGCAACTATCCCGAAGAGAATTTGAGAATAGAGCGGTGGCGTTGGCGATAGCCAAAGGATTATCTGACTCCTTAAAATCTCATCAGTTAACGGAGATTAAAGTCAATCTCATTCCGCCTGAGTCTCAGCAGTCAAAACTCAAATCAAAAGACGATTTGCCCTCTCAAAGCTATCAAGTTCAAGCCGAATTAGAGTTGAATTTGGCAGCGATTGAGAGGCTAAAGAAACGAGCAGGACGATTCGTTTTAGCAACTAACGATTTGGAGAAAAAACGATTGAGCAGTGAGGATATACTCAAAAAATATAAGGGGCAACAAGCTCCGGAAAGAGGATTTTCTTTTCTCAAAGACCCCTGCTTTTTTGCCCACAGTGTCTTTCTCAAATCTCCCCATAGAATCGAGGTCATGGCCATGCTCATGGGCTTGTGCCTGCTGGTTTATACTATTGGTCAAAGACAACTTCGTTTAAGTTTAAAACAGCAGGAGACGGGACTGAAAAATCCGTTGGGTAAGTTAACTGACCGACCGACGTTACGCTGGATATTTCAGTGCTTTCAAGGGATTCATCTCGTCCGTATTCAAGACAATCAAAAGATTAGCAACTTAACGGATGAGAGGCGCAACATTTTGAGATTTTTTCCCAAACCTTGCCAGGAATATTATCTCTTATCTTGACCAGATGGATTGACTTCAAGGGGTGACAAAACAAAGCGAGCAACTGGAACATCTCCCCCTAGATGTTAAGTCTGATTGCCTAGTCATTCTCAACAAGCACTGTTTATTGAGAATGACCGGGGGAACTCTGAAATTTTCGGCTTAGTTGCCGGCAGCTTGCCGCCAACTCACTCCTCTAGATAAGTATTTTGACTCGCGCCCCTTCCTCTTTTGAGACGTTGTGACACTTAGGGTGCGGAATGTGGGATTTATCGTGTCATTACCTGCATCATTGGTAAAGCGATCATCGCCTGTATCACCATTGAGGAGATCATTCCCACTACCACCATAAAGTTCATCAGAACCATCTCCACCATTGAGGACATCATTTCCATCCTCTCCATAAATGTCGTCATAACCAGCATTACCTGAAATAGTATCGTTACCACTTCCACCATTGAGTCCACCATAATAATAATAAGATTCACTTTCTGTCCCGCCAAAAATGACATCATTATACTCAGTTCCCTTAAACCCGTTAAAACTCTCAATCGAAGTAAAGGTATCAGTTTCTGTACCGACAGTAATCGTCCCACTCCCGGTAGTGGTATTGTAGGTCATGGTTAAACCGCTACTAGCACTACTGTAGTCAACCTCATAGCGATCAGTCCCACTACCACCATTTATCGTGTCATTACCTGCATCGTTGGTAAAGTAATCACTTCCATCCCCACCGTCAAGAGAGTCATTACCATTACCCCCATAAATATTATCGCTTCCCCCCAAACCACTTAAAGTATCATTGCCATCTAACCCAAAAATATTATCACTTGCAGAAGTTCCCGTAATATTATCATCCCCATTAGTACCCGTAAAATTCGCCTGTTCTACTTGAATAATTTCCCCATTTACTATAATTGTTGTCTGGTCATTCTCTCCTCGTAAAGCGTCTAAGGTTGCCACATCCAGACTATTTCCTTGAACCAACTCCGCAAAAATCGCCCCCTCATCTCCGGCGCTATCCACCTGATTAATTTGGCTCTTCGGTAATTGTTATGCAATGGACGGGGGTTATAAGGGATGGAACCCTTATATAGAAAGGCATTTAGCGATTTTTGTCAATTATTTTTGATCTAGAGCGAACTAATCAATTAAGTCTCTTACCAGATAAGGATTTAGTCGATTTATGACCCCCTATCGAACCATACCAAGTAACGAAGAACCATTAATTTGAGCATCCACATAATGCCCAATTTCTTCTAAAATTACATTAACTATCGCTGCTGACGAGGCCGTATTTAAAAAAGATGCTGATAAATAAATCTTATTGGTACTACTGGAATATGCACCATTCGCCGTCCCTAAAACTTCATCACTGAGTACCTCAATTGGGGGAATTTGACTAAAATTTCGGCTTTTCCACTGCTGTTGTAGTTCTGTCGCCTTAACCACATCATAACTTGTGCCAAAAGCGATAGCCAAATTCGCCCAAAAGCCATCAGATTGAGCGAAATTAAACAAAACATCGTCAACAGCAGGAAGAATCGACAAAAGAGAGAGAGTCATGACAGTAACAGCAAAAGTTTATTGATAACAGTTTTAGCCTAACAATCCCCAATCTTTCAAGGGGGATATAACAAAAATTTACAGAAAACGGGTTTCTCGAAGGAACCCGTTTTCTAAGAAACCCGTTTTCTAGATATTGATTTTTGCCAAAGACTGCTTAAATTCTGCGAGAGAATTAGCGGTAGCTGCTAATTTAACAATCTCTTGTAATGTAGATAGTAACGAAACTTTATTCAGGTATTGTTCCACATCTAAAGGAACTTCACCTAATCGAGATTCCAAAACTGTTTTGACAAAATCACGAGCATTTTCTAACGCGCCAATTTCCTTACCAATTTCCTTGCCAATTTCCTTACCGCGTTCCATTCCTCGTAACTCCATATTACTCATTAAAGGCATGGTTTTTTCCTCGTCAAATTGTTTGATTTTACTCTCTAAACTTGACTGCAATTCAGGGGATAAAGTCATCATATTGTCGATGATTTCAAACAGTTTACTAAGTAAAGTAGTTATTACCCACACTACTTATTTATGATGATACTAAAAGACTTCCTACACTCCTCAAAAGAATTTACTATAAGTGCGGCTTTTAACATCTCTTCTAAAACCGAAATAACTGAAGCATCATTGAGACATTGTCCAATATCTCCAGGGATATCGCCTAGTCGGTTTTCCAAAACTTTTTTCACAAAATCACGAGCATTTTCTAACGCTCCAATTTCCTTACCGCGTTCTATCCCTCGTAACTCCATATTACTCATTAAAGGCATGGTTCTTTCCTCCTCAAATTGTTTGATTTTACTTTCTAAACTTGACTGTAATTCAGAGGATAAAGTCATCAGATTGTCGATGATTTCAAACAGTTTAATTATCTGTTCCCTCTCGAACTCCTTTTCATACAATCCCCTGATTAACTTCCACTTCCACTGTTCCCGTTGTGGCAGCTTCCCAGTAGTCGCTTTTGTTTTCAGGTGTGCCATGACTATTATAGCAAAAGGATTGCTACTTGCTTCTAGTTCTGTCCATCTTTCCTCATAGTCCAGTAATTTAACCGTTGGGAATTTCAAACTCACTTCACAGCCAGCGATAGTATAATTATAGGAATCTGGTCGCCAATTTACTCGTTCATCTCCTAAAATTGCCAGACTGATAACCGGTTTCTGATACAAATCAAAGGCCCGATAGTTATAAATATACATCCTCTGAGGGAAATTTTCTTCGTATTGACTTTGAATTTCAATATGAATCAAAATCCAGACTTCTTCACCCCTGAGTAACCAGACTTTATAGAGTTTGTCAGCGAAACGTTTTTTTGTCTTTGCTGAAGCGGTAATCCGTTTGAGTTCTTTTTCTAGGGATTCGGGAGTTTTTGTCCAATCAATTAATTGGTGAACTTCAGGAAAAAAGAAGTATAAAAACGCTTCAAAATACTCGGTTAATGCTTCTTTCCAGGGTTCATCATAATTGGCGGTTGTTGGGTTCATTGGAGAAGAAAATTACTGAGACTATTGTTCTAAAAGTTGATGCAACTCATCAAAAGAATTAACGGTTAATGCCGATTTCAGTAACTCGTCTAAAATCGATAATACAGAAATTTTATCAACAGCTTGCTCAATTTCTATTGGAATGTCACCCAATCGCGTTTTCAGCACCGTTTTAACATAGTTACGAGCATTTTCTAACGCTCCAATTTCCTTACCAATTTCCTTGCCAATTTCTTTACCGCGTTCTATCCCTCGTAACTCCCCAATTTCCTTGCCAATTTCCTTACCGCGTTCTATTCCTCGTAACTCCATATTACTCATTAAAGGCATCGTTCTTTCCTCCTCAAATTGTTTGATTTTACTCTCTAAACTTGACTGCAATTCAGGGGATAAAGTCATCATATTGTCGATGATTTCAAACAGTTTAATTATCTGTTCCCTCTCGAACTCCTTTTCATATAATCCCCTGATTAACTTCCACTTCCACTGTTCCCGTTGTGGCAGCTTCCCAGTAGTCGCTTTTGTTTTCAGGTGTGCCATGACTATTATAGCAAAGGGATTGCTACTTGCTTCTAGTTCTGACCAGCTTTCCTCATAGTCCAGTAATTTAACCGTTGGGAATTTGAGGCTGACTTCACAACCGGCGATAGTATAATTATAGGAATCTGGTCGCCAATTTACTCGTTCATCTCCTAATATAGCGAGACTGATAACCGGTTTCTGATACAAATCAAAGGCCCGATAGTTATAAATATACATCCTCTGAGGAAAATTTTCTTCGTATTGACTTTGAATTTCAATATGAATCAAAATCCAGACTTCTTCACCCCTGAGTAACCAGACTTTATAGAGTTTGTCAGCAAAACGTTTTTTTGTCTTTGCTGAAGCGGTAATCCGTTTGAGTTCTTTTTCCAGGGATTCGGGAGTTTTTGTCCAATCAATTAATTGGTAAACTTCAGGAAAGAAGAAGTATAAAAACGCTTCAAAATACTCGGTTAATGCTTCTTTCCAGGGTTCATCATAATTGGCGGTTGTTGGGTTCATGAATTACGACAACAGTTTTAATT
Source organism: Microcystis aeruginosa NIES-843 (assembly GCF_000010625.1). Classification (NCBI taxonomy): domain Bacteria; kingdom Bacillati; phylum Cyanobacteriota; class Cyanophyceae; order Chroococcales; family Microcystaceae; genus Microcystis; species Microcystis aeruginosa. Next base: position 5,605,675 of record NC_010296.1, read on the forward strand.
GTTCTCCGCTTCTGGCTAAGAGTTTAAAGGTGAATGGGTGAGCAGTGCAGCACCCTAGGGTAAGATTTTCTTATTGGATTCTTGCCAAAGACTGCTTAAATTCTGCGAGAGAATTAGCGGTAGCTGCTAATTTAACAATCTCTTGTAATGTAGATAGTAACGAAACTTTATTCAGGTATTGTTCCACATCTAAAGGAACTTCACCTAATCGAGATTCCAAAACTGTTTTGACAAAATCACGAGCATTTTCTAACGCTCCAATTTCCTTACCAATTTCCTTACCGCGTTCTATTCCTCGTAACTCCATATTACTCATTAAAGGCATGGTTCTTTCCTCCTCAAATTGTTTGATTTTACTCTCTAAACTTGACTGCAATTCAGGGGATAAAGTCATCATATTGTCGATGATTTCAAACAGTTTAATTATCTGTTCTCTCTCGAACTCCTTTTCATATAATCCCCTGATTAACTTCCACTTCCACTGTTCCCGTTGTGGCAGCTTCCCAGTAGTCGCTTTTGTTTTCAGGTGTGCCATGACTATTATAGCAAAGGGATTGCTACTTGCTTCTAGTTCTGACCAGCTTTCCTCATAGTCCAGTAATTTAACCGTTGGGAATTTGAGGCTGACTTCACAACCGGCGATAGTAGGCCAATTCAAGTCTGAATTGCATCACTGTCTGATCTACCTTTATAGAATACCTCATTCGGGGTACGATAGTCAAGACATTTTCGAGGACGATTGTTAATCAAGTTTACGGCTCTTTCCACCTCCTCTGGCTTAACGATTTTAAAATTCGTTCCCTTGGGGAAAAATTGTCTTAACAGTCCCTTGGTATGCTCGTTTAATCCCCTCTCCCACGAATGATAAGGAGTAGCAAAATAAAAATCTGCTCCTAGTTTCTGACTCAACTCTTGATGTCCACAAAATTCTTTGCCGTTGTCACAAGTAAAGGTTTTTCTTTTGTCAGGGTGAATCTCTTGAAAAAGTTTTTCTGTGACTCTATTGATTTCCGATGCGGTTTTGTTTTTGGCTAATCCTGCTCCTAAAAATTTCGAGGCTTTATCTACATGAGTAACGAGAACTCCTAGATGATTGCCTCCAATCATTGTGTCACTTTCCCAATGACCGATTTCAGTTTTCTGGTCAGCAATTACTGGTCGCTCGCTGATATCTACACGCCCTGGAATCCCTCCACGCTTACTTTTTGCTCCGCCTCGACTCTTTCTTTGACAAAGCCCCCGGCGTAAATATTTCTGGTACTCTCCACATCCGTGATAGTTCTGATAGATCATTTGATAGATGGTTTCGTGACTGAGAGATTCTTGACTGGCTCTTTTCAGACGACCTGCTATTTGTTCGGGACTATGATAATCTTTCAATCCTTCTTTGACCAACTCTAAGGCTGACTCGCTGACATTTTTAAAGGGTTGTTTGGCATTTTTTCGCCTTGTCTCGCTTTGAGCTTGTGCTGTGTCAGGTAGATAGCAGCCAAGGGAACTTTGATTCCTTTTTAATTCCCGTGATATTGTGCTTTGATGACATCCGAGCCAGACGGCCATTTGCCGTTGAGATAAATTTCCCTCCTGACTAAGTTGGTAGAGCAAGTTTCTTTGTTCTATGTTAAGATGTTGGTGGCTCATTTTGGGTCTGATTTGTTTTTGTTAATGATCAGACAGTACCTGATGAGCCTTTCTTTGTCAACTCTTGAGGTTGATGCGTTTCATTTTTGAATTGGCGGTATAATTATAGGAATCTGGTCGCCAATTTACTCGTTCATCTCCTAATATAGCGAGACTGATAACTGGTTTCTGATACAAATCAAAGGCCCGATAGTTATAAATATACATCCTCTGAGGAAAATTTTCTTCGTATTGACTTTGAATTTCAATATGAATCAAAATCCAGGCTTCTTCACCCCTGAGTAACCAAACTTTATAGAGTTTGTCAGCGAAACGTTTTTTTGTCTTTGCTGAAGCGGTAATCCGTTTAAGTTCTTTTTCTAGGGATTCGGGAATTTTTGTCCAATCAATTAGTTGGTGAACTTCAGGAAAAAAGAAGCATAAAAACGCTTCAAAATACTCGCTTAATGCTTCTTTCCAGGGTTCATCATAATTGGCGGTTGTTGGGTTCATTGGAGAAGAAAATTACTGATAATATTGTTCTAAAAGTTGATGCAACTCATCAAAAGAATTAACGGTTAATGCCGATTTCAGTAACTCGTCTAAAATCGATAATACAGAAATTTTATCAACAGCTTGCTCAATTTCTATTGGAATGTCACCCAATCGCGTTTTCAGCACCGTTTTAACATAGTTACGAGCATTTTCTAACGCTCCAATTTCCTTACCTATTTCCTTACCTATTTCTTTACCGCGTTCCATTCCTCGTAACTCCATATTACTTACTAAAGGCATGGTTCTTTCCTCCTCAAATTGTTTGATTTTACTCTCTAAACTTGACTGCAATTCAGGGGATAAAGTCATCATATTGTCGATGATTTCAAACAGTTTAATTATCTGTTCTCTCTCGAACTCCTTTTCATATAATCCCCTGATTAACTTCCACTTCCACTGTTCCCGTTGTGGCAGCTTCCCAGTAGTCGCTTTTGTTTTCAGGTGTGCCATGACGATTATAGCAAAGGGATTGCTACTTGCTTCTAGTTCTGACCAGCTTTCCTCATAGTCCAGTAATTTAACCGTTGGGAATTTGAGGCTGACTTCACAACCAGCGATAGTATAATTATAGGAATCTGGTCGCCAATTTACTCGTTCATCTCCTAATATAGCGAGACTGATAACCGGTTTCTGATACAAATCAAAGGCCCGATAGTTATAAATATACATCCTCTGAGGGAAATTTTCTTCGTATTGACTTTGAATTTCAATATGAATCAAAATCCAGACTTCTTCACCCCTGAGTAACCAGACTTTATAGAGTTGGTCAGCGAAACGTTTTTTTGTCTTTGCTGAAGCGGTAATCCGTTTGAGTTCTTTTTCTAGGGATTCGGGAGTTTTTGTCCAATCAATTAATTGGTGAACTTCAGGAAAAAAGAAGTATAAAAACGCTTCAAAATACTCGGTTAATGCTTCTTTCCAGGGTTCATCATAATTGGCGGTTGTTTGTTTCATTATGACAATTTTAGTGGGTTGTTGTCAGAAGGCGATCGCTAACATAAGAACTAAGCAGTTAAAGTATTTAGGGTTTGCTGAAAAAGTTTTTCCTGGGGGCAGGGTGTAGGGTTTTAGCGATTTTGAGGGGGTCAATTACTTAATTTTCAGGGAAAAAGTCCCGGAATTTTCCACCCGATCACTCCCAGATATGGCACTTTTTGGTTTCCAAAAAGTCTAAAAGTTTTACCCAACAAGGTTTTTAGATTTATTCAGCAAGCCCTATTTAACCAATTGATTAAATCTTCAACCGTAGAGAAATCGAATAAAGCTTCTCTCTCACAAGTCCAGAAAACGGGTTTCTCGAAAAAAACCGTTTTCTAAATAGTTTCTCAAAGAAACCCGTTTTCTAAATAGAAACCCCTTTTCTCAGTTGAGATTGCTTCTGCGCCTTTTTCTGATTTTTCTTGCCAAGTACCGTGAAAACTGGGAGGGATAACACTGGGTAATTGCAGACAGCAAAGGGGGTCTTTTTCTAACTGCTGACTATCATAGATTCTCACTTGGCTGCTGTGATTATTGCCGTCGTAAACCACGACGATTAACCATCCCGTTTCTGGAGATAAACCATCGCAGACAAAAATCGGTTCACTTCCATAACAGTTATTTTCTAGATAAGCAATAGTTAACTTACCTGTGGAGTGATTATAACAAGCGGGAAGTCCGATAATTTCCCGACGAATATCGCTATCGGGACGATGGACAGCTAAAAAAGTATTTTGCCATTTTTGTCCCACCAGCTGCGGGGAAACCACGGGAAAATCACAGCTTAAATCCGAGAGAATTTCCTGATTAATCACCTTTGCTGATAGGGGATTAATAGTAATACTTGCTAATTTTCCGATGGCTAAGGTTTCGGTTTCACCCGTGGCAACTTCTTTTAAAAATTGATTAGTTTTAAAGTCGTCATAACGGACAAAAACAATTTCAAGATTGCCTTGGTCATTCACACAACCATTAGCGAAGTGCCATTGAAACCATGAATCTGTAACACTTTCACTGACTAATTGCAGAGAATCTCGCTCAAAAATTAGTATTCTTGTTCCTAATTCTGGCTGCCACTGCATGGCATCACTAAAAGTTTTAAATCCCAACAGTATCGATAATTTATCCGCTTTTATTGGTGGGACGAAAAAGACGAGATACTGTCCTGCTAAAACAAAGTCATGCAGCAGAGACAATCTATCTAACTCAAAAGTGTTTTTCTGGATAATTTGACCAGTGGAGTCAGACTTATAGAGATTTAAACTAACTTTGGCACTGATTGTCACCCCGAAATTAAAAATCTCTCCTCTGGACAAATCTAGCTTAGGATGAGCGGAAAAAGTTTCCTTTGCTTGTAAGCTAGATAAATTATCTAAGCCTAGGGTTTCTAAAGATTGTAAATCTAATTTATGGGGAAAACCCCCTTCCCAGAGAGCTAATAATTTATCGGGTAAAGCTAACACCGAGGTATTAGCGGCATTTTTTACCTCTTTTCCCCAATTATTCCAAAAGAAGCCGGGGGCATTCATGCCATAATTAGGAAATAAATATTGATTAGCGGCACTTTCTTGCTGATAACCGGCAGTCTGGACATAACGATAGGTGGCACTGACTCCCTTATCATGAAAATGTACAGCTAAAACTGCCCCATCTCCGTCAAACCAATGACCAACTTTCTGCTTACCTCTTTCTAATCTCCCCGGACCATTGCGATAGAGACTACCCCGCAATCCGTCAGGAATTTTCCCCGATAATAAGGTTAATTGCGTTTCAGAAAATTCCACTGCTGGTTTTTCTAAAGATTTTGCCCAAGCTTTCATAGATTTGTTTTTTACTGATTACATAGTTAAGTATAGCCCTAGGCTAGGTTCAATGACGATAACTTAGGCAGTTTACCAGTTAATTAGTATTCACCACAACCGATCAATTATGTCATTATAAAGTATCGGGATCAATTCCCAGATAACGGATATATTCAGCTAAACGTTCAGCTTTAAGACGCTCTTGTTCTAATTGTAAACTTGCTTGTTCAGCTTTAAGACGCTCTTGTTCTAACCTTTGAGATAATTCGATAGAAGTCAAAAATTTCTGACCATCTAAACTATAAATTTCTAACTCATCTTCTCTCAATTCAAATCGGATATTTAACCGAGGACTAACCCATCCCTTAATCTCAGGTATAGAACTTAATAGTCCTTTCTGTCTCAACCATCCTTGAAAATTATGATAATCGGGATCATAGAGATAGTATTCTTCCACTCCATAACGTTGATAAAAGAGGAGTTTTCGCTCCATTTCTTCTAAACTATTAGAAGGGGAGAGAATTTCAAAGACCACTTGAGGAGCGATGTTATCTTCTTGCCATTGTTTATAGGAACCCCTTCTTCCTTTCGGACGACCAAATACTACCATAACATCGGGAGCAACTGGTCCGGTAATTTTTTTATCTTGGACGGGATACCAGAGGAGATCTCCCGCAATAAAAACGTTAGGAGAATTAGCAAAGAGAATCTCAAGATTTTCTTTAATTTTCACGATCCATTCGTATTGTTCGGTATTATCGGCCATGGGTTTACCGTCACTATCGGGGTATTCAATATCTGGATCAATAGCTGGTGTAAAGGTCATAATTTCTGCTCCTTTAAATATTCATAAAGTCTCGGGATCAATTCCCAGAGAACGGATATATTCAGCTAAACGTTCAGCTTTAAGACGCTCCTGTTCTAATTGTAAACTTGCTTGTTCTAATTGTAAACTTGCTTGTTCAGCTTTAAGACGTTCTTGTTCCAATTGTAACCTTGCTTGTTCAGCTTTTTGGGATAACTCGATAGAACTTAAAAATTTCTGACCATCTAAACTATAAATTTCTAACTCATCTTCTCTCAATTCAAATCGGATATTTAACCGAGGACTAACCCATCCCTTAATCTCAGGTATAGAACTTAATAGTCCTTCCCGTCTCAACCATCCTTGAAAATTATGAGAATCCGGATCATAGAGATAGTATTCTTCCACTCCATAACGTTGATAAAAGAGTAGTTTTCGCTCCATTTCTTCTAAACTATTAGAAGGGGAGAGAATTTCAAAGACCACTTGAGGAGCGATGTTATCTTCTTGCCATTGTTTATAGGAACCCCTTCTTCCTTTCGGACGACCAAATACCACCATAACATCGGGAGCAACCGGTCCAGTAATTTTCTTATCTTGGACGGGATACCAGAGCAAATCCCCCGCAATAAAAACGTTAGGAGAATCAGCAAAGAGAATCTCAAGGTTTTCTTTGATTTTCACGATCCATTCGTATTGTTCGGTATTATCGGCCATGGGTTTACCGTCACTATCGGGGTATTCAATATCCGGATCAATAGCTGGTGTAAAGGTCATAATTTCTGCTCCTTTCAATATTCATAAAGTCTCGGGATTAATTCCCAGAGAACGGATATATTCAGCTAAACGTTCAGCTTTTTGGGATAACTCGATAGAACTTAAAAATTTCTGACCATCTAAACTATAAATTTCTAACTCATCTTCTCTCAATTCAAATCGGATATTTAACCGAGGACTAACCCATCCCTTAATCTCAGGTATAGAACTTAATAGTCCTTCCCGTCTCAACCATCCTTGAAAATTATGAGAATCCGGATCATAGAGATAGTATTCTTCCACTCCATAACGTTGATAAAAGAGTAGTTTTCGCTCCATTTCTTCTAAACTATTAGAAGGGGAGAGAATTTCAAAGACCACTTGAGGAGCGATGTTATCTTCTTGCCATTGTTTATAGGAACCCCTTCTTCCTTTCGGACGACCAAATACTACCATAACATCGGGAGCAACCGGTCCGGTAATTTTCTTATCTTGGACGGGATACCAGAGCAAATCCCCCGCAATAAAAACGTTAGGAGAATTAGCAAAGAGAATCTCAAGGTTTTCTTTAATCTTCACGATCCATTCGTATTGTTCGGTATTATCGGCCATGGGTTTACCGTCACTATCGGGGTATTCAATATCTGGATCAATAGCTGGTATAAAGGTCATAATTTCTGCTCCTTTCAATATTCATAAAGTCTCGGGATTAATTCCCAGAGAACGGATATATTCAGCTAAACGTTCAGCTTTAAGACGCTCCTGTTCTAATTGTAAACTTGCTTGTTCAGCTTTAAGACGCTCCTGTTCTAATTGTAAACTTGCTTGTTCAGCTTTAAGACGCTCCTGTTCTAATTGTAAACTTGCTTGTTCAGCTTTAAGACGCTCTTGTTCTAACCTTTCAGATAACTCAATAGAAGTCAAAAATTTCTGACCATCTAAACTATAAATTTCTAACTCATCTCCTCTCAATTCAAATCGGATATTTAACCGGGGACTAACCCATCCCTTAATCTCAGGTATAGAACTTAATAGTCCTTCCTGTCTCAACCATCCTTGAAAATTATGAGAATCCGGATCATAGAGATAGTATTCTTCCACTCCATAACGTTGATAAAAGAGGAGTTTTCGCTCCATTTCTTCTAAACTATTAGAAGGGGAGAGAATTTCAAAGACCACTTGAGGAGCGATGTTATCTTCTTGCCATTGTTTATAGGAACCCCTTCTTCCTTTCGGACGACCAAATACTACCATAACATCGGGAGCAACTGGTCCGGTAATTTTTTTATCTTGGACGGGATACCAGAGGAGATCTCCCGCAATAAAAACGTTAGGAGAATTAGCAAAGAGAATCTCAAGATTTTCTTTAATTTTCACGATCCATTCGTATTGTTCGGTATTATCGGCCATGGGTTTACCGTCACTATCGGGGTATTCAATATCCGGATCAATAGCTGGTGTAAAGGTCATAATTTATACTCTGAGGTTATTTGTCTGAAAATTATAATTCTAGCAGTGAGGTTAACTTTCCCCTGTAGTCCCAAAATAACATCGCCAATAACGTTGATCAAAAGGTTTGTGTACTTTTGTTAAAAAGTAAAAGTTTTTTTTGACAAAAAGAACGACTTGTGCTATGGTAGAATTCTCTAACTTGGCAAAAATTCCCCAGACTAGAAGCCGATCGAACGATAGCGATCGAGGGTTATAATCGAGCCATTACCCCGCGCTCCCAGTCGGGAAGATAAATCTATGATGACCGCTCTCTACGAGGAAGATTTTGTTCTCTGGACGGAAAAAACCGCCGAACTGTTAAAGCGAAAAGAGTTTGACCGGGTGGACTGGGAAAACCTGATCGAGGAAGTGGAGTGCATGGGAAAAAGCGAGAGACAGGCAATAACGAGTTTATTAACCGTTTTAATCGAACACTTACTCAAACTATCCTATTGGGAATCGGAAAAAGAACGGAATGCCCGTCACTGGATAGTGGAGATCGCGGCTTTCCGAGCGCAATTAGAACAAAAAATAGATAGTGCCACCCTCGTCAACCATGCCCGCGATTCTTGGGACAAAGCCTATGTAACCGCCAGAAAATCCCTGATTAATGCGCGTATAGTCGATAAAAATGCGATTCCCCTAGAGTCTATATTCACCCTCGAACAGGTATTAGACGGGGATTGGTTCCCCATCGATATCGAACCTTTTCTGGAAACCCGCCCATAAAAAATTTTTCGCTATTTTATCCCAAGTAAACTAACTTTATTTACCATAGAAATAGAGAGTTTTCCTAGTAATTAGCCTCCTGAGGATAACTACCTGAGATCGATCAAAATGGGATTTAATAAAAATAAGGCCGCATGACTAGCCATTTCTTCTGATAAATAAATCTTTTTATATTTAATAATCCCCGTTTCCAGAAAAGAATCCCTTAACATTGCTTTTGTCCCACTATTAAAATCCGCTTCGTAAAAAACTTCTTTAATTCCCGAAGAAATAATTAGTTTTAAGCAGGAAATACAGGGTTCTAAAGTAACGTAAATACTAGCCCCTTGGGTAGAAATACCGTGTTTGGCCGCTTGAGCGATCGCATTAGCTTCGGCATGAATTGCCCGAGAGGGAATTTCTCCGGATTCTCGACAGGTTCCCAAACCGGGATAACAAAAACCCTGGGCAGTACAATGAACCGTTCCTGATGGGGAACCATTGTACCCCGTGGCTAAAACCTGCCGATCTTTGACAATTACCGCACCGACGGGAAAAGCTAAACAGGTGGATCTGGTGGCGGCTAATTTAGCGATCATTAAAAAATATTCGTCCCAAGTCGGTCTTTTTTCTTCAGAGTTGATCACGGTTTCATACCAAGCTAGAAAAAGCGAAAAAGAGGGGGTTATCTCTGATAGCTTACCACTAGATAACCTCTAAAAATTAAGAACGGGATCAGGTTAATAATTCCTGTTGAATGCGACGGAGATTTTCGATTCTTGCCTCGGTGGATGGGTGAGTAGCGAATAAATTAGCCAGAAACTGCCCCGAAAAAGGACTGCTAATTAACAGCGGTTCAAAGGCAGGATTGGCATTTAAGGGCATTTGACGACCGATCAATTCTAAACGGGTTAAAGCCCGGGCTAAAGCTTCGGGATTCTCGGTCAAGCGAGCGGAACCAGCATCAGCCTCGAATTCTCTGGTACGAGAGATAGCCATCTGAATCACAGTGGCGGCAAGGGGGGCGAGAAAGATGGTAAGTAGTAAACCGATGAGATTGCCCCCTTGACGATGGCGAGAATTGCCAGCAAACAGGAAACCATAACTCAGCATTCTGGCGAGGTAGGAAATCGCCCCGGCAACGGTGGCCGCAACAGCTTGGGTTAAGGTATCCCGGTTACGCACATGAGTTAATTCGTGGGCGATAACTGCTTCTAATTCGTCGGCGGGCAGCAGGTTTAAAATGCCCTCGGTAACGGCGACGGCGGCGTGTTCGGGATCTCTGCCGGTGGCGAAAGCATTAGCGGCGGGGGTGGGGACGATATAAAGTTGCGGCGTGGGAATATTGGCTTGACGAGAGAGATTTTCCACCATTTGGTAGAGTTCGGGGGCTTGTTGGCGGCTGACTGGTTGGGCTTGGTAAGCGGCCAGAGCAATGCGATCGGAGAAGTACCAAGAACCGATATTAGTAATGGCGGCGATTACTAAACCAATTAAAGCACCGCCCTGACCAGCGAGCGCGTAGCCAATAGCGACAAGTAAACCGGCTAGTAAACCCAATAAAGCAACAGTTTTAAGCTGATTCATCTTTATTTATCTTAGGAAGTGAGAGGTATAAAAGATGTGGGGAGACCTTTCAGTTATCAGTGAACAGTAATCAGTGATCGGTGATTAACGGAGGCAGGGGGCAGGGGGCAGGAGTCCGTTTTTGTAACGGGGATTTATGCCCCGCTCCAAAAACTTTTCGCCTTAAGGCGAGGTTTTAGACCTGATTTTGTCGATAATATTACTCAAAACTCAGTGGTTAGTGGTCACTAGCCCCTTCTAACCGATAACTGATAACTGATAACTGATAACTGGTTAAGGCCTAGCATAAAAACTGAAAAAAACTCGAAAGTTAATAATAATTTAAAGAATTTGACGCCGGAGAATAATCAGATTTTGGCTGATAGCTAAACCCTGACGGCTGGCAAAATAACAGAAATTCTTAAGAAGCTAAAGGGTTTAAATCCCCAGAGAGAGCATTGTAGAATGAAGCGGTTAGTTATCTACTAGAAGATAGGACTTTTCCGTCCCAGCGAAACAATTCTATTCAAATCTTTAACCCAAATTGCCAAGGAGACTGAGTTTTAATGTCTGTTAATTTTCTGGGAGTTGGTTTGTTTCACCCTCTCCTTACCCCTTATCTCGCCCTCCATATTCCTGACGGCTTTTTGAGTCCACCGGTGAGTCTATTTACTTGGATAATTGCCGTCGTCCTGATTGGCTTTTCTCTCAAAAAAGTGCGCGGTCACTACGCTGAACGGGCTGTACCTTTGATGGGAGTTTGTGCCGCCTTTATTTTTGCCGCCCAGATGATTAATTTTCCCATTCCGGGGGGAACCTCCGGACATTTATTAGGGGGGACTCTTGCGGGGGTTTTACTCGGTCCCTGGGCGGGTTCTTTGGTGATGGCGGTGGTTTTTATCGTTCAAGCTTTATTTTTTCAAGATGGCGGTTTAACGGTTTTAGGGGCGAATATCGTCAATATGGGTTTGATCGGGACGTTTGGCGGTTATTATCTCTATCTAGGGATTAGGAAAGCCCTCGGTTTTTCCAGTTGGCGCGGTATGGCGATCGCTGTTGCCCTGGCCGCTTGGACAAGTGTGGTGGTGGCAGCGTTGGTTTGCGCGCTGCAATTGGCTTTATCGGGGACTGTACCGCCTTTAGTCGCCCTTTTTGCCATGTTATCTTGGCATATCCTCATCGGCATCGGGGAAGCGGTGATTACCGTTTTCGCTGTCGGTTATATCTGGCGAACCCGTCCCGATCTTCTCTACGATCCGCCCCATTCCGTTAATACTTCTGTTCCCCCTGCCTACGCTTCTCGTCAATAGACCTCTTGTAAAAATCAAAAATTGTTGTTAGGGTCAGGAGTCGGTCGTCAGGAGAATTAAGAATGAATAATAATCAATTAAATGGTCTATTTAAGGATTTTAGGCAATTTAATCCTTATTTTTACCGTTTTTGAACCCTCAAAAATTAATTATGCAAGAGGTTTAATAAAGATTAGCCCATGAATATTCGCAGAAATAGCCAATTTTTTCTGATTGGCCTAGTATGTTCCCTAATTATCGCCGTTTTTCTTTCTCCCTTTGCCAGTCCCGATCCCGACGGACTCGATCGAGTGGCGGAAGACTTGCAATTTAGCAAAAAAGAAGACCCTAACGCCCTAGGTAGTCAATTACCTTTCGCCCGAATTTTTGATGGTTATGCCCTCAAAGGTGTTCCCGAAGGTGTCGCCACTCCCCTCGCCGGTTTTCTGGGAACTCTTGCCACTTTCGGCATCGCTTGGGGTATCGGTAAATTAGTGATTGCAAAATCCCAAAATCAGGAGTAAGGAGTCGAGACGTGGGGACGTGGGGACGTGGGCAAGTGGGGAAGTGGGGCATTTAGCTGAAATTTCCCTAAACCCCTAAACCCCTAAACCCCTAAACCCCTAAATCCCTAAATCCCCTTTCTAACTGATAACTGATAACTGATAACTGAATAAATGCTACATATTGCTACTTTTTCTTGCGAAAATGAGTGCCAAAATTTCGGTTTTTGGCAGAGACTCGCGCCCCATACCCGGGTTTTAGTTACTCTTTTGTTAGTTTTTGCCACAGCCTTAACGCCGAATGGTAGCTGGGAAACTTGGGGGATTTACGGATTAGGATTAATTATTTTAATTCTGATCAGTCGGGTGGCTATTCCCGTACTTTTACAAAGAGTAGCGATCGAATTTGTCTTTATCGGTGTGGTTTTATTGGGAACTCTTTTTCGTGATGGCGGCGAAATTCTTTGGTCTTGGGGATTTTTGCGGATAACTAGCGAGGGATTGCTAGTTTTAGGCAGTGTCGCCCTAAAAGCTTTTCTCTGTCTTTGTACGGTCAATATTCTGGTTTTAACGACAGCAATTCCCGACCTGTTGCAAGCATTAGTTACCCTGAAAACTCCCCCTTTATTGGTGGCAATTTTGGCTTCTATGTACCGTTATCTAGCTGTTTTGATCGCTGAATTTAATTCCATGCGAAGGGCAGCAATTGCGCGCAATTTAATGAGTAGTCCCCGATGGCAACGGCTGCTAGTGGGACACATGATCGGCGCTTTATTTATCCGTACCTACGAACGTGGCGATCGCATTTATCAAGCCATGTTATCGAGGGGTTACACCGGTTCCTTGCCCTCTGTACAGGTTCCCCAAAGCAAGCTGAAAGATTATCTCGCTATAATTTGCATAGTAATTCTGATCCTCTGGGGTCAAATGGTACATCTACTCAGGTAAAAGTCTCGTTTTTCATGCACCACAACCCGATTTTTATTGAAAACCTAGTTTATACCTATCCTGACGGCACAGAAGCGTTAAAAGGTATTAATTTAGCCATTGAAGCTACGGAAAAGGTAGCTTTGGTCGGGGCAAATGGATCGGGAAAATCCACCTTATTACTGCATTTTAACGGTATTCTCCCGCCGCAAACGGGTAAAATCACCGTCGGTCCCTACCAAGTTAAACCGGAGAATTTAGAAAATATCCGCAATTTTGTCGGTTTAGTCTTCCAAAACCCCGACGATCAGCTATTTATGCCCACTGTCTGGGAAGATGTGACTTTTGGACCGATGAATCAGGGAATTCGGGGAGAGGATTTAAAACATCGCTGTCATCATGCTTTACACGCGGTGGGATTGGATTCCCAGCATTACGGTAAGAGAAACAGTCAGAATCTATCGGGGGGTGAAAAAAAACGCGTGGCGATTGCGGGGGTTTTAGCCATGTTGCCCCAGGTCTTAGTTTTTGATGAACCTAGCGCCCAACTGGATCCCCGATCCCGTCGGCAATTAATACAACTATTGGCCACTTTACCCCAAACTCAAGTGATCGCCACCCACGATCTCGATCTGGCTTTAGAACTATGCGATCGCACGGTGGTGTTAAGTCGTGGTCAGGTGGTGGGAGAGGGAGAAACCGCTAAGATTTTAAGTAATCGGGAATTTTTGGAAGAACACGACCTCGAAACACCCCTTTGTTATAGTCGTCCCTACTGTGCGATCGCTGATGCGCCCTCACAAGTCAGTGATCAGTTATCAGTTATCAGTGATCAGATGTGAGTTTTCAGTTCACCGATTACTCTTTACTGGACGGCTACGCCGTGCCTTTGGCAACACTGAAAAAAAGCTCCCTTTTCCCCTCTCATAGACAGTCTTAACGAGTGATTTAGATAGGGTATGCTGAATAAATCTAAAAACCTTGTTTGGTAAGACTTTTAGACTTTTTGTCAATCAAAAAGTACCAGATATGGGAGTGATCGGGGGGAAAATTCCGGGACTTTTTCCCTGCAAATTAGGTAATTGACCTCCTCAAAATCGGTAAAACCCCACACCCCACACCCTGTCCCCACGAAAAACTTTTTCAGCAGCTCCTAGATGGTCAACAGCTTACCGCTACTTAGCGGTTAATTTTGGGGATTCTAAGGGAGAATGATGTAATAACATTAATTGATTTTCTTGTAAGATTTCGATAGCATAAGCAAGGCCAGAAGTATCGCTAAATTCAACTTCAAAAACATTTGGCTCATAGACTTCTACAATTGTTCCCACTTGCCCGCGATATAATCCCAATTGGGGTAAGTCTTCTAATAAAGCAACCACATCTAAGAGTTTCATTTCATCATCTCCTTAAAGTACATAACAAGTAACTAAACGGGGAAATTTTTCAGCATTTCTGATTATCCAAACACTGGGAATAATAGCCGTTTTGTTTTGATGATTCAGGGGAAAGTCAATAATATACTTTTGTCCATATTCCCACTTCTGCAAGAAGTCTGTGGATAGCTTGCCTGAGTAAATACTGATGTCCGATGCACAATTTTGAGATTTATTATCGGTTTCTTGCATAGAAGAGAGGACAAAAGCCAGCAAGTCTGACATTCTTAGGATAGGTAGCACGAAAATCGAGGCCATTTCTCACGATGCAAGCTCTGCTAGAAAAAGCTCAGATAGCGTTGAATAAAAAGGACTGGGAGACAGTAAACGCCAGCATACAGCGACTTTTAAACCAAAAAGATGCGATTGAACCGATTATTAACGATGAAATCCTCGATTTAGCCCTAGAAGCTTTACAAAAATGTGATTTTCAACAGCGATGGGAGATAGCGAAACTATTTCCTCAAATCGGTCAATCGGCGATCGCTCCTTTAATTGCCCTGTTAGAATCCGAGGAACAAGATGGGGAAATGCGCTGGTTTCTGGCGAGAATTCTCAGTCAATTTGACGATCAAGCCTGTATTCTCGCTCTCAGTCAATTATTGCAAAGATCGGAGGAGGAGGAACTCAGGCAAATGGCTGCGGCCGCTTTAGCTAATATCGGTAGTTCTGCGATCTCTAGTTTAGGACAATTACTGTCCGACTCGAACAGGCGTTTTTTAGCCGTACAAGCTTTATCACAAATTCGCCGGCCAGAAATTATCGAACCGCTTTTAACTGTAGTTAAGGATCAATCTAGCGCCATTCGGTCCATGGCGATCGAAGCTTTAAGCAGTTTTCACCATCCCCAGATTACTGCGATTATCCTCGATGCTTTACGGGATCCAGCCATCGCTGTGCGACGGGAAGCAATTAAAGCTAGTAGTTACCTAGGGACGAATTATCCCCAAGCAGATTTAGTTAACCATCTGCAACCTCTGTTATTCGATATCCACCTCGATATCTGTCAAGAAACTGCGATCGCTCTCGGTCGTATCGGCACAGCAACCTCAGCCAAAGCTTTAAACCCACTGCTGCAATCTTCCTTAACTCCCGATAGTTTAAAATTAACTGTAGTGCGAGCATTAGGCTGGATCGAGGATGGGGAAGCTTTAAATTATCTAGAAAAGGCTTTATATAGCGAAAATGTCTTGATTTGTCGGGAAATTATCGCTATTCTCGGCCGGCAAACCTCCCAGAAATTACGCCGACAAGCAGGGGAAATTCTCCGTAATTTTTATCACTCCCGTCCGGCGATCCTCGCTGATACGGGAGTTAAACAGTCTCTAGCGATCGCTTTAGGAGAATTAGATCGGGACAATAAAAGTATTTTGCTGACTTTAGCAGCCGATGGGGAAGCAATCGTCCGTCTCCATGCTCTCAGCGCCCTGAAAAAGCTAGATCATGGGACTATATAGGGTTGGCTGAAAAACTTTTTGCCGCAAACCCTAAGTAGGAGAATTGCCAGATCCTGTCTTTTGCACGAGTGCCTGTTGCCTCTTGCCTTCAGAAGCTGATAACTGATAACTGATAACTGATAACTGATAACTGATTTAAGGTCTTTGCAGCAAGATTAATTCTTCAACGGGGAGGAAATCATAGTATTGACCTTGATTGGCTAAAACTGCGATTAAATGGAGACGAGCATCGGGTTCAATGTGTAATCCTTCCCAGGGGACAGCAATTTCCAAACATTGATTAAAAGAAGCTTTGGCACTACTAGGAACTCGCTGCCAAGTAAAATATTCTTGAGCGACTTCTAACCAAGTAAATTCCGTGATTAAATTTATTCCTAGATGATGATGATAACCGTAATCGAGGGGCGATCGAGGGGGAATATCTGCTAAGGGAATTGGACTTTGCAGACGATGCACTTCGTCATAATACCAATATAAATGCACTTCAGGCGGGATATCTTTGCCTAATTCTGCCCCCGGTTTCCAATCGAAACGCAGATAAAAATTGAGGTGATCCCAACCGAAAAAGAGTCTTTGTACTAAGGAAGTCCGGTGCATTGTACCACTGGCGCCGCCAATTTCGATCCGTCCAGCTTTATCCCAATCCTGTTCGTCCCCAAAACCGTCGATAATGGGGTGAATAAAAGCTAGTGGACGATTACTTTGTTTATCTCTGTGTTCTTCCACCGGTTCGAGCAAATAGGAGGGAATTGGCTCATTTAAAGCTTGATAGAGGGCGATCAGGTGTTCGCGGAAAAGTTGGTCAAAAATTGCGTCATGATTGGAGGAATGGCCATAACCAAACCACCAAAACCAATCGGAACCCTCCGCTGCATACAATGCTTCCCACGCATCGGGGTTATTATCTTCCGTCGCTTCTGGGTGATTAGCGAGGGTTTGACGGGCTAAAATTAGATATTCCCAAGCTTTATTTTTAGCGGGATCGCCGATCCAAGTGGTAAAATTGGCATCGATCCAAGAGCCGCTATGAAGTTTATTGACAGGAATTTTTGCATTAGCGGGAAAGCGATCGAGATATTCGGAGACGGTGACTAATTCGATCGCTTGGTGGTCGCTTAAAAGTTGATAAAGATTCTCTAGGAAGGGTAAACCGTCTTGATGATAGTTTTCCCAGCAGTTTTCGCCATCTAGCGCAATGGTAACTAACCAGGGTTTTTCTAGGGTCGTGGTTTCTGCGTTGGTTTTCAGTTGTTCGGCGATCGCTTCTAGGTGTTTAACTAAGTCTGTAGCGGCCTCTTGCGCTTTCATGCCACTATAGCTAAATCCGATCAGATCCGAGAGACGATGATCGCGGAAAACCATCGATAAATTGCCGTTGCTAGTTTCCAGACAGTAGGGACGATAAAGCAATTCTGGTTCGCTAATATTGCCTTTTTCGTCGCGATGAAAGTAATGTCCCAGAGACCAACCTAACACCCCCTCATCGGAACATAACCACTGAAAACCCTGTTTAGCGACAGCGGGGAGAATCGCGGGACTAACGGATTGTTCCGAGGGCCAAAGTCCTCGAGGATGTTTATCAAAGCGATCGATATAGATTTGCCAAGCTTTCTGGAGATGGCGGGAAATATCTTCAGGATAGTGGAAATATTGCCGAGGAAGGGTCATATTCGGCACTGCTACCCGGCCGGCTTCCGAGTTGGCCAGCAGGGGTAAAATTGGATGGGTGTAGGGACTGGTCATGATTTCTAGTTGTCCGGTTTCCTGCATTAACCGGTGTTGCGGCAAGATACGACGCAGAATTTGACGCTGTTTGGAGATAATTCGCTGGCGATCGCTTAAAGTGAAGTTTTTTCCCTGTTCTAACCAGGCAGCGATTTCTGGGTCACTGTGAAAGATAGGATCGATCCAAGCGAGGTTATGCCAAGCCAAGAGATCGCTATAATCTTGGAGATGCCAATGGCTAATACACCAACTATGACCGTTTTCTTGACGCTGTGCGTATAATTGCCCGTAACGGGGGTGCGGATCGATCAGGGTACGATGGTTAGCATCGAAAAAGTGTTCGAGGATAAAGTGTTTTTGTGCCAGGGTTAACTGCGCTTCTGGGGTGACGGTGAGGGCAAGATAGGGGTCTATAGCTAGTCCGTTGACGTAATCCTCTAATTGCAGGATTAAAGAGGGGACAAGGTTGACAGTTTGGTGTAATTTGGGAAAACGTTCTAGAATCAGGATTAAATCGAGATAATCTTTCACCCCATGCAGTCGCACCCAGGGTAAGCGATATTGTCCCGAAGCATCGGTGCGAGTTTGACAGGATTTGTAGAGGGGTTGGTGTTGATGCCAAATAAAAGCGACGTAGAGAGGATAGGCCATGATAATACCGAGGAAAAGTGCATATAACAGGCTTTAAAGCCGTTATATTAGATAATAATGGACAATAAAGCCCATTATAGATTCTTAAAAGTTGATTTCGGTCACTACCATAATCCTATCAACTGGTTTTGAGGGGGTATCGTCTCTTTGTATTTGTTAAAGGATCGGCTCCTCTGGTGTTGATTATTTGCAGTTCAGCAGTAGAATCCCTAATACTATTTTTCGGTTCTTCGTTACTTGGTATGGTTCGATCAGGGGGCATAAATCGGCTAAATCCTTATCTGGCAAGAGACTTAATTGATTAGCTCGTTCTAGATTGAAAACAATTGGCAAAAATCGAAGCAATGTCTTTCTATATAATGGTTTCATCCCTTATAACTCCCGTCCATTGCATAACACAAACCGAAGAACCTATTTTTCTTACTGATTACTGATTACTGATTACTGATTACTGATTACTGAAAAACCCCCATCACCTCGATCGACAACATTTTTCAGGATGATAGGATAAGCTGGAATTATCGAAACCGTAGAAATAATAGATAAAATGAGTAATCTCCTCTGGCCGCCTTTTCTCAAGAAAGCTTACCGTCAAGAACCAATAACTAGCTTTATCTTTACCGCAGCGGCAGTAGATGTCATCATCGGGGTTGTAGGACAAAGATGGACACTGCTATCTTTAGGGGCAACGATTATGGCGATCGCTATCTTCGCTAGGTGGCAACAGAGTCAAAAAACCAAGGCAATCAACAGAGAAGAAGCGGCGAGATATTATTTACCGCCCCAATCGGGTCAAGTAGCTTTACCAACCCTGAAAAACGAAAAAAATCGACCTTCTTAGCTCAAAAATCTGACCTTGCTTGGCAATCAATCCCCTCAAAGGCTAGAATCTATAGCACGGTTCATTTGTTAATATTCAACTAAATTTATGAAATTCCGATTTATGGGTGGGGAGAAACTTGTCGGGGCAATTGTGGTCAGTGTCTTAACCACGCTGGCAATCGGGCAACATCAGCTTAGTCAGGCCCAAAGTCCCATTGCCCCCGCTCGACCCGCGGCTGCAAGTGGCGAAAAAAACCCAGAAACTATCCTGGTAGAAGGTTTAGGCAGACTTACCCTCGCTAAAACCTTAGAAGGGCAACAATCCACCCCTAATGCTGTGATTTTCAGCCCCGATAACCAATTAGTTCTCGCTGGTGGTAGTGATACGGATCCTCTCCTGAGAATTTGGTCGGTAAAAACAGGAGAAAAAGTCTCCCAAACTCGCGCCCAAAGAACCAGCGTCAAAGCTTTAGCCATTAGTCCCAACGAAAGATTATTAGTTAGTAGCGGTTTAGATGGTTCTATTAATTTTTGGAATCTGCTGGAAGGCAAGTATTTAGGAATTGCCCTCGAACACGGTAATACTGTCCTCGCCCTTACGGTTACTCCCGATGGTAAAACGTTAATTAGTGGTGGTTTGGAAGGAATTCGCCTCTGGACAGTGCAACCTCCCCGCCGTCCCCTCTATCGTTTAAATTGGGTGGGTAATTTTGTTTATTCCCTAGGGATGAAGTCCGATGGTGTCACCCTTGCTAGTGGTCATGAAAACGGTGAGGTAAATTTTTGGGACATCCGCGAGGGCAAATTTTTGTCGAAATTTTCCGCCCATCCCCAAGCGGTTAGCAAGCTTTTATACAGTCCCGACGGCAAAAATTTAATTACGGGTAGTTTAGACCGCACGATTAAAATCTGGGATACGAGCAATAATAAGTTATTATTTACTCTCATCGGTCATACGGCCCGAATTCGCTCCTTGGCACTCCATCCTAACGGACAAATTCTCGCTAGTGCCAGTAATGACGGTGTGCGTTTATGGGATGTGACGACGGGTAAACAGTTGGCCTGGTTTGATAATAATTCCGACTGGGTGGAATCCCTGGCTTTTAGTCCCGATGGGCAGTATTTGGCTAGTGGTAATTATGATTTTAAAATTCGCCTCTGGCAATTCGTCCGTTAGGCAAAAATATCTTCATTTAGCCTTTAACCACTTCTAGAAAAGCTGATTTAGCCGCTGCCTGTTCCGCTGCTTTTTTGCTTCTGCCAGTTCCCACTCCTAATTTCTGATCATTTAACCACACTTCCGCACAAAAACGTTCTTGATCTAAACTATTGATTTCTTTTACTAAATATTGCGGCAGTTTTTTGTATGTTGCTTGTGTCCACTCCTGCAAGGCATCCTTATAATTCTGTCGGGCCGGATCTCGACGAATTTCGGCCGCTTTTTCCCTTAGTGGTTCATCTAGCCAAGAACGCACTAAAACCATAGTCTGTGTACTAAGATATAATGCTCCCAAGACCGCCTCAAAAGCGTCTGCTAGTCGCGAAATTCTCCCCGCTTGATCGATACTCGTACTACTTGATACCAACAAATAACGCTCGAAACCGTAGCGATCCGCAAATTCCGCCAGAGTGCGATCGCTAACCATCATCGATCGCAGGGCGGCAAATTCTCCCACTAGCGCCTCCGGATAGGTTTCTAACAATACCTCCGCCGCCGCCAGTCTTACCACAGAATCGCCCACAAATTCCAATTGTTCATAATTCTTATCACGGGAAATACTGGGATGAGTTAGAGCTAAATCTAATAAATCCCACTTGACGGGGACATCAGCCGATAAACCCAGCTTTTCCACTAGGGTTTTTAATTGTTTTTGGCGACGCGGATCACTTAAGGACATGGGAGCGGGGAGCAGGGGTGTGGGGTGTAGGGTGTAGGGTGTGGGGTGTGGGGAAGTGGGGTGTGGGGAGACCACTTCGTGCGCGTTGCGGGGGGAGATGGGGAGAATAAATCAAAGCAATCTCCTATCTCCTGAATACTGACTCGGAGAATACTGATAACTGATAACTGATAACTGATAACTGATAACTGATAAAGGAGAGAGTCAGACATAAGCCGAATTCTGTATTTCCCAACAGCAGTAAAATCGCTTTTACCTTTGTTGGAATAGAGGTTATCTATCTGGGATAATTGTCACCAATTACCTCAAGCGGTTCCTAAGAACGGGACAGGAAAAAGACCAACCTTTGTCCCTCCACCTTGCTCCCCACCGGGGTTTACCGAGCCAGTACCTCTCGATACTGCTGGTGCGCTCTTACCGCACCTTTGCACCCTTACCCCCAATCAGTTATCAGTTATCAGTTATCAGTTATCAGTGGAAAGTTATCAGTGGAAAGTTATCAGTTATCAGTGAATTTACTTTCGTTACTGTTTACTGATCACTGTTTACTAATCACTGAAAAAAGGGGCGGTATTTTTCTGTGGCACTATCCTCACGCTCGCGCGCACTGGACGTTATCCAGCAAGTGTGGTCTTTCGGGAGTTCGGACTTTCCTCGCAATCATTGATCAAATGATTCCGCAACCTCTAGACCAACTCTCTCCTATTCTCTAGTATGACTTACCAGAGACTCGATCGCTCATATATCCTAGTCAATAATCAGTGATCAGTAAACAGTGAACAGTGAAAAGACAGCAGGAAACTGCTATTTAATACTGCTCGCTTAATACATACTGCTCACTTAAAACTCAAATCTGATAACTGATAACTGATAACTGATCAATGTCGATCGCTCTAAACGTTAACATTAAAGGTAATGGCTATCCGATCCTCTGTCTGCACGGTCATCCCGGTTCGGCAGCCAGTATGTCTGTATTTACCGATCATTTTTGCCAACGCTGGCAAACCCTGGCCCCGGATCTGCGCGGCTACGGTAAAAGTCGTTATCGCCGCGATTTTCAGCTAGAAGAACATCTAGAGGATTTAATCGGGCTGCTCGATCGCCAAAAAATCCAGCAATGTTTAATTCTCGGTTGGTCTTTGGGGGGTATAATCGCACTGGAATTAGTATTGCGGCATCCCGATCGCTTTCCTGGTTTAATTCTAGTGGCCTCGGCCGCGCGGCCTTGGGGTAGTCATCCTCCTATCACCACCACAGATTTAGTTTTGACGGGGATGGCGGCAATTCTCAATCAGATTAAACCGGGATGGTGTTGGAATATTGATACTTTTGCTCGTCGTTCCCTGTTTCAGTACCTTTTTTCACAACATCAAGCGATCGCCTATCAATATCTCGCTCAAGATGCTGTTCCTGCCTACTTACAAACTTCTCCCTTTGCCGATCGCGCTTTAAATCGGGCTTTAAAAAAAGGTTACAATTGTTTAAAATCTCTTGACAAAATTACAATTCCCTGCCTGGTTCTGGCGGGGGCAAATGATCGCCATATTACCAATGCCTCTAGCCAAGAAACGGCCGAAAAACTGAAACTGTCTCGGTGGAAATGTTACCCAGATACGGCCCATCTGTTCCCCTGGGAAATCCCCGACTTAGTTTTAGGGGACATTGATAATTGGTTAGCGGAGCATTTTAGCGATAAACTGGCAGAGTGAAGTGAAAACTACTGCCGTGGTCAGGGACACTATCCACCCAAATTTGACCGTAGTGGGCGCGAATAATCTTGCGACAGACCGATAAACCGATGCCATAACCTTCTTTACCCTCATCCCGTTTGAGACGCACATGACCCTCAAAAATATGCTCTTGTTTTTCTTCGGGGATGCCGGGGCCGGTATCACTGATGCTCACCTGTACTTTTTGAGTAGTACGATGGAGGACAGAAAGGGTAATTTCGCCGCCGGCGGGGGTATATTTGATCCCATTCTCCAGGAGATTAATAATCACCTGTCGGATTAACTCCTCATCAGCATAGACGGGGGGCAGATCTTGGGGGATATCGCTTTGGAAAATTAAAGTCTTTTCCTGAAAAGTATCGGTAAATTGAGACAAAATTTCCTGACAGAGAGATTGCAGATAAAATTTACTCTGGTGGAGAGTGAATTGCGCCGCCATGCTCTTAGAAGCTTGTAGAATATCTGTGATCAAACGGTTCATAATCCGAAACTGTTTGCGGGCCTGTTGGTGCAGTTGTTCTCGTAATTGCAGACTGCGCTCAGTATCCGGTTGATGATAGGCTAATTCTAGGGTTTCCACAGCGATGGAAGCAGCGGTAAGAGGACTGCGTAAATCGTGGGCTAACATAGCCAAAATTTGGTCTTTAAATTTTAATTGTTCTAATAATTCTTCCTTTTCTTGTTTGAGACGAAAAACCTCATCGGCGATGCGGATGAGTTCGCCCGAATGTTCCACCTCTTGAAGTTGTGCATCCTCAGCGTGATGATTTTTGACCTCCTCTTTAATCGCTTTTTGCCAACGTACCAACCATTTTTTAAACTGTTCCACCAGATTACTGCCTGCGAGGGTATGACGGGGACCAGGGGCGATTTTGACCAGGGCCGGGGTAGCTACAAGGCGAAAATGTTCGACTAAATGAGGTTGCTGGCGAATTTCGATGATCTGTAGGTCAATTGGGTAATCAGACTTTAAAGACTGGAGATAGGACTGAATTTGACGGATAATTTCTTGAGAACTGGGACGGTCATCAACAAACAGCAAAAGTTGAATCGAGAGAGGCGTTGTCGTCTCTCTTCCTAAAGCAGTCAGTGGCTCGTTAGATGGGAGCATCGGAAAATTAGTAAACCTAGGGATTGACGAGATCGATCGATGATCGATCGACTTTTATCATATTCTTTATTGTAGAAGCTTAAGATAGTATAAAATCTACTCAACCTAATCTTAAAGTTTTATTCCTTAATTCTAAGAAGAAATCCTATGGCTTTTGGCTATGTTGCCCTAGTTCTCCACGCGCATCTCCCTTTCGTCCGCCATCCCGAAAGCGATTACGTCCTCGAAGAAGAATGGTTATACGAAGCAATCACAGAAACCTACATCCCTCTCCTGCAAGTTTTTGAAGGTCTCAAGCGGGACGGTATCGATTTTAAAATGACCATGAGCATGACTCCGCCTTTGGTGTCGATGCTGCGGGATCCGTTACTGCAAGAGCGTTATGAAGAACACTTAGGCAAGTTAGAAGAATTAATTGCTAAAGAAATCGACCATAATCAACATAATGGCCATATTCGCTACTTAGCCGAATATTACGCTGAATCTTTCCAAAGTATCCGACAAACTTGGGAAAAATACGATCGAGATCTGGTCAAAGCCTTTAAACAATTCCTCGACAGTAATAACCTAGAAATTATCACCTGTGGTGCGACCCATGGTTATATGCCCCTGAT
This sequence comes from Microcystis aeruginosa NIES-843, assembly GCF_000010625.1. Taxonomy (NCBI): domain Bacteria; kingdom Bacillati; phylum Cyanobacteriota; class Cyanophyceae; order Chroococcales; family Microcystaceae; genus Microcystis; species Microcystis aeruginosa. Next base: position 5,630,119 of record NC_010296.1, read on the forward strand.
GAAAATGTACCCACAAGCGGTGTGGGCGCAAATTGAGGTGGCCTGTCAACACTACGAAGAAAATTTCGGTCGTCGTCCCAAGGGCATTTGGTTGCCGGAATGTGCCTACTATGAAGGGGTAGAAAGAATGTTAGCCGATGCGGGCATTCGTTACTTCCTCGTCGATGGCCACGGTATTCTCTACGGTCGTCCGCGTCCCCGTTACGGCAGTTACGCGCCCATTTTCACAGAAACTGGGGTGGCTGCTTTCGGTCGTGACCATGAATCTTCCCAACAGGTGTGGTCTTCCCAAGTCGGTTATCCGGGGGATATAGTTTATCGGGAATTCTATAAAGATTTGGGCTGGGAAGCGGAATACGAGTATATTAAGCCCTATATCATGCCCAACGGTCAACGCAAGAATATAGGCATTAAATACCACAAAATCACTAGCCGGGACGGTGGTTTATCGGAAAAAGGGCTTTATGACCCCTACTGGGCCAAAGAAAAAGCCGCCGAACACGCGGGCAATTTTATGTATAATCGCGAGCGGCAGGTGGAGAGTTTAGCGGGAATTATGGGCCGTCCTCCCCTGGTTGTTTCTCCCTACGATGCCGAGTTATTCGGTCACTGGTGGTATGAGGGACCCTGGTTTATTGATTTTCTGTTCCGCAAGTCTTGGTATGACCAAAATATCTACCAAATGACCCATTTAGCCGATTATCTCCGGTCTAACCCGACCCAGCAGGTCTGTCGTCCTTCCCAATCCAGTTGGGGTTATAAGGGTTTCCATGAATACTGGCTGAATGAAACTAATGCTTGGATCTATCCTCACCTACACAAAGGCACGGAACGGATGATTGAATTAAGTCATCATGAAGCGGAGGATGAATTGCAGGAACGGGCTTTAAATCAGGCGGCCCGGGAGTTATTATTAGCACAATCTTCTGATTGGGCGTTTATTATGCGAACCGGTACGATGGTTCCCTATGCTGTCCGGCGCACTCGTTCCCACCTGCTGCGGTTAAATAAAATCTATGAAGATGTGAAATCCGAGAAGATTGATGCCGGTTGGCTGGAAAAAGTCGAGGAAATCGACAATATTTTCCCCAATATCGATTATCGCGTCTATCGACCCCTGTAATCTTTGTTAGAGATTAATAAAAATTTTGGTGCGTTATGGTTTGTAACGCACCTTGTTGCTTTCTGATTCACTCATTACTTGAGCTCCTGTAGATTTCTGCACTATCTAGGGTCTGCTGAATAAATCTAAAAACCTTGTTGGGTAAGACTTTTAGACCTTTTGTCAATCAAAAAGTACTGGAGCTGGGAGTGATCGGGGGGAAATTTAGGCACTTTTTCCCTGAAAATTAGGTAATTGGCCACCTCAAAACTGGTAAAACCCCACACCCCACACCCCACACCCCACACCCTGCCCCCAGGAAAAACTTTTTCAGCAAACCCTATCTACAAAAATAGTACCCAACTTATCGAAAATTTGGGTTAAAACCCCGTCGTTTTACGACGGCTTTTCCTGATTTTTAATGTAGCACTTAAGAACTTCCAGTGGCGCACCTCTCAGTTATCAGTTATCAGTTATCAGTTATCAGTGGGTAAGTTATCAGTTATCAGATGTGAGTTTTTAAGTGTGCAGTATTAAATAAGTAGTCGTGCAAAATTAATTTCCTAGTGAAGATAGGCAAGAGACAAGAGACAAGAGGCAAGAGGTGGTTAGATATGTGTAATTAATTTTGCTTAGGTACTTAGAAGTTTCCTACTGTCTTTTTACTGATTACTGATCACTGATTACTAACCGACTTGGCATTATTGACAGACCTAGTTAGAATAGAGTACAGACACAAATATCTTAACCCAATGAAAGCGAGGTATCAATACCGTATTTACCCAACAGACCAACAAAAGAGGCTTTTGTCTCAATTGTTCGGGTGTGTGCGCATTGTCTGGAACGATACCTTAGCTTACTGTCAAGAACTCTATCGACAAGGGGAGAAAAAGCCAAAATATACCGAGTTATCTAAAAGACTAACTCAAATTAAAAAGACGACAGAAAAAGTCTGGCTGACCGAGGTTTCTTCTATCCCTTTACAACAGTCTTTGAGAGACTTAGAGACAGCCTATTCTAACTTTTTTGCATCTTGCAAGGGAGAGAGAAAAGGAAGAAAAGTAAAACCTCCTAAATTTAAGAAGCGTAAATCTAAACAATCAGCGAGATTTACTGACAATGGTTTTACCATCAATCAATATCACGTTACTTTAGCCAAAATCGGTGATTTAAGAATCGTTTGGAGTCGCCCATTACCCTCTAAACCTTCTAGCGTTACCGTGATTAAAGATGCAGCAGATCGCTATTTTCTCAGCTTTGTTGTCGAGATTCAGCCCGAAATACTTCCTAATAACGGGGAGTCCGTGGGAATCGATCTAGGGATTGCTACTTTTGCGACTCTCTCAACAGGGGAAAAGATAGACGCACCGAAACCGTTAAAGAAACAATTAAAACGGCTAAGAAAGGCACAGAAAAACCTTTCTAGAAAGCAAAAAGGAAGTAACCGACGGGAAAAAGCTAGGAAACGAGTAGCTAAAATCCACGCAAAGATTAAGGACACTCGTACTGATTTCTTGCAGAAACTATCCACTAGAGTTGTTCGTGAAAATCAAACGATAATTTTAGAGGATTTAAACACATCGGGAATGGTTAAAAATCGTAAGTTATCCCGTGCCATATCAGACTTAGGATGGCGTTCTTTCCGAGATATGCTATCGGCAAAATCTGATAAATATGGGCGTAATTTTCGGATAATTTCCCGATGGGAGCCAACGTCTCAGCGATGTTCCTGTTGTGGGAATATTGGCGGGAAAAAAGCGTTAAATATCCGTGAGTGGGAATGTCTTTTCTGTGGGACTTTTCATGATCGAGACGTGAACGCCGCAATTAATATCAAGGTCGCCGGTGGGCAATCGGAGACTTTAAACGGGCGTGGAGGACAGCATAAGACTTCTGTTAAAGAAGCAGCATCTCGTGAAGCGTCAACCCAGCGGTCGGTCGTTCAATTAAGTTTGTTTGATCTGCCGGTCATCACCGTCCGGCCCCGGCGGTGAGGATGTCAAAATACAGAAGTAGGCATTGGGAATGGATGATGGCTAATAGCGAAAGTGAAGAGCGGCAGATAGCTTTGGCAATATACACAAATATTAGTCCCGTCCGCTGTCCGCTCGACTGCGCTGTTATGGGGCATATTCATCGATTACCCCAAAATTACATCCGTTTCAGCAACTCATCATACCCCCCTGATTTTTTAGGGCTGCCCGGCCAGTTCCGACTCTAATTTGGCCAGAATCTGGGGTTTAAGTTGCTCGAGTTTCTGTTTTAACATCCGCTTGCTAATTTGCGGGCTGCCCACTGAGGCTAATTGACTATCTCTCACCCATTGCTGCAAAATTTGGCATTGATTGGCGGGAATATTAGCGGTGATCACATTTTCACAGATAGGGCCGCCTTCGAGGGGGAAAAATAAAATCCAGTATTGACCGGTTTCGGCGAGGGTTTTGGTCATTTTTTGACCTTGGGGGGTTTTTAAGTCCAAATAACAGGGCAACCAGCGGGGTCCCCATTGACGATGATAGAGGACAGTAATCCAGAGAATCATCGGGTGAGGTGTGGGTAAAAAGAGGAATTGATTATAACGGACACTAGCAACCCGGACGGCGATATCCTCTCGAGCCAACATTACCCATAAACTGGCAAAAACGCCGTCAGCAGCCCGGAGACAGCGTGAGAAGACAATTTTTTGGCGCGGTTTATCCTCGGGCCAACTGGACTTGAGACAGATATCCCTCGCATTAGCAGCAGAAACAATGGTTTGATTTAAATCATCAAGGGTTTTGATTTTGCTGGTGTAATCGTCGGTTTTTTTGACTATTTCATTTTTGACTAGGGGTTCAAGTCGTTCGAGACGTTGTAGTATATCTGTAACACTTGAAGGGCGATCGCTGGGTGCTTTGGCCAAGCAGCGCAGGATTAACTGTTCTAATTCTGGCGGTAATTGCAAGCTAGAATTAAAGGAACGGGGTTCGGCGTAGTGGTGAACCTCATACCAACTGCCAAAGGAGGGATTATTGGGAAAAACGGGCGTTTCTCCCGTGAGCATCTCGTACATCATAATCCCAAAACTGTAGATATCGGAACGATGATCGAGTTCTTTACCTTCCATCTGTTCTGGGGAACAATAGGCTAAGGTTCCCATAAACGATTGGGTTTGGGATTCTCCTGATTGGATGAGTTTAGCGATGCCAAAATCGAGAATTTTCACCAATTCCCCTAATCCTGAGTCCTGAATCACCATAATATTGCTTGGTTTGATGTCCCGGTGAATAATCGGACACATCTCCCCTTGCAAGATAATACCGTTATGGGCGCATTCCAGGCCGAAACAAATCTGACGGGTGAGATTGAGAAAGCGCGGGAGGGGCAGCGGCTGATGTTTGATGATTTCACTCACGCTCTCCCCCGGCAAAAATTCCATGACGTAGAAGGGGACTTCCTTGTCATCTACACCATAATCACGAACTTTAACAATATGAAGACTTTTTTCGCCTAAAAGTGCCGAAATAGTCGCCTCTCGCTCGAAGCGCTCACGCATTCTTTGGCTGAGGAGAGTTTGCGAGAGTAATTTCACGGCGACGGTTACGCCACCTAATAGTTTATCTTCTGCTCGATATACTTGTCCCATGGCGCCGCTACCGATCAACTCGACCAGTTGGTATCGATTGGCAAGTAAGCTCCGATGTCTAGATTCTGCCGACATAGCTAGGCTACTGTGTGAATTATAGTGAGTCTGGTGGAGAGAGTTTTGGTTCTTCGTTACTTGGTCTGGTTCGAGCAGGGGGCATAAATCGACTAAATCCTTATCTGGCAAGAGACTTAATTGATTAGCTCGTTCTAGATCGAAAACAATTGGCAAAAATCGCAGCCATGTCTTTCTATATAAGGGTTTCATCCCTTATAACCCCCGTCCATTACATAACACAAACCGAAGAACCTTTTTTTCGGGCTAAAAGCATCATTTTTAACATATATAGCAATTCCCATAGTTGTGAGGTACAGAGTCTTAGGTTTTGAGGAGTCAGGATTCAGGATTCAGGATTCAGGATTCAGGAGTCAGGAGTCAGGATTCGGGATTCAGGAGTTAAGATTTTGGTGTACCTCATGAGATTGGGAAACGCTATATTTTCAGGCATTTTTAGTCATTGCCCCTTGCATAATTAATTTTTGGGGGTTGAAAAAATGAAAAAACTAAGTATAAAGTACCACAAAATCTCTAAATAGACAATTTGATTGATTATTATTCGTTCTTGATTCTCCTGACTTGAAAGAGGGTGTGGGGTGTGGGGTGTGGGGTGTGGGGTGTAGGGTGTGGGGAAGGAAACCTCTTTCATCTGTGGGGGTGAAAATTTTTTCATCGGGACTGCCTAGGGACTCCTAAACCACCACTACAGGCAAATCCCTAACCCCTGTAAAACTTTTTTGCCGAAAGTGACCGATCTGCGTAATAATTCTTTAATAAAGATTTGTAAACTTGAAAATGATTATCCTTTCGCAGTGCTAGAGATTTAATGAGACGACTAATTGCGATCGAAAAAGCTCTGCTCATCGGTCATATCGTATCGATGGCTTTTGGACTAGCGGGATTGTTGCTAGTTTTGCCCCATCCCGAATTTGTGGCCAATTTACCAGATTTTGGCAAAACTGCCTTTGCTTGGTCAATGGCCGGGGGGGGTGTGGTGTATATGGTGTTAGGAATGGCAGCGGTGGCTGTTTATGCCTATCGGACTCTAGGAGTGTGGCACTGGTTAGGATTCATGGTTCCCGCTATCAGTTTATCCCTTTGTAGCGAACTTTTGGGAACCAGTACCGGCTTTCCTTTCGGTCATTATCGTTATCTTTCGGGCTTAGGTTACAAAATTGCGGGTTTAGTACCCTTTACTATCCCCCTATCTTGGTTTTATCTCGGTTTTAGTGCCTATATTATCGCTCGTGTTGGTTTATCCACTCTTGCTATACCCCAGTGGCTACAAAATCTAGGAGCGATCGCTATCGGGGCGGTATTATTAACTTCCTGGGATTTTGTCCTAGATCCGGCCATGAGTCAAAGTACCATCCCCTTCTGGATTTGGGAACAACCGGGGGCCTTCTTTGGGATGCCCTATGAAAATTTTACTGGTTGGTTCGGTACAGGTTGTGTTTTTATGACGGTAGCCACTTTAATTTGGCAAGTGCAACCGGTGAAACTGCCAAGTCAAGATTTAACCCTGCCTTTTGTGATGTATTTGGGTAATTTTGGCTTTGCTACGGTCATGAGTATCGGTGCTGGTATTTATCCGCCGATTTTCTTAGGATTACTCACCGGTATTCTGCCTTTAATACTCCTCTATAATCGCGCCAAGGCTGTTGCTTCCGGGCAAACAGTGGCAACCAGCGAAGTAACAACCCTAAAAATCCCCGTTGTTTCGGTGAGAGGAGCCAAATAAGTTGTTAACTGAGATAATTCTCGGTGCATTCTGCCTGGGGCTACTGCTGTCTCAGGCTGTTGCCTTTTTTATCCTTCTTTCCCGTCTGCTAAAAGGGGCGCGTCGTCGTCCTCCCCTGACTCCCCAACCCCCCACCCCGGAGATGTTAGGGACAGTAAGCGTGATTGTGCCGACGTTAAACGAAGTGGCCAGGATTGACGGTTGTTTACAGGGATTGAGTCAACAGAGTTACGAAGTGCGAGAAATTCTGATTGTCGATAGCAATTCCCAAGATGGTACGCGGGAAAAAGTCAAAGAGATAGCGGCAAAAGACCCCCGCTTTCGCTTGAAAACCGATTATCCTTTGCCCCCCGATTGGGTAGGTCGTCCCTGGGCGTTACACAATGGTTTTTTGTTTAGTTCTCCTAAAAGTGACTGGATTTTGGGCATTGATGCCGATACCCAACCCCAAGCAAATTTAGTGGCTAGTTTAGTTAAAGCTGCGATCGCAGAAGGTTACGATTTAGTTTCCCTGTCGCCGCAATTTATCCTCTCCTATCCGGGAGAATGGTGGTTACAGCCAGCTTTATTGATGACTTTGCTCTATCGCTTTGATGCGGCCGGAGTGCGCGAGCAAGATCCCGAAAGAGTGATGGCCAATGGTCAATGTTTTCTCTGCCGGCGGTCAGTTTTAGCGGCTTTAGACGGTTATAGCGGGGCAAAAGGTTCTTTTTGCGATGATGTCACCCTGGCCCGTCTAGCGGCAACGAAAGGCTATCGGGTGGGATTTCTCGATGGGGCGAAGTTGATTCGCGTGCGGATGTACGAAGGACTTAAGGAAACTTGGCGCGAATGGGGCAGATCTCTTGACCTCAAAGATGCCTCCTATCAGGGGCAATTATGGGGCGATTTAGCTTTATTAGCTCTTACTCAGGGATTACCGATAATTATCACTCCTTTACTGCTCACAGCTTTGATTTTTGGCTACAATTTCCTGAGTTTAAAAATTGTCTTGACTTTAAACCTGCTGCTGTTATTGATTCGTTTTGCCCTTTTATTGGCTGTCTCTCCTAGCTACTATCGGGGCGAAAAAGTCAATCTATCTTCAGGATTATTTTGGCTATCTCCCCTAGCAGATCCGCTGGCAGTTATCCGCATTTTTGTCTCTGCTTTTACCCGTCCCCAAAGTTGGCGCGGTCGAGTGTATCAGTAATATTTTTTGATATCCGTAAAGAGGTTGATGTACCTTGTAGTCACAATTAAGACGGTCAATGAGGCGAACTCATCAGACCACTATTTACTCCTTCTACATAATAATTGAGGCTCAACTATGGACCCTATTTCTCTGATTCTTGCTGCTTTAGGGGCTGGTGCGCTCGCTGGCGCTAAGGATACCGCAGGAACAGCTGTTAAAGATGCCTATCAGGGTTTGAAGACTTTAATTAAGAAGAAGTTTGAAGGCGATGTTCTGGGACAAGCGATGGTAGATGCCAAACCAGAAGAAATCAAGCAAGCTGAAGGTTTGTTAAAAGATAAAATTACCAAAGCTGGTGCTGATCAAGATCAGGAAATCATTAAAGTGGCTCAGGATTTACTCGATCAAGTCAAAGAACAGCCCGGTGGACAGGAGATAATCAATCAAACTCAAACTAATACGGTGAGCGGCGTAACTGTTGGTGGAAACTTTGAATTTAAGCCAGTTCAAGAAGGCAAGAAGAGTTAAGAAAGCGTGAATTTGAATAAGGGTTCGGTAAAATTTGACCACTTAAACAAAGATTAGAAGGAGTGCTGGATTTAGCTGAACCGACAGCCATTTGTTGCATCTCTGGTCCCTAAAACAAAACATCGGAGATGCCACTACTATGAGCCAGTCAATTCCAGACCGTCAATCTCAGGAACAAGATAACCTGATTAAAGATACTAACGTTAGCGGTGATTTAATCTTCGCTCCCGTTCAAATTGGTACTAAAATTGAGACTCAAATTGTCCAGATTTCAGTTGCTAAAGTTACGCAGCAACCATTGATTAAGGATTCACCTTATCAAGGACTGAAAAGATTTAATGTCAAAGACAGAGATCGCTTTTTCGGTAGAGATAAGTTAATTGCCAGATTATTTGAGGCGGTGAATCGGAGCAACTTGAGTTTAGTGTTAGGGGCTTCTGGAAGCGGCAAGTCCTCTGTGGTGCGTGCGGGGTTAATTCCTGAGTTGGAAAAATCTCTGGAGTCTCAAACATTTTATGACTTCATCTTTACACCCAATCAAGATCCCTTTGAGTCCCTATATCGGTGTTTACTCAGTGAGGAGAAGAATTATAACTTCAGTAAATCAGACGCTAAGATTGCCCTAGAAGCAAAGGCAAATACGTTAAAAGAAGTGATTCGCACCTTAAGGAACGATGGGGAACGGTGGCTAATTTTTGTCGATCAATTTGAGGAATTGTTCACTATTTGTGACGATCCAGATAAACGCAAAAATTTTATTTCAGGTCTGGTTGAAGTTGCTAAGTTTGGTGATAGTTCTGTCAAGATTGTACTGGCAATGCGGGCTGACTTTCTGGAGCAATTGAGTTTCTATCCCGATTTAGGTGCTATTGCCAATCAAAATAATATTCATCTGGTCACTGAAATGTTTCCAGATGAACTGCGACAGGCGATTGAGCAACCAGCAGCCAAGCATGGGGTCGTGTTTGAAGAAGGGTTAGTTGAACAAATTATCAAGGAACTTGATGGACAAAAAGGTTATCTTCCCTTATTGCAATATACCCTGAATTTGCTTTGGAAAAGTGAATGCCAAACTCGCGGTGCTGATGGTCGCTTTGAGATCGAAGACCGTATCTTAAACAAGAAAAGTTATGCAGCGTTAGAGGGGGTAAGGGGAGCATTGCAAAAGCGGGTCAACGAGATATACAGCAATTTGAACCAAGACGAACAGACAACCACTAAGCAAATATTTTTGAAGCTAGTTAATTTTGTTGATACTGATTCAGGCAGTAGAGCAGTGAGCAGACGAGCTTATCGAAATGAATTTGTCGGTAAATCAGTAGAAAAGCTCCTCGAAAAGTTCATTAATAAAGAAAAGTTGCTAGTTAGTAGTAGCGAGTATTCTAGTACGGAAGAAATGCAAGCGAGTGACAGCAAGCGTCTGAAACAACTTCCAACCGTAGAAATTGCCCATGAAATTTTGCTCTCATCTTGGGATGAGTTAAAAGACTGGCTTGAAGAGGAAAAGGATGCAATTATCTTCAAAAATTGGTTGGCTGATGAGACAATACGGTGGCAAAAAATTCGTTTAGAGGATGAGTCTAAAGCTCAGGATGAACTCTTGAAGGGCTATCAATTGGCTAAGGCTGTAGAGTTGAGAAAGAACGATGCTTTTAAAAATCTTGATGGCTTAAGACCAGAAGAAAGTGAATTCATTGATGCCAGTGTCAATTGGCAACAGCAACAAGAGCAGCAAAAGAAAAACCGACGACGAAATACCATTGTAAGCCTCGCTACTTTTTCAGTCATTTCTTTGGGGCTGGCCAGCTTTGCAGGAATTCAACTATTGAATGTTAAGAAGGCTAAACAAAGTACACAAGAAGGACTTATTCGCTCTGCTTGGATAAGTCTTAAGCCATCAAAATGTGATGAAAAAGAATCTATCCGTGGATTTCGCTATCTCTACTGTATTATCAAAGAATTTGATGTTTATCGTCAATTAATTTTGAGTTCTGACTTACTTATTTTTAAAGAGGGTGGTCCCCATGATCGTAAAGCTTTGAATCTTGACAGTGCTGACAAGTTTGGTTATTACAACCCAGAATTTTTAGAATGGATTCAAAAGAAAGCCATTAACCCTAATGACGGCAAATTTAAGGAGCCAATCCAACTAGCTTACAATGATAAAATTAAAGTAGTAGCAAGATCTCTCTACCAAACACATAAAATTTTGTTCCCAACTCCTGAAGGATCTGATGAGTTTAAAGCAATCAAGAAGAAATATCAAGATCACCTTATAAAACAGGATCTTCCAAAGTATTATTTCGAGTACAAGTTCTGGGAACTCGTACAGAAGGAGGATACCCCTAAACACATAACAGTGTCATCAGCAGGTTTTTGGGTTCGGCGCTCTATTGATGGAACAGAAAAACAGTTTTTTGATATCTTGACACAACTTCTGGAAATCTATGATTCAGAGTGGCTGAGTGAACACGAGTGAACAGGGAGCATCTCACTTACGCGATAAGTAATTATACTTAGCCTAAAAGCCACTCTTAATCGTGTCTTGGAACGAAATAGAGGCTTTTAAAGACTGCGTACATGGAGAATTAAAACAAGAATTACCCTCGAAAAGCCTATTTTTCCACTAAGTATTTATGCTCATTGCAAAGGTGAGATGCTCCCGAGTGAACAAAAGTTGCTGGATACCAATCCATCTCAATTAAAACCGAGGAATATGATTAAAAAGATGACGCATGACGACAAACTCCCAACAAAATAACGAATAGCCATAACCCTGCTGCTCCACCGTCCTCACCTGAGCTTGTAAACCCTTTAAGGAAAAATCAGGATTCCAACCCGCATATAAACCCACCCCCACCGGCACATACCGGGAAGCTGTCGCCAGTCCCGATCCCGAAAGACTTGCCGCCACCTGATTGGGAGTTTTCCGATAGATCTGTAAGACCACCTCATCCACAATCCCTTGACGCACCCAAGCCAACCAATTTTGATTATATTTATTCACCGCAAAAGAGTGAGGATTAGGCGAAAGACTCACCACCAACTTGGGATTAATCGCCTTGACATGATCGTGCAACTTGCGGGTTAAATTCGTTAAAGCCTGACTTTTATTACCAAAAACACGCGGAACTGCCCAATGATCATCTAACTGAATCCCCGCCAAATCTTTTTCTTTTAAAATATCTTCCATATTCCCCAAAAGATAGGCTTGTACCTGCGGATTCGCCGGATCTAACCAGACATTGGTTTCCACCACCGTCTTCCCTGCGGGCGTTTTTAATAGCCAATCCGGATGCTTTTTGGCAATAGGATCCTTAGGGGATAACATCAAACCATACTCAAACCAAGCAAATGGTTTCAAACCCTGCCGTAAAGACTCCTTAACCGCTGCCCTCCAGGGATTGCTCAACGGCGGCACAAACAACCAATTCGTCGGACGTTGGGAAGTCGGATAAAGCGTTCCCCTAAACCCATAAACACTAAAATACACCCGGTCATAACCCGATCGCGAAAGATGATTTAACACCTCATCTAAGGACGTAGTGTGATGTAACAATATCGTGCCAATATTGGTTAACCAAACCCCCTTCATCTGCTCATTTTCCACTGCCTTTCGGGGAGCCGCTCGGTGAGTAACCAACAACAAAAAAGCCACTCCAGCAACAATCCCAAACCTCTTTAGGTACTTGCTAAACTTAACCATGATTCCCGATTAATCCCACCAAGATATTTGATAATAGTATTAAGTAGGGAGGCCAAATTATTTGTAGGATGGGTTAGCGGTAGCGTAACCCATGCAGGCGTTGGGTTTCATGCTTCAACCCAACCTACGTTCATCTTATATTTAATTCCACCCACCCACTTATTTTAGTCCGATTTTTAATATTCAGTTCATCATCAGCAAGACCTATTTAGTTATACTAAATCCGTTTATTAAAAACTGATTATCAGTGAACTGGGGTATCGGGTGTATTAGGCTCCCCTAACACACCCAGAAAAGATTTTAGGGAAAATTAACCGACTACGCAGAGAATATCCGATGCGTGACTAGCGGTATTCACTTTGTCATCCACATGGCTAATTTTGCCTTCTCCATCGATGATATAGGTGACGCGCTTAGAATAACCACCCCCATCGACATCATAAGCTTTGGTGATAGCACCATCGGTATCTACGAGCAATTGGAAGGGTAAACCGTATTTTTCTTTAAATTGTGCATGGGAACCCTGGTCATCCCTGCTCACCCCGAAGACTACTATTTCCTTGTCTTGGTATTGTTCGTAGTTATCCCGGAAGCTTTGCGCTTGCTTGGTGCAGCCGGGGGTATCATCTTTGGGATAGAAGTATAAAACTACGACTTTACCTTGAAAATCCGACAGGGAAACGGTTTTTCCAGTATCGTCGGTGGTGGTAAAGTTCGGTGCGATTGTTCCAACGGTTAAAGCCATAACTCCGATTCCTTTACAAAAGTTAATCTATATTGATCATAAGGGATGAGGGTCACAAACAGGGTGTCGGAATTATGAATTATGAATTATGAATTAGGGTGATGGGGAAGTGGGGAAGTGGGGGGGTGGGGAAGTGGGAGCCAGAGCATTTGTACGACTATTTTCCACAGGCAGTTTAAATACAGTGCAACTGAGAAGACGAACAACAAACCTCCAGAATTTGTCCTAGGATAATATTTGTCAGCTAAGAGGGGGATAATATGGGGACATTCTGGTTAAAAGTGAGAACTTTTGGGCAAAATATCTTAATCGGTTTAGTTTTAGTGCTATTAATTGGTTTTTATCACAGCATCAGCGCTAAATCTGCCTCATTAATGATTGTTTATCCTCCCGATAATCATCAAACCACGGCCTCGAGAATCTTTTTTATTGGTTCTGCTCCTCCATCCGGTCAAGTTTTGCTCAATAATCAACCGATTCAACGCAGTGCTAAAGGATATTTTGCCCCTAGTTTTCCCCTAGAAGTTGGCGAAAATAATTTCACTATTCGCTATCAAAACCAAACTATTAATCGTCAAATAATTCGTCGAGATACTCAAGCAATTATTCCCCAAGAATTAGCTTTTGCTGATAACTCTCTCAGTCCTTCTGTCAATAAGACGAGGTTAGTGGGGGAATGGATTTGTTTTAGTGCGATTGCCACTCCCCAAGCTCAGGTTTCTGTGCAGTTAGGAGATAAAATCTTACCTCTTTTACCCCAACCTCAAACCACAAAACTGCCTAGTAATGCCGCAGTTTTAACTAATCTTAATCAAGCGAATTCCGAGGATAAAACTGGTTACTATCGAGGTTGTCAGCAGTTTAAGCAAGAGGCTAACTTAGGAAAACCTATTTTTACAGCACAATTAAATAATCGATCGATTAGTCAACAAGGTCAAGGAGAAATTAATATTATTAGCGATCAAAATTTACCAGTGATTGAAATTATAGTTGCGGAAGGGGTAGCGCGCACGGGGCCGGGTAGTGATTATTCCCGTTTAACTCCTTTACCCCAAGGTACGAAAGCGAGAGTCACTGGGAAAGAAGGGGATTGGTTACGGTTAGATTATGGTGGTTGGATTTTAGAGCGAGAAACCCGTTTAATAGTTAATGAGGTCTTAGATAATGCTAATATTAGCGGTCTCTCTTCTCGAAGTATCAATCAAGCAACAGAAATTATTTTTCCCCTCTCCCATCCTGTACCGATCGCCGTGGCACAAGAGGATGATAAATTTATTTTGACCCTTTATAATACCATTGCCCAAACCGATACAATTTTTCTAGTGGATAATCCTTTGGTCAGACGTTTAGATTGGCGACAAATTAACCCGACCACAATAGAATACACTTTTAATCTTAATCAAAAACAACAGTGGGGTTATAGTCTTCGTTACCAGGGGACAAATTTAATCTTAACCCTGCGTCATCCCCCGGAAAAAAGTGATAATTTACAGGGCAAAGTTATTTTATTAGATCCCGGACACGGAGGTAAAGAAACCGGCGCTGTCGGTCCGACGGGTTACACAGAAAAAGAGATTAATTTGGTTATGTCTAAATTAATTAAACGGGAGTTAGAAAAATTGGGAGCAACAGTTTATTTAACCAGAGAAACTGACATCGACTTATCTTTACCGGCACGAGTAGAGATGATTAATAATCTGCAACCAACCCTAGCAATATCGGTTCACTATAATGCTTTACCTGATGATGGAGATGCCTTAAATACTCAAGGAATTGGCATATTTTGGTATCATCCCCAGGCAGCGGATTTATCAGTTTTTCTCCACGATTATTTAACCAAAAATCTTAACCGTCCTTCCTATGGAGTATTTTGGAATAATTTAGCTTTAACTCGTCCCTATAGTAGTCCTTCATTGTTATTAGAGTTAGGATTTATGAGTAATCCTCAAGAATTTGAATGGATTACCGATCCTCAGGCACAAAAACAATTAGCGCAAGTTTTAGCCGCCGGAATTAGCCAATGGTTTCAACAATCTGGGGTAATTGCTTCCAGTTAAAATTTAATGGCAAGCGGAGGGAGATAAGCTTAAGTAGCTGGTTATAATTAAATTAAAAATGGATTTTAGGTTCGATCCCCCCTGCCCCCTAGGGCTGTTTCATTCTCCCATCAGAATATCAAAAGTAAAAGCGATCACTGTCTTTGTAAAATGAGGAGTGACCGGCAACTTTTCAAATATATGTTGAGCTTAAGAGAAAAACTGAAACAAGTCAAGGACTTTCGGAAAGATAAAGGAAAAAGACACCCTTTATGGATAGTATTAGTAGTAATAATACTGGGAACAATGCTAGGATACTCAGGTTATAGAGAACTGGGAGAGTTCGCTAAAAATAATCGGCACAGGCTCAGTCAAGAATTTAACATAATTCCAGAAAGAGTCCCATCCTATTCAACAATTAGAAGGGTAATGATGGGAGTTGAATGGCAGATTTTGTTAAAAATATTTAAGGAATGGGCATTACAAGAATATGGACAAAGAAGTGATATAAATTGGCTAGGCATAGATGGAAAAAGTCTCAAAAATACTCTAAAGAATCCTAACAATGAACAACAAAATTTTATTATGTTTGTCTCATTGTTTAGTCAAGAAAGTGGCTTGGTATTACACTTAAAAAGAATTGAAAACAAAAAAGGGTCTGAAATCGACGAAGGTCAAGCTATAATTGAAGATTGCTCTCTCCAAAATAAAGTTTTTACTGGCGATGCTTTACACTGTCAGAAAAAAACAATCAGCTTAATAGCCAAGAGTAAAAATGACTATGTTATCACCGTTAAAGGAAATCAGAAAAATCTTTATAAGCGAATACAAGACCTGAGTAATTCCTCAAAGCCAGAAAGTTGTTTTCTTGAACAAGACAATAGTCATGGACGAAAAATATCAAGAAAAATAGAAGTTTTTAAAGTGAGAAAAAATGAAAGACAAGGGTTTGAAAATCTGCGAAGAGTTATTAAAGTAGAAAGAAAGGGTAGTCGCGGGGATAAAACCTATGAAGAAACAGCTTACTATATCAGTAGCCTAACCGAATCCGCTCAAGTATTTGCTAAAATTATTCGAGGACATTGGAAAATAGAAAATCAGTTACATTGGGTAAAAGATGTAATTTTTGAGGAAGATAAAAGCGAGATAAGTGATTTTCAAGCGGCCAGCAATTGGTCAATTCTCACAACTATAGGATTGAATCTTTTCAGAGGTTTGGGTTTTCTCTCAATAACAGAGGGACAGAGGTGGTTAGCTGAACGTTGGGAAAAACTGATAGTTTTATCGACGTAAGAAGCAGAAAAATTAGCTAAATTAACAGGATGTACTCTCAGACAATTTGAAGAGAGATAGGCTTTTAGTGGCTTGGGAACAAGCTTTATCAATTTATTCATAATCAATATTGGCAGAGGATTAAAGATTAGTTATTGTCACTAACTCTTTTGATTAGAAAAAGATAAACTTGAGAATTTTCATTCAAATTTATTGACTCAAAATCCGCTGTACTTAATTTAAATGAATCAACCCTACCCTGCCCCCCTTGATAAGGGGGGTGCCGATAGGCGGGGGGATCTGAAAGTTTTTAATACCCACCTACTTAAATCTTTATGAAAAACCAAGCCCTAGCTGAACAGCCAGTGATAGGATTGGATGGAGTCTTTATTTTAGTCCGAGGAAATTAAATCAAGTCGATGGAAAAAATGTTACCAGTGAACAGCAATCGGACAAAATAACTGCTAGATTACAAGGTATAGTCCATCACTCTCTGGTAGATATTCAAACAGCGATCGCTCTGTGAGAAAAATCTCTGGATTAGCCAACAAATAAAGATAGTTTACCTGAAAATTTCCCAACAATTCACGCCCTTATAGACAACTTGCTCGCAGCCCCCCTTATTAAGGGGGGATTAAGGGGGGATCAAAACCACCTTATTAAGGGGGGATTAAGGGGGGATCAATTGCCCACCTCAAGGTTGGGGTGAGTGAATTAAATTCCACCCTCGTTATTATTCTTCTCTACCCATGACTAACTCTTTATATATCAGCACGACGGCAACGGGAAGCGGTAAAGCGTTAGTAGCTTTAGGAATTATTGACTTAATTCTCCGCAAAACTAATAAAGTTGCTTTTTTCCAGCCAATTGTTCTCGACTGTTCCCAAGGTCATCGGGACGAAGACATTGACTTAATCCTCAATTATTTTAAATTAGAACAAACCTACGAAGAGGCCTTTGGTTTATGTTATGACGAAGTTAAGGATTTATTGGTACAACAAAAATTTGATGAAATCATCGAAAGAATTATCAAAAAGTTTAAAAACTTAGAAAAAAAATATGATTTTATCCTCTGTGAAGGTTCCGATTACCTGCAAGAAAATTCCGCCTTTGAATTTGAACTAAATACAGAAATTGCCAAAAATCTCGGCCATCCCATCTTAATATTAGGTAATGCCCACAATCGCAGTATCGAAGATGCCCTTAGTCCGATCCTGATTTCCTGCGACACCTACCAAGATAAAGGTTGTACGGTGATTGGGATTATTATCAATCAAGCTGAAGAGGAAAAAATAGGGGAATTACGGAAAACCCTGACTAAAATTTTTCCCCCCCAAGAATATGCCCTAGGAGTGATTCCCCACAATGCCAAACTGAGCAGCCCGCGAGTGGCAGAAATCGCCCAACAATTACAGGCAAAAGTTCTCTACGGACAGCAGAGATTAGACAGTTTAGCTAGTAACTTTCTGGTGGTGGCCATGCAGATGCAAAATGCCCTAGAGCGGATAAAAGAAGATAGTTTAATTATCACTCCTTGGGATCGCGGCGATGTGATTATCGGGATGTTACAGGCCCACCAATCAGCCAATTATCCCCAATTAGCCGGTATAGTCTTAACAGCAGGTCATAACCTCAATCCTTCGATCGCCCGTTTAATTGAAGGTTTGCCCGATCCCTTACCGATTCTCTCCGTCACCACCGATACCTACACCACGGCCGAACGCATCCACGATGTGCGGACCACCCTAACCTCGACGGACTACGATAAAATTAACCTCAGTCTGCAGCTTTTTCACAGTAACATCAATCTCGATCGCCTAGAAGCGCAAATTCACACTTTGCGGACCCAGGGGATTACCCCGAAGATGTTCACCTATAATCTCGTACAACAGGCCAAAGCGCAAAAACGTCACATCGTTTTGGCCGAAGGGACCGAACCGCGCATCCTCCAGGCGGCCACAGTTTTAATCGAACAGGATATCGTCGATTTAACCCTTTTGGGACAACCGGACGAGATCGCAATGGTGATTAAAAAACATGGTATCACTCTCGATCTCGATCGCCTGCAAATTATTGACCCCGTGGCTAGTCCCCATTTTGAAAGCTATGTGCAGACCCTCTACGAAGCGAGAAAAGCCAAGGGAATGAATCTCGACATGGCCCGGGATTATGCACAGGATGTCTCCTATTTTGGCACTTTAATGGTGTATCAAGGCGATGCTGATGGTATGGTATCGGGGGCAGTGCATACCACTCAACACACGATTCGGCCTGCACTCCAGATTATCAAAACTAAGCCCGATTGTGCGATCGTCTCCTCGGTCTTTTTTATGTGTCTAGAGGATCGGGTCTTGGTCTATGGGGATTGTGCGGTCAATCCCGACCCCAGTGCCGAGGAATTAGCCGAAATCGCCCTATCTTCTGCCGAAACCGCCCAAAAATTCGGAATAGAGCCGCGAATCGCCCTGCTTTCCTATTCTTCGGGTCAATCGGGCCAGGGAGAAGACGTGGAAAAAGTACGACAAGCGACCAAAATCGCTAGGGAAAAACGCCCCGATTTGAAGCTAGAAGGGCCGATTCAGTACGATGCGGCCGTGGATAGGGAAGTAGCCGCCCAAAAAATGCCGGGGTCAGAGGTAGCGGGCCAAGCAACGGTGTTTATTTTTCCTGACCTGAATACAGGGAATAATACTTATAAAGCCGTGCAGCGGGAAACAAAAGCTTTAGCGATTGGTCCAATCCTACAGGGATTAAAAAAACCCGTCAATGATCTCAGTCGCGGTTGTACCGTTCCCGATATTATCAATACGGTGGTAATCACGGCAATTCAATCCCAATCTTTTTGAGTTATCAGTTAGAAAACGGGTTTCTTTGAGAAACCCGTTTTCTAGAGCTTGTTATGCTTATTTCCTCCCGACCGGGCCGAAGCGGGAATCAAAACTATAATTAGAATCATTAAACCCCAACCATAACCCCGCCTCGATAGCCGATAACCGATCGCTAAACATGGATCCATCTTTCACCCTTACCCTGCAAATTGTCATCACTGTGGTGGCGGGGATTACAGCCCAAGTCATTGCCGAATACCTGAAAGTTCCCAGTATTGTCTTCCTGCTCATTTTTGGGATTGCTTTAGGGTCCGATGGTTGGGAAATTTTACACCCCCAAAGTCTGGGAATTGGTTTAGAAGTCCTTGTTGCTCTCTCTGTGGCGATTATCCTATTTGAAGGCGGTTTAAGCTTAAGCGGACGGGAATTAGGGCGAGTTTCTGGCAGTTTACGCAATCTTGTCACCCTCGGTACTTCCATCACTCTCATCGGTGGCGGTATGGCAGCCCACTGGTTGGGGGAATTTCCCTGGCCGATCGCTTTTCTTTACGCTTCTTTAGTGGTGGTAACTGGTCCGACGGTGATCGGGCCTTTGCTGAAGCAAGTAGCCGTAGATCGACGGGTGGCGACGCTTTTGGAAGGGGAAGGGGTATTAATCGACCCTGTGGGCGCAATTTTAGCCGTAGTGGTGCTAAATACGATTATTGATAGTCATGCCCGCCCCATGGAAATTATCACTGGTTTAACCCTACGTTTAGGCATCGGGGCGGCGATCGGCATTGCTGGAGGCGGATTGTTAAGTTTTATTATAAAAACTTGCAATTTTCTGACTTTTGAGTTAAAGAATCTCGTGGTTTTAGCGGGAGTCTGGGGGTTATTTGGTTTATCACAATTTAGTCGCAGTGAATCGGGGTTAATGGCGGTGGTAATGGCGGGAATTGTCCTAAAAGCGGCGGCAGTTCCCGATGAGCGGTTATTAAGGCGTTTTAAGGGTCAATTAACCACTCTTTGCGTGTCGGTACTGTTTATTTTACTAGCGGCGGATCTTTCGATCGCCAGTGTCATCGCTTTGGGTTGGGGCAGCGTCCTGACCGTGTTAGTCTTGATGCTGGTGGTACGTCCCCTGAGTGTGGCTCTGTGTACCCTAAAAAGTGACCTAAATTGGCGACATAAGTTATTTATCGCTTGGGTTGCCCCTAGAGGAATCGTCTCTGCCTCCGTAGCTTCTTTATTTGCCATTTTACTCACCCGTGCCGGTATTAATGGCGGTGAAGCGATCAAAGCTTTAGTCTTTTTAACAATTTTAATGACCGTTTTTATTCAGGGATTAACGGCGCGTTGGGTGGCAAAAGGGCTAAAAATCACTTCTTCTGCGGCAACAGGGGCAGTAATCGTCGGTTGTAATCCCCTAGGTCGCTTAATCGGTTGTTTATTCCAAGAACAAGGGGAAAACGTGGTTTTAATCGATACGGATGCCAGGGCCTGTGAACAAGCAGAAGAAGACGGTTTGACGGTGCTGCAGAGTAGCGCACTTGATACAAAAATACTGCAAGAAGCCGGCATCGAATCCATGGGGACTTTTCTGGTTTTGACTAATAATAGCGAGGTTAATCTGGTTTTAGCCCAAAGAGCCGGCGAGGAGTTTCATCCTCCCCGGTTGTTGGCTGCCTTTGCGGGAACCCCCAACCCGGATAAAAATAAGGTTAATCAGGTTTTTCTCCCTAGTTTTTCGGTCAAGGAATGGAATCAGTATTTAGACGATAATCAGATTAAATTGGGTAAAACTATCTTTAAAGGCAATGATTTGAGCGAACAACAGACCAGATTAACTAAATTAATTGAAAATGGCGAACTGCTGCCCCTACTATTGCGTCGCGATAATTCCCTACAGGTAGTAACAGAAAGGGAAGAATGGCGCACCGGAGACGAATTAATCTATATTCTGCGCGATTTACGCCCACAACTGCTTAAACGTCTTTCCGGCACTGTCAGAACTCGTTTATCTTTAGAAATCTTACCCGAAGTGGAAATTGTCACCAGTAGATAAGTAATAGGACAAAATTAACTTCTTGGTGAGGATAGGCACTCTGGCAACTTAACTTAGCTAAAAAAAACGGTACACTGATAACTGATAATTGATAACTGATAACTGCTTATGCCTCCCCGTTGGCCCCGTCAACCCGACCGCAAAAACGATCCCGCTTTCCGACGTTTAGATGATCGCATGAATTTCGCCGTTCATGTAGCGGGTTTTTTAGCGATTAATTCAGGGTTGTGGTTTTTTCATATCATTAAATTTTCCGATTGGACTTGGTTAAATCTGTTCACGGGAATTTGGGCTATTCTATTGGTGGGACATTTGATTTATATAGCGGCGATCGCTAACTACTCGGTAACATCCCATGGCTAATACAACTCAGGACATCGAAAATCTGGCGGCCCAAATCGGCGACAATATCTACATTGACGTGGCTAAATGGCATCTCTATCTCCGGGAAGCACATTTACACAGCGTCGTTGCCGAAAAAGTCTTCCCTTTGCTCGAAAACGACAGCTTAAGCGAGAATGCAGTCATGTCTATCCTGCGGGAGATAAAAGTCACCCTCGGAGGTGGTCATCTGCAAGTTTCCCTAGCGGATTTATTACCCAGCAAATGTCAGATAGATTTAATCGATTTGCTAGAAGAATACCAAAAAAGTCGCTAAAATTACCCAATAGTATGCCCGATAACTCGCAGACTAGGACTAACAGGCTAAAGTAGTTAGGGTTGGCTGAATAAATCTAAAAACATTGTCCGATAAGTACTGGTCATTGGAGTGATCCGGGGGAAAATTCAGGGACTTTTCCCCTGAAAATGGCTAAAACCCTACACCCCACACCCCACTTCCCCACTTCCCCACTTCCCGTTACAGTAGAGCAGGAAGTCGCCTTCCCACCCCCTGCTTCAAAACCGGACTTACGACTTTCGCCGTATCCGGCTCCTGAGTAACTAGGCTACTGTCATTAGTAGAATAATAATGGGAATTATTATTTCCTTGTCTATTCAACCCTCTTGGCTGTATCCCCACCAGACAAGATTGTTGGTTTTAGGGCGTATATGACCGTTGATTGTTGCTTAGACTTCCTAGTTACCCGTCCTTTGTCAGCATATCTTTGATATTACTCAAAGCCTTGGCTTTTAAGGACATCCTCTCCCTCTATTGACTTGCGGATGGTTTCCTACTGCCCCGAACGGGCAGAGTCAATCAGGGTTACTTCGTTCCCTATAACCATTGGTTGAACCCTTAGGATGATACTGTCCACAACAGAGTAACGGGAATGCCTTACTGATAGTGGTATGAGCTATCAGCCCCAACTCTGTTAACTTTTGTTTCGAGCCTGTCAGCCTTTTGGCTCGTGGGTGTTGACGATGGTTAATTCGTATCTTCGCCCCAGGGCTATCCATAGGTTCTGGCTCAACGGGTTTCTGATTTAGGCTATCAGATACCGCTTTTTTTTCCTCGCTCACTACCTCAGATGTACCAAGTCTAAAGCAGCAGGAAATGCCGTCACTCTAGGCATCTAGAGGACAGGACTAAGGTTATTACTAACCCGCACCTGTAGGGTTATAAAGTTATCAAGGTACTACATTTACCAAGCGGCTAATCCTCTAAACGTCTTACTGTCTAGTTTCTAGCCAACGAATCGCACCACACCCCACACCCTACCACCACCGAAAAACTTTTTCAGCATACCCTAGTTAGAAATAGTCCCCCAGAAGCAAACCATGGAAATAGGTGTCCCCAAAGAGATTAAAGATCAGGAGTTTCGCGTCGGTTTGAGTCCTAGTAGTGTGCGTGTACTCAATGATCGCGGTCACAGGGTGTTTGTGGAAACGGCCGCCGGATTGGGTGCTGGATTCAGCGATGAAGATTACCAAAAATCCGGGGCCAAAATTGTGGAAAAAGCGGCCCAAGTTTGGGATAAACCGCTAATTGTCAAGGTAAAAGAGCCGCTGAAGGCAGAATACGGCTTTTTAAATAAGGAAGCTCTCCTATTCACCTATTTACACCTAGCGGCCGAGCGCTATTTAACGGAAGCATTAATCGAGTCGGGAACAACTGCGATCGCTTATGAAACGGTCGAGCTTGCCGATGGTCGTTTGCCTCTCTTGACTCCCATGAGTGTTATTGCCGGTCGTCTTTCGGTACAATTTGGGGCCCGCTATCTGGAAAAACAACAGGGAGGTAGGGGAGTTTTACTGGGGGGTTTCCCCGGGGTGAGTCCTGGACAAGTGGTTATCCTTGGCGGTGGTGTGGTGGGTACGGAAGCGGCCAGAATTGCCATCGGTATGGGAGCAAAAGTAACTATTTTAGATATTAACGTCGAGCGCTTGGCCTATTTAGAGACTTTATTCGGTTCCAGGGTAGAATTGCTTTATAGTAGCCCGGCACAATTAGAAAATGTGGTTCCTAAGGCCGATTTATTGATTGGGGCAGTGCTAGTCTTAGGAAAACGAGCGCCAACTCTAGTTTCTCGCTCTTTAGTCGCCAAAATGAACCCTGGTTCCGTAATTGTCGATGTGGCAGTGGACCAAGGGGGCTGCGTGGAAACTCTGCGGGCCACTTCCCACAGTCAACCGACTTACTTGGAGTCGGGAGTAGTACATTATGGAGTGCCTAATATGCCTGGAGCAGTACCCTGGACGGCAACCCAAGCTTTAAATAATAGTACCCTAGCCTACGTTATTAAATTAGCCGACCATGGGGTAAAAGCCTTGGATCAAGATGTTTCCCTCGCTAAGGGGTTAAATGTCGCCAATCATCGGTTAATTCATCCAGCAGTGCGCGAAGTTTTTCCCGATTTGATTTGAATGTCAAAAAGGTGCGACTGAATTATTTTGGGCTGCTAGGAAAATCAGTCGTATCTATCTTAACAATTAACACAGGATTAAGGTGGTTAATTCACTTGTACTTTAGCTATCTTGTTGGTTATAATCAGGGAATATGATCCCTAGGAAAATATTAAGGTAAAATGGTCAAATTTATCGATTTATTTGCCGGTATTGGAGGCTTTAGAATAGCTTTTGAAAATCTGGGTTGTCAGTGTGTTTTTTCATCGGAGTGGAATAAATTTTCTCGAAAAACCTACGAAGCTAATTTTAACGATAGTCCCGAAGGGGATATTACTTTAATTCCCGCTTTAACAATACCAGATCATGATATATTGACGGCTGGGTTTCCCTGTCAGCCTTTTAGCATAGCTGGAGTAACTAAACACAATGCGTTAGGTACTCGCCATGGATTTGATCATCCCACTCAAGGAACACTTTTTTTCGAGGTTGTCAGAATTATTCGAGAAAAAAGACCGAAAGCATTCATTTTAGAAAATGTCAAAAATTTACAGAGTCATGACAAGGGTAAAACATTTGAAGTGATTAAAAATACCCTATCAGAGGATTTAAATTATCATATTTGTTATCAGGTCATAGATGCTCGTTCTCTTGTTCCCCAGAACAGAAAAAGAATTTTTATTGTTGGCTTTGAGAAACCTAGCCGATTTATGTTTCCAGAAATACCAGATATTCATCCTAAAATTAAAGATATTCTTGAAGGGGAAGTTGATAGTAAATATACTTTAACAGATCATCTCTGGGATTACTTACAGAAGTATGCTGATAAACATAAAGAAAAAGGGAATGGTTTTGGTTATGGATTAGTTAATTTAGAGGGGATTGCCAGAACTTTGAGTGCTAGATATTATAAAGATGGTTCCGAAATTTTGATCCCTCAACAGGGAAAAAATCCCCGTCGTCTAACACCAAGAGAATGTGCAAGATTGATGGGATTTCCTGAAAAATTCATTATTCCTGTATCTGATAATCAAGCTTATAAACAGTTTGGTAATGCGGTTGTACCTCCTGTAGTAGAGGCAATAGGAAGGGAGATATTGCTAAGTCTTAATAATCCTATTTTAGATCAGAAAAATTTGCTTGATTCATCTCGCAAAAATCCAATTATCAAACAATTAGAACTTGCCCTAGTTTTTTAGTCCTAAAGATTTATGATTGATATCTATAGCTTTAATGCTCAGGAAAATGAATTAATCGAGACAATTAAGACTGCTTATTATATGCAACCGGTGATCTCGAAAATAGACGCTATTTTAGCAATTCAAGATGTGGAGATATATCAAAATGCTTTCAATTATCTCTATGAATTTATTCAAGGCTCAAAAGATGAAGTAGAAAAAATTATTAAACAAAGAAAGCTTCAGGGATTGATTAAAGATGAAAAACAAACTGCCAAAGCTGTGGTAGGAAACATATTTCCCTATGCGGTTATCTATATTTTTCTCAAAAATAAGGAGATCAAGAATATTGATCAACATATTTATATAACTAATAAAAAATCTGCTGTTCGAGGATTTGAAAATATATCCACTATTAAATTGGGTGATGGAGAACAACAAAAACTAGATTGTGATTTGATCATTTATTCTTACCATACTTCTGCAAAGATAAGTGATGGTAATAATCAAGAAATACCCTATCCTAAATGTATAATTTTATCCTTAAAAACTTCTTTGCGAGAAAGAGCATCGCAAACCTATAAATGGAAACTTTTGTTAGAAATAGCTAATGATCATGGCTCTAAAATTAAGGAAAAATACGGCATTAACTATAATGTTCCAGAAATTCCTCTTATCTGTTTTGTTACAGTTAATTTTTACAACGAAATTAACAATCCTCAACAACGAGGAATGTTAAAATTTTTTGATAAAGCATTTTTGGCCAAAAAATTAGATAATGAAAAAGAGACGGATTTAAACAGACAAAAATCCCAAGATTTTATTAGTCCATTATCAGAATTAGTAGATTTTGTTAGAGACTTTTTTAAGCCATAATTGGACAGAATTAGCCCTAGAAAGTATGGAATTTAATGACTATCATGTTCTCGTCAGCTTGTGTATAAAGTTTGATGTATAGATTCAACATTTTTTGTCACTAAGCCACAGCAAATCCCGTATATTTGCGTACTTTAGGATAACGAAAACCCAGAACTATATCTTCTTTGGGAATACCTGCTTCCATCAAATCAGTCGCTATGCCTTCCTCCGTTTCATCACATTGAATCCAGACTTTATCGACAACCAAGCTAAGGTGAATTGGTGTTGCATGGAGATACTTATTACCACTCCAACCGAAATCTAAAACTAGATAATGTCCTCGTTCATCATCAAATATAACCTGAGAAGTGTAGCCATCAGGTAAGGTAGCACGATAGTTAGCATGATTCTGGAGAACAGTCTTAATAATACCTTGATATTTTAATCGGGTATCCATTGCACGATTACCTCACTTTCATCATCAAAGACAATTAAAAGGGGAGAATTAATCCCCCCCCATCAATTTAGACAAAGAAACTATTGACTGCAATAGTGCCGAGCGCCGGGAAAGTACCCGTTAACCCAGTCAGATTAATCACCAAATCATTAGCACTTTGGAAACCCGCCGTACCGTCGTTGATAATTAAGTAAGTAGAAGAACTATTGTCCCGCACTAAAGCAGCGCTGTTAATTCCGAGAGCTTGATTTCCGGCTGTTGCGCCATTAGCATCGGTAAAGACGTTAGTAACAATGGTGTTAATATTGGTCGTGGTGCTATCTGTTGCCCGGGTAAAAGCGAGAGGGGCATTAATGGCCGCACCAGCTTGACTAAGCAGGTCAATCTTATCAGTACCAATAGCAAAATCCGTAACTCGGTCTAGGGCTGCTGCGGTGGACTGACCAAATCGGAAGATGAAGATGTCTGTCCCCGTCCCACCGGTTAAAGTATCGATTCCAGCAGCACCATTGAGGGTATCGTTACCA
This sequence comes from Microcystis aeruginosa NIES-843, assembly GCF_000010625.1. Taxonomy (NCBI): domain Bacteria; kingdom Bacillati; phylum Cyanobacteriota; class Cyanophyceae; order Chroococcales; family Microcystaceae; genus Microcystis; species Microcystis aeruginosa. Next base: position 5,656,784 of record NC_010296.1, read on the forward strand.
GCGCCACCGATTAGGGTATCGGTTCCAGCAGCACCATTGAGGCTATTATTGCCACTATTCCCTGTAATCTGGTTATTTAAGCCATTACCCGTGCCATTAAGATTACCAGTACCAGTGAGAAGGAGATTTTCCACGTTGTTGGGAAGGGTATAGGAAATGGCAGCTTGCACGGTATCGGTTCCCTGGTTGAAAGCTTCAATCACCAAATCCCCGGCATCATTTACCGTATAAGTATCGTTTCCGGCTAACCCAGTCATGGCATCTGCTCCAGAGGTTCCCGCAAGGGTGTCTGGACCAGAAGTACCGATAAAGTCATCATTATTGATAGTTCCGGTGGCAGTAGCGGTGGTGATAGTAGCACCGTTGGTGGCATTGGAGAGGGTGACGGTAAAGTTTTCGTTCAGTTCTACCGTTGTATCTCCCTGAACGTCAACAGTAATCACTTTTGAGGTTTCCCCGGCGGCAAAACTCAAGGTTCCTGACGGTAACACGGACCCGACAAAATCCGTGGCATTGGCAGGATTGGTTCCGCTGCCGGTAACTGCCCAGTTAACGTTATTGGTTCCCGTGGTATTAACCGCACGAGTGACGGTGAAGGTAAAGGCTTTACTGCCACTGTTGCCCTCGGTTTGATTGGCACTGGTGGCGGCAATAGCGAGGGTGGGAACTGCGGGACTACTCACGGCCCACAATTCCCGACCGTTCACGCCGTCATCGGCAGTGAAGTACAGGGTGCTGCCCACTACTCTCAGGTTTTGGGGGTTGGAGCCAGAGGAACCAGGGCGGATGTCCCCCACCAGAATCGTACCGGCCGCCGTGCCGTCGCTTTTCCATAACTCCCGACCGTTCACGCCGTCATCGGCAGTGAAGAACAGGGTATTGCCCACTGCCGTTAGATTTTGGGGGTAGTTGCCAGAGAAACCGGAACCGGGGTTGATATTCTTGACCAGAACCGTACCGGCCTCCGTGCCGTCGCTTTTCCATAATTCCCGACCGTTCACATTGTCACCGGCAGTGAAGAACAGGGTGTTGCCCACTGCCGTCAGATTGCGGGGGTTGGAGCTACTAAAGGAACCGGGGCGGATATCTTTGACCAGAACTGTACCGGCCGCCGTGCCGTCGCTTTTCCACAATTCCTCACCGTTAACGTTGTCATTAGCACTGAAAAAGAGGGTATTACCCACCGCCGTTAGATAGCGGGGGGGGACGCCATAGGAACCGGGGTTGATATCTTTGACCAGAACCGTACCGGCCGCCGTGCCGTCGCTTTTCCATAATTCCAGACCGTTCACGCCGTCATTGGCATTGAAAAAGAGGGTATTGCCCACTGCCGTCAGATAGCGGGGGTCGGAGCTAGAGGAACCGGGGCGGATATTCTTGACCAGAACCGTACCGGCCGCCGTGCCGTCGCTCTTCCATAATTCTCGACCGCTAACGCCTCTGGCACTGAAAAAGAGGGTATTGCCCACCGCCGTTAGATTGCTGGGTTCGGGGCCGATGTTCTTGACCAAAACCGTACCGGCCGCCGTGCCGTCGCTTTTCCACAACTCCTCTGTACGGCCGATATCGACAGTGAAGAACAGGGTATTGCCCAGTGCCGTCAGATTGTAGAAGTAGGAGCTAGAGTCACCGGGGTTGATATCTTTGACCAGAACCGTACCGGCCGCCGTGCCGTCGCTTTTCCACAATTCAATACCGTTCACGCTGTCATAGGCCTGGAAGAACAGGGTACTGCCCACCACCGTCAGATTGCTCGGGTAGGAGCCATAGTCACCCGGGCTGATGTCGGCGACCCGAACTGTACCGGCCGCTGTGCCGTCGCTCCTCCACAATTCCTCACCGTTAACGCTGTCATAGGCAGTGAAGAACAGGGTATTGCCCCGGGCCGTCAGATTGCTGGGGTAGGGACCAAAGGAACCGGGGTAGATATCTTTAACTAAAAAAGGAACGGAGTCCTCGTCAACAATAGTCACGGTTGCCGTAGATGGAGTGCCGAGAGTAGCTCCGTTGGTGGGATTGGAGAGGGTGACAGTAAAGTTTTCGTTCGGTTCTACTGTTGTATCTCCCTGGACATTAACAGTAATCACCTTACTGCTTTCTCCCGGGGCAAAACTTACTACCCCACTGGGTAACACTCCTCCGACAAAATCGGCAGCGTTAGCGGGAAAAGTGCCGGTGCCGGTAACTGCCCAGTTGACGTTATTGCTTCCGGTGGTGTTATCCGCACGAGTGACGGTGAAGGTAAAGGCCTTGCTGCCACTGTTGCCCTCGGTTTGACTGCTGCTGGTGGCGGCAATGGTGAGGATGGGGATTGCTACATCATCATTTTCGATGGTTCCCGTGGCAGTAGCGGTGGTAATGTTAGCGCCGTTGGTGGGATTGGAGAGGATGACGGTAAAGTTTTCGTTCGGTTCAAATGTGGTATCTCCCAGAACGTTAACGGTAATCACTTTACTGGTTTCTCCCGGGGCAAAACTCACGGTTCCTGACGGTAAGACTCCTCCGACAAAATCCGTGGCATTGGCGGCATTGCTGCCGCTGCTGATAACTGCCCAGTCAACGTTATTGCTTCCCGTGGTGATAACCGAACGAGTGACGGTGAAAGTGAAAGCTTTACTGCCACTGTTGCCCTCGGTTTGGTTGGCATTGGTGGCGGCAATGGCGAGGGTGGGAATTGCGGGCGTACTCACGGCCCACAACTCCCAACCGTTAACGCCGTTATCGGCGCGGAAGAACAGGGTGTTGCCCACTGCCGTTAGATTACGGGGGTTGGAGCCATTGGAACCGGGGCGGATGTCCCCCACCAGAATCGTGCCGGCCGCCGTGCCGTCGCTTTTCCATAATTCCTCACCGTTCACGCCGTTATCGGCAGTGAAGAACAGGGTACTGCCCACTGCCGTCATCTGGGTGGAGAAGTCAAGGGAGCCACCGGGACCGGGGCTTATATCTTTGACCAGAATTGTACCAGCTGCCGTGCCGTCGCTTTTCCATAATTCCTCACCGTTAACGCCGTCATCGGCAGTGAAAAAGAGGGTACTGCCCACTGCCGTTAGATTGCGGGGGGAGCGACTAGAGGAACTGGGGGCGATATCTTTGACCAGAACCGTACCGGCCGCCGTGCCGTCGCTCTTCCACAATTCCTCACCGTTCGCGCCGTTATCGGCAGTGAAAAAGAGGGTATTGCCCACTGCCGTTAGATTGCGGGGGTGGGAGCCACTAAAGGAACCGGGGCGGATATCCTTGACCAGAACCGTACCGGCCGCCGTGCCGTCGCTTTTCCACAATTCAGTACCGTTCACGCCGTCAAAGGCCTGGAAGTACAGGGTATTGCCCAGCGCCGTCAGATAGCGGGGGTGGGAGCCATAGGAACCGGGGCGGACGTCTCTGACCAAAACCGTACCGGCCGCCGTGCCGTCGCTTTTCCACAATTCCCGACCGTTCACGCCGTCATTGGCAGTGAAGAACAGGGTACTGCCCACTGCTGTTAGATTGCTGGGGTAGGGTTCCAAGTAACTGTAACCGGGAAAAATATCTTTGACCAAAACCGTACCGGCCGCCGTGCCGTCGCTTTTCCATAATTCATCACCGTTCACGCCGTCATCGACAGTGAAGAACAGGGTACTGCCCACTGCCGTTAGATAGCCGGGGGGGGAGTAACTGTAACCGGGAAAAATATCTTTGACCAAAACCGTACCGGCCGCCGTGCCGTCGCTTTTCCACAATTCCGGACCGTTCACGTTGTCACCGGCAGTGAAGTACAGGGTACTGCCCACTGCCGTTAGATAGCCGGGGTAGGAGCCACTAAAGGGGCGGATATCCTTGACCAGAACCGTACCGGCCGCCGTGCCGTCGCTTTTCCACAACTCCCGACCGTTCACGCCGTTATCGGCCCCGAAGAACAGGGTGTTGCCCACCGCCGTTAGTTCGAGGGGCAAGGAGCCATAGGGGCTTATATCCTTAACTAAAAAAGGGATTGACATGATTTTTTCCTGAATAAAGGGTGAAAATTAAACAGTTAAGTAGTGGTGCAGAATAAATTTCCTAGTGAAGAAAGGCAAGAGGCAAGGGGGGGTTAGATTTGTGTCATTAATTTTGCTTAGGTACTTAAGCCGGCAAAGAAGGGTATATCTGGCTGAAAAACCCCAGATGTCTGCAACTCCGACAAATCTAAGGTTTCAACAAAGGTTTGATTCTCTCCCTTTCTCGCCAGAAAACTCACCTCTAACTCCCAACTTCCTCGTAATATCGTCAATAGTAGGAAAAATCGACAAAAGAGCAGAAGTCATGACGCTGACCTAGAAAGATTACTGCGGCTATTTTATGCAAAGAATCCCGAATTTGTCAAGCTCTAGCAGAAATTAATATTGCAAGAAAACGGGTTTCTCAAAGACAAGAAAACGGGCTTCTAAATAGTTTCTTGAAGAAACCCGTTTTCTAGATATGCGTTTGCAGAAAACGGGTTTCTCAAAGAAACCCGTTTTCTAGATATTGATTTTAGCCAAAGACTGCTTAAATTCTGCGAGAGAATTAGCAGTAGCTGCTAATTTAACAATCTCTTGTAATGTAGATAGTACCGAAACTTTATTCAGGTATTGTTCCACATCTAAAGGAACTTCACCTAAGCGAGCTTGCAAAACTGTTTTGACAAAATCACGAGCATTTTCTAACGCTCCAATTTCCTTACCCTGTTCGATTCCTCGTAACTCCATATTACTTACTAAAGGCATGGTTCTTTCCTTCTCAAATTGTTTGATTTTACTCTCTAAGCTTGACTGTAATTCAGGGGATAAAGTCATCATATTGTCGATGATTTCAAACAGTTTAATTATCTGTTCTCTCTCGAACTCCTTTTCATATAATCCCCTGATTAACTTCCACTTCCACTGTTCCCGTTGTGGCAGCTTCCCGGTAGTCGCTTTTGTTTTCAGGTGTGCCATGACGATTATAGCAAAGGGATTGCTACTTGCTTCCAATTAGTCACTGATAACTGATAACTGGTAACTGATAACTGAATAGAGTTTGTCAGCGAAACGTTTTTTTGTCTTAGCTGAAGCGGTAATCCGTTTGAGTTCTTTTTCCAGAGATTCGGGAATTTTTGTCCAATCAATTAATTGGTAAACTTCAGGAAAGAAGAAATGTAAAAACGCTTCAAAATACTCGGTTAATGCTTCTTTCCAGGGTTCATCATAATTGGCGGTTGTTGGGTTCATTGGAGAAGAAAATTCCTGAGACTATTGTTCTAAAAGTTGATGCAACTCATCAAAAGAATTAACGGTTAATGCCGATTTCAGTAACTCGTCTAAAATCGATAATACAGAAATTTTATCAACAGCTTGCTCAATTTCTATTGGAATGTCACCCAATCGCGTTTTCAGCACCGTTTTAATATAGTTACGAGCCTTTTCTAACGCTCCAATTTCCTTACCAATTTCCTTACCGCGTTCTATCCCTCGTAACTCCATATTACTCATTAAAGGCATGGTTCTTTCCTCCTCAAATTGTTTGATTTTACTCTCTAAACTTGACTGTAATTCAGGGGATAAAGTCATCATATTGTCGATGATTTCAAACAGTTTAATTATCTGTTCTCTCTCGAACTCCTTTTCATATAATCCCCTGATTAACCTCCACTTCCACTGTTCCCGTTGTGGCAGCTTCCCAGTAGTCGCTTTTGTTTTCAGGTGTGCCATGACTATTATAGCAAAGGGATTACTACTTGCCTCTAGTTCTGACCAGTTTTCCTCATAGTCCAGTAATTTGACTGTTGGGAATTTGAGGCTGACTTCACAGCCAGCGATAGTATAATTATAGGAATCTGGTCGCCAATTTACTCGTTCATCTCCTAATATAGCGAGACTGATAACTGGTTTCTGATACAAATCAAAGGCCCGATAGTTATAAATATACATCCTCTGAGGGAAATTTTCTTCGTATTGACTTTGAATTTCAATATGAATCAAAATCCAGACTTCTTCACCCCTGAGTAACCAAACTTTATAGAGTTTGTCAGCGAAACGTTTTTTTGTCTTTGCTGAAGCGGTAATCCGTTTGAGTTCTTTTTCCAGGGATTCGGGAATTTTTGTCCAATCAATTAATTGGTGAACTTCAGGAAAGAAGAAATGTAAAAACGCTTCAAAATACTCGCTTAATGCTTCTTTCCAGGGTTCATCATAATTAGCGGTTGTTGGGTTCATTGGAGAAGAAAATTCCTGAGACTATTGTTCTAAAAGTTGATGCAACTCATCAAAAGAATTAACGGTTAATGCCGATTTCAGTAACTCGTCTAAAATCGATAATACAGAAATTTTATCAACAGCTTGCTCAATTTCTATTGGAATATCACCCAATCGCGTTTTCAGCACCGTTTTAACATAGTTACGAGCATTTTCTAACGCTCCAATTTCCTTACCAATTTCCTTACCAATTTCCTTGCCTATTTCTTTACCGCGTTCTATCCCTCGTAACTCCCCAATTTCCTTGCCAATTTCCTTACCGATTTCCTTACCGCGTTCTATTCCTCGTAACTCCATATTACTCATTAAAGGCATGGTTCTTTCCTCCTCAAATTGTTTGATTTTACTCTCTAAGCTTGACTGCAATTCAGGGGATAAAGTCATCATATTGTCGATGATTTCAAACAGTTTAATTATCTGTTCTCTCTCGAACTCCTTTTCATATAATCCCCTGATTAACTTCCACTTCCACTGTTCCCGTTGTGGCAGCTTCCCGGTAGTCGCTTTTGTTTTCAGGTGTGCCATGACGATTATAGCAAAGGGATTGCTACTTGCTTCTAGTTCTGACCAGCTTTCCTCATAGTCCAGTAATTTGACTGTTGGGAATTTCAGACTCACTTCACAACCAGCGATAGTATAATTATAGGAATCTGGTCGCCAATTTACTCTTTCATCTCCTAAAATTGCGAGACTGATAACTGGTTTCTGATACAAATCAAAGGCCCGATAGTTATAAATATACATCCTCTGAGGGAAATTTTCTTCGTACTGGCTTTGAATTTCAATATGAATCAAAATCCAGACTTCTTCACCCCTGAGTAACCAGACTTTATAGAGTTTGTCAGCGAAACGTTTTTTTGTCTTTGCTGAAGCGGTAATCCGTTTGAGTTCTTTTTCTAGGGATTCGGGAATTTTTGTCCAATCAATCAATTGGTGAACTTCGGGAAAAAAGAAGTATAAAAACGCTTCAAAATACTCGCTTAATGCTTCTTTCCAGGGTTCATCATAATTGGCGGTTGTTTGGTTCATTGGAGTTGTTTGCTTACTCGTAGGCTGTGAAGCGCGATAGCGTAACGCACCGATTTAATAATAGAGGTGAATGGTGGTAATCTGGGGATTTTGTGGTAAAAAAGCGGATATTTGTTCGATTCCGTCTTGATTGGGAGAGAGAATAACGGTGGCGACTTCTGGAATTACCCCAGCTTGTAGGGTTTGATAATCGGTAACACCAGCATCGAGGAAGACTACAGTATTTAATTCGGGTGCGGTTAAACGCTGATTTCTCACACTATCCACCCGATTAGCTTGACTCAAGCCATCAGATTGAGCAAAATTGAACAAAACATCGTCAACAGCAGGAAAGCCAGGCAAGAGGGTAGAAGTCATGACGTTAACTGCAAAAGATTAATGCGACTATTTTATGCAAACAATCGCCAATTTTTCAAGGGGGATATAACATAAATTTACAGAAAACGGGTTTCTAAATAGGCGTTTTCTCATGGTTTCTTGAAAAAACCCGTTTTCTCAGTTTCGTGGGTTGTTGCAAGATATGCAATCTGAACGACGTTCATAAATTGTATTTTTATTAGTTTATGGGACACAAACAATTCCTAATCCTGCCATTTGACGAATATGATCATCAAAAGCGAATACCTTAAATATTTGTAAACGATGAGCCATAACTAAAATAGAACAATCTGTGTAACTCCATTTTTTATCATTGTACTTACAGAAAGCTTCCCATATTGCCAGATCATCGCTATCTGACACATTGATATAACGATGATCTTCTCTTAGTATTTGACCCACTTGGATTGAGGCTCGACTAGATACCTTGCTCCGAATCCAAGTCACAGTTTCATCGAATACCGATTCGAGAATAATCCAATTATTATGAGGATTTTCTAAGTAATATTTTTGAGCGCTTTCGTGATGAGTTTCAGATTTGACAAAAAAGGCAATTAAAGCAGACGTATCAACAATAATTTCTTTGTCCACAATTTTTAATAAATAATTTCATCGATGTTTTCAGCGTAGTTAGTTACAACTTGACCCCGATTATCTTGTCCGATAATATATTTAGGCTCAGGTTGGACAATTTCTAAACTTCCACAAAGTTCCCAAGTACGAGTCTTAGTAATATCTGGTAATTCAGCTTGAACATAATTTTCCAAAGCTTTGATAACAATCTCTTGAACCGAGGATTTTTGTTCTTGCAAACGAGATATTAATTCGTCGGGAATTTCGATCAATATTTGAGTCATTGATAAACCTTAGAGATTAACGTTGTTTTACTAACATTATAGCCTGTTTGTGAATTATAACCAAGAGACGCAAATGCAATTACCTGAATCAGTTACCAAAAGGCTAACAACTGTTCACTGATTCAGGTGATTCGCCATAAGTCCAGAAAACGGGTTTCTGAAGATTGTCTCTCAATTACTCCCTCACAATGACAATTTTAGCGGGTCATGGCGAGAAGGCGATGGCCACAAGTCCAGAAAACGGGTTTCTTTAAGAAACCCGTTTTCTAGGTGAACTTCGGGAAAGAAAAAGTATAAAAACGCTTCAAAATATTCGCTTAATGCTTCTTTCTAGGGTTCATCATAATTGGCGGTTGTTGGGTTAATTGGAGAAGAAAATTACTGAGACTATTGTTCTAAAAGTTGATGCAACTCATCAAAAGAATTAACGGTTAATGCCGATTTCAGTAACTCGTCTAAAATCGATAATACAGAAATTTGATCAACAGCTTGCTCAATTCCTATTGGAATATCACCCAATCGCGTTTTCAGCACCGTTTTAACATAGTTACGAGCATTTTCTAACGCTCCGATTTCCTTGCCGCGTTCTATACCTCGTAACTCCCCAATTTCCTTACCAATTTCCTTACCGATTTCCTTACCGCGTTCTATTCCTCGTAACTCCATATTACTCATTAAAGGCATGGTTCTTTCCTCCTCAAATTGTTTGATTTTACTCTCTAAGCTTGACTGCAATTCAGGGGATAAAGTCATCATATTGTCGATGATTTCAAACAGTTTAATTATCTGTTCTCTCTCGAACTCCTTTTCATATAATCCCCTGATTAACTTCCACTTCCACTGTTCCCGTTGTGGCAGCTTCCCAGTAGTCGCTTTTGTTTTCAGGTGTGCCATGACTATTATAGCAAAGGGATTGCTACTTGCTTCTAGTTCTGACCAGTTTTCCTCATAGTCCAGTAATTTGACTGTTGGGAATTTCAGACTCACTTCACAACCAGCGATAGTATAATTATAGGAATCTGGTCGCCAATTTACTCTTTCATCTCCTAATATAGCGAGACTGATAACTGGTTTCTGATACAAATCAAAGGCCCGATAGTTATAAATATACATCCTCTGAGGGAAATTTTCTTCGTACTGGCTTTGAATTTCAATATGAATCAAAATCCAGACTTCTTCACGGGAGCATCTCACCTTTGCAATGAGCATAAATACTTAGTGGAAAAATAGGCTTTTCGAGGGTAATTCTTGTTTTAATTCTCCATGTACGCAGTCTTTAAAAGCCTCTATTTCGTTCCAAGACACGATTAAGAGTGGCTTTTAGGCTAAGTATAATTACTTATCGCGTAAGTGAGATGCTCCCCTTCTTCACCCCTGAGTAACCAGACTTTATAGAGTTTGTCAGCGAAACGTTTTTTTGTCTTTGCTGAAGCGGTAATCCGTTTGAGTTCTTTTTCTAGGGATTCGGGAATTTTTGTCCAATCAATCAATTGGTGAACTTCGGGAAAAAAGAAGTATAAAAACGCTTCAAAATACTCGCTTAATGCTTCTTTCCAGGGTTCATCATAATTGGCAGTTGGTTGTTTCATGGCAAGTCGCTACCAATTGGAAAGTTAGGCACTCATCTAAATCTATTATTCCCCATAAATATCATCAATACTACTTGTCGTCACAAAACTTCCCATTAGAGCAACCTACATCTACATCTTTGTTCTGACATTTATTGGTAAAACTATATAATGCCGTCGGATAGCCGGGGAAGGAACCAGATAAACCAGGGAAGATATCTTTAACCAAAAAAGGAGTTGACATGATTTTTTCCTGAATAAAGAGTAAAAATTAAACAATTAAAGAAGGCACCATCCAGACGGATTGAGTGCCGTCGAGGTCGGTATCCGGTCCAATTAGCGCCGGGTTGCGGTAGCCCGGGAGGACGGAGACGGCGAAAACCTCCTCCACGCCGCTATTGAACCAAAAAGTGGCCCCCAGTTGACTGGTGGCCAGGTTGACAATAGCCAACCCGCACCGCAATTGATTACGCCGCTCATCCAGGGGTAAACCGCCAAAAACCGCCGTTTCCCGCACTTGGGACAACCCGACAAAGGCGTGACCTTCCCAACAGTCCAAACCCCGGGTAAAACCGGGCAATTCGGCGATGATTTCCGTGCTACCAGTTTGGGGATGCCAACGGTTCAAGGTTCCATAACCGGAATTGAGGAAATAGAGATTACCCTGGTAAAGGCGGGGAGAATGGGGCATAGCTAAACCCCGCAGAATCACCTCTCCTCTAGCCACATCAATCAAGCATCCGCCCTGGGCCTTATTCTCTCGCCAGAGGCTTTCCTGGTTGGTTTCCCCCAATGCCGTTACATAGGCGGGAGTGCCGCTATTTTCAGCCATAGCCAAGCCATTGAGGTGGCAGCGGTCTCCGGGGACTAACTCGGTAATAAAAGGCGGTTTCCACTGGGGGAGAAAACTCCAATTTCCTTCGATGGTTGCCAGACAGTTAAATAGGGTATTGACCACCCAAAGGCGATTACTGCCAAAGGCCAAATCATGACCCATAATCGGGCCGGTGAGGTGAGAGGAGCGGGCCAAAAAGGCGATATCCTGTTCCCCTTCGGGTTTAATCTGGGGGGCAATCTCTCGATTAGCGGGTAAATTCCAAATTGCCTGACGAGCGCCCACAGCAATTCCGGTAGCAGTTCGGGTTAAACCCATTGCTTGGTCAAAATGGGCGAAACTCACCCGCATTTGTCCTTGATAAGTGCCAATGCTGGCCACTCGTCCCGCTTGGTAGGTGGAAATCAACACCGACAAGTCAAACTGGTTGAGTAATTCCGGCAGATTGAGGCTGTACTCATAATTTACCGGCACTGCTTGGCGCTGAGATGGACTCGCTGCTGGCTCCTGAGTATCTGAAAACTGGTTAGTCTTGGGCGGCAAGCTGTCCATAGAGTTTCTTTGGTATAGATTAGAATCAATTTTAATAATTGATTTTTGTTTATGGTTTATTATGGTTTCAGTTGGCATTAATGGGCTTTATTATAGACAAATTAATCAATATTATTTATAAACTTTTCTTAACTTTTTTTGTATCAAATTTACTTGAACGGTAGTATTAAATACTTATGATTGAGTTTGTGTAAAACACTTTTGCAATTATGGGATTTTAGGATTGACCAGATCTAGCTAAGAATTTAGCTTAAGCCTATTCTTTTGGATATAAACTTGATTCTAGAAAAACTATTGGTAATCAGAAAATGCTGACTTCATCGCCTCCCAATCTCTCGCAACTTGCCCTTTTATTTCTCAAAATCGGCATTATCGGTTTTGGTGGTCCGGCTGCCCATATCGCTTTAATGGAGGAAGAAGTGGTTAAGCGTCGCGGTTGGATGACTAAGGAGCGATTTCTCGATTTGGTGGGGGCAACTAATCTGATTCCTGGTCCTAATTCCACGGAAATGGCCATTCATATCGGTTATATTTTTGGGGGTTTAGCGGGTTTAATAATCACGGGGGTTTGTTTTATTACTCCTGCGGTGTTAATTACGGGTTTTCTAGCTTGGATTTATACTACCTACGGGACTTTACCGGATGTGGCCCCGATTTTTGCGGGGATTAAACCGGTAGTAATTGCGGTGATTTTTCAGGCACTCTGGCGCTTAGGCAAAAAGGCACTGAAAACCCGTCAATTACTCTTCATCGGATTGGGAGTTATCGGATTATTAATCTTAGGTTTAAATGAAGTTATCGCTTTACTGTTAGGCGGAATTATCGGGATGTTTATCCTAAAAAAATTCGCTACCTTTCCCCTGATTGTGGCAGGAATAGGCGGTGCGACGGCGGTTGCTACTCCTAGCAACATCCCACCGACATTAACAGGATTAGGGCTATTTTTTCTCAAGGTGGGTAGTGTTTTATTTGGTAGTGGTTATGTGTTAGTTGCCTTTTTAGAAGGGGATTTAGTGCAGGGGAAAGGATGGTTAACCCAGCAACAATTATTAGATGCTATTGCCGTGGGTCAATTTACCCCCGGTCCAGTGTTATCCACAGCCACTTTTATTGGTTATCAAATATTAGGAGTATCGGGGGCAATTGTGGCGACTCTAGCGATTTTCTTTCCCTCTTTTATCTTTGTTTTATTACTTAATCCCCTCATTCCTAAGCTGAGAGAATCGGTTTGGGCAGGGGCTTTTTTAGATGCGATTAATGCTAGTGCTGTGGCTTTAATGGTAGCAGTTATTTTTAATTTAGCTCTAGCTACTTGGTTACAACCCTACGGGAATTTGCCTTTTAATTTATTGGCTATCATTCTATCTCTTATCTCCGCTATTCTTTTACTACGTTTTCAGGTTAATTCTACTTGGTTAATTCTTGCTGGCGCGCTTATTGGTTTGCTCTTAAAACAATTAGGTTAGGGGGAAATAATGCCCCAAACTAACCTATATTTTCCTTAAACTTTTGCCATTGATGTAGTTGGTTCTCTGAGCTTTTCTACCCAGTTATAAATCTGATCGCGGTCTAGTCGATAGCTGAGGGGATGGGCGATTAATCGAGCGCTACTAGCAAATAATTCGTCAATTTCTACTAAACCATTTTCCCGTAAAGTTCGACCGGTGGAAACTAGGTCAACTATCGCTTCTGACATCCCCGTAATCGGGCCTAATTCTACGGAACCATAGAGAGGTATAATCTCGACGGGAATATCTAAACGACGAAAATAATCCTTAGCACAATTGACAAATTTTGAGGCAACTTTACCGTGATGGGGAATATCTAAGGGACTTTGATAGGGACTATCAGCAGGGACAGCTACCGACATCCGACAGTAACCAAATTTTAGGTCAATTAAATTAGCCACATCGGGAGATTTTTCTAATAAAACATCATAACCGGCGATGCCTAATTGTGCCTGACCGTATTCTACATAAACTGGTACATCTGTTGCTCTTACTAATAACGCTTTCGCTTGGTTAGTGGGGTCGGTAATCTGTAATTGGCGATTTTTTGAGTCAAGAAAGGCACTAAAATCTAAGCCAATTTTCTGAAATATTTGGATACTTTCGTTTAGTAAAGCACCCTTCGGTAAGGCAATTGTTAGCATAGAGGGAATTATGAATTGGGAAGTGGGGTGTGGGGTGTGGGGTGTAGGGTGTGGGGTGTAGGGTGTGGGGTGTAGGGTGTAGGGTGTAGGGTGTGGGGTGTGGGGAGAATAAATAAAAAATAATCTCCTGACTCCTGAATCCTGAATCCTGAATCCTGAATCCTGTCTCCTAACAGCTAAAATCATAACTGATAACCGAGATGGCAGTCAGTTCTCTAATGACCACATCAGCTAATTGTAAATCTTGATGGGTTTCCGGTTGCCAACTAATTGCGATCGCTGCTGCTGATTTTGCCTGTTTAGCCATTTCCCAATCGGCCCTAGTGTCCCCCACCATCAGGGTTTTGTCCACTGCGATCCCCAAAGCTTGACAGGTTTCTTGCAATAATAGGGGATCGGGTTTACTTAAACCTCGATCGCAGCCCTGGGCAATTTTAATATAATTTAATAGGCCATTTTCCTTGACAAATTGCTCCACTCGTGCTGTGGTATCGGAGGAAAGAATCGCTAATTGTAACCCGGCCGCGTGCAGATAACGAATTACTTCTAAACATTGGGGATAGAGGGGATTGAAGCGGGGGGGAACCTTTTCATCGGCCGCTTGGAAGGCCGCTTTTGCGATCGCCATTGCCGTTAACCAATCCCGGCCGGTGGAAGCAATACAACCGGCAGCGGCGATATGATTATCTCTGCGGCTGCCCACTGCCATTAAACCGGCAGGATTGAGACTATTTGCCCCAATACCGAAAGTTTTAGTTAATAAAGACTCTAAACCAGGGATTTGCGATTCAATGGCTTGTATCCGGGCTATAGCTCGATCGTACCAGAAAGCCCGCGAATCCTCTAGCGTACCGTCCTTATCAAAAACAATCCCTTGAATATCTCTAAATTCTCGATTACCACAGCGAATTATCGACAAATAAACCCCCTTATTTTTATTGAATGTCAGCCATCATTTTAGCTCTCAGGAGACAGGATTCAGGAGATAGGAGACAGGAGATTATTTCTATTTATTCTCCCCATCCCCCCACTTCCCTACTTCCCACTTCCCTACACCCCACACCCCACTACCCCACACCCCACACCCCACTACCCCACACCCCACACCCCACTACCCCACTACCCCACTACCCTACACCCCACACCCCACTACCCTACACCCCACACCCCACTTTCCTATACCTTTTAAACAGGATTTAGTATTATTCCTCAAAAGCGGCTTTTTGCTGACGGACTAAATCGACACCGCGGGAAGTTCCCAGACGGGTGGCCCCGGCCCGGATAAGAGCGATCGCTTGTTCTAGGGTGCGAATTCCGCCGGATGCTTTAATTCCTACCCGGCCTTTGCTAATTTCCTTGAGAAACTTCACATCGCTAACCGTTGCACCTCCAAACCAGCCGGTACTGGTTTTTAGATAACTGACTCCTGCATCCATGCAAATTTCCGCCGCTAAGCGTTTCTCGGTGTCCGTCAGTTGCGAGGTTTCCAGAATCGCTTTTACCGTCTGGCCAGTTTCCTGACAAATACTAGCAATTTCTTGGAATAATTGCTCAGATTTCCCATCTTTTAGCCAACCGAGATTAATAACCACATCTAACTCCTTGGCACCATTATCTACGGCTTCTAAAGCCTCATAACGTTTAACTGCGGAGGTAGTGGCCCCCGCGGGAAAACCAATCACGGTAGAAACTAAAGTTTTTTTGCCGTGGAGTAACTGCACCGCTTGCTTAACGGCAGCGGGATAAACGCAGACGGTGGGAAAACGATATTGTTCGGCCTGTTGACAGTAAGCCTCTAATTGTTCACTGGTGGCGGTGGGGATGAGGAGAGAATGGTCGATATATTGTGCTAAATCTAGATCAGAATCGGTGATAGCCATTATCTAAGCCTCAATATAGTCAATCGATCGCTATTTTCTCATTTTATGGAAATCGCACAGCAAAGTCATCTCTCGTTAACCTAGAAATTCAGAGACTAGCAAAAATCCAGTAACCTAGGAAGAAACCGTCACAAGTGAAGACTAGGAGACAATAGACCTATGTTAGAAGCGTATCATCAGCACGTTGCCGACCGAGCGAAATTAGGTATCCCTCCCCTTCCCCTCAACGCTCAACAAACGGCGGAATTATGCGAAATACTCAAAAATCCGTCCGAAGAACTCAAAGGAGAATTGCTGACCCTGCTGCGTGACCGTGTTCCCCCCGGAGTTGATGAAGCGGCCTACGTTAAAGCGGGATTTTTAACAGGAATTGCCAAAGGTGAAATAAAATCTAGCGTTATCTCCGCTCAGGGTGCGGTTAGCTTACTGGGAACCATGGTAGGTGGTTATAACGTTCATTCTCTGATTGAACTGCTGAAATCCAGAGATATTAATATCGCCGCCGCCGCTGCCAGTGCTTTAAGTAAAACCCTGCTGGTATTCGACGCATTTAACGAGGTTTTGGAATTATCCGACACCAATCCCTATGCTAAACAGGTCATCGATGCTTGGGCCAATGGTGCTTGGTTTATCGCTAAACCGAAACTTGCTAAAGAAATTACCGTCACCGTCTTCAAAGTCCCAGGAGAAACCAATACAGATGACCTATCTCCCGCTCCCCATGCCACCACCCGGCCTGATATTCCCCTTCATGCTTTGGTTATGTTAGAAACCCGTCAACCTGGGTCCTTAGAAACCATTGCCGAATTGAAAAAATTAGGCCATCCGGTCGCCTATGTGGGGGATGTGGTCGGGACTGGTTCCAGCCGAAAATCGGCGATTAACTCGGTTCTCTGGCATATTGGCGATGATATTCCCTTTGTACCTAATAAACGTGCTGGTGGCTATATTTTAGGCAGTAAAATCGCCCCTATCTTCTTTAATACTGCTGAGGATTCCGGCGCTTTACCGCTTGAATGCGATGTTAGCCAAATGAACACGGGGGATGTGATTAAAATCTATCCCTACGAAGGCAAAATCACCAACGAAGCGGGCGCAACTATTAGCACTTTTAGCCTCAAACCTGAGACAATTCTGGATGAAGTGCGGGCCGGCGGTCGTATTCCCCTCTTAATCGGTCGCAGTCTCACCGATAAAACCCGTCACGCCTTGGGACTTGAGGCTAGTACCCTATTTACCCGTCCAACTATGCCTAGTGACACGGGTAAAGGTTACACCCTAGCGCAAAAAATGGTCGGCAAAGCTTGCGGTTTACCCGGGGTGCGGCCGGGTACTTCCTGTGACCCAATTATGACTACGGTAGGGTCTCAGGATACCACCGGCCCGATGACCAGAGACGAGTTAAAAGAGTTAGCCTGTTTAGGTTTTAGCGCCGATTTAGTCATGCAGAGTTTCTGTCACACGGCAGCCTATCCGAAACCGGTTGATATTCAAACTCATCACCAATTACCGGACTTTTTCTCTACCCGGGGTGGGGTGGCTTTACGTCCGGGAGATGGCATTATTCACTCCTGGTTAAATCGGATGTTATTGCCGGATACGGTGGGGACTGGAGGCGATTCTCATACTCGTTTTCCCCTGGGAATTTCCTTTCCTGCGGGGTCGGGTTTAGTGGCATTTGCCGCCGCTTTGGGAGTAATGCCTTTGGATATGCCGGAATCGGTTTTAGTGCGTTTTACGGGGGAATTACAACCAGGTGTAACTCTGCGCGATATTGTTAATGCTATTCCCTACGTTGCCATCCAAGAGGGTAAATTAACCGTGGAAAAACAGAACAAAAAAAATGTTTTTAACGGTCGCATTATGGAGATGGAAGGGCTGCCGGATTTGAAATTAGAACAGGCTTTTGAGTTAACCGATGCCACGGCGGAACGTTCCTGTGCCGGTTGTACGATTAAGTTAAGTACCGAGACAGTGGCGGAATATTTACGCTCTAATGTGGCCCTGTTAAAAAATATGGCAGCCCGGGGTTATAGTGATGCCAAAACTATCCTACGTCGGGTAGCAAAAATGGAACAATGGTTAGCTAATCCTGTCCTGATGGAGGCGGATAAGGATGCCGAATATGCGGATATTATCACCGTCAACTTAAACGAGATTAAAGAACCAATTGTCGCCGCACCCAATGACCCCGATAATATCAAGTTAATGTCGGAATGCGCCGGGGATAAAATTGATGAGGTGTTCATCGGTTCTTGTATGACTAATATCGGCCATTATCGCGCCGCCGCTAAGATATTAGAAGGGGCAGGAGTTGCTAAGGCTAAACTGTGGATTTGTCCCCCCACCCGCATGGATGAAAAACAATTGCGCGATGAGGGAATGTATGGCATTTTTGCCGCTTCTGGGGCGCGTACCGAGATGCCTGGATGTTCCCTTTGTATGGGTAATCAAGCGCGGGTTGAAGACAGAGCAACGGTATTTTCTACCTCGACTCGTAACTTCAATAATCGCATGGGAAAAGATGCGCGAGTCTATCTCGGTTCCGCCGAATTAGCGGCGGTTTGTGCGCTGCTGGGACGCATTCCCACCGTCGAGGAATACCTCGCAATTGTCACCGAGAAAATTAATCCTTTTGCCAGCGATTTATACCGCTATTTGAACTTTAATGAAATCGCTGGTTTTGAGGATGAAGGCCGGGTAATTCCCCTAGAAGATTTACCTAAGATTGAGGATATCTTAGGGATTCCTTCTGGTGTTTTGAGTTAGTATGAAGTTGAGGGTGAGCTATGAAAAGCTCACCTTTTGTTCAGAAAATAAAGAGGTAAAATTTATGGGGATGCCCTGTGAAGTGAATAGTATTTTAAAGTTAAAACCATCTCAAGGTTATCCAGAAAGTTTGGAATTATCTAAACAGTATCAAGGGAGCAAAGAAGATTATAGAATTATTCCTGTTGATGTTCCCATTCCTTTGGTAAATGAACATTGGGTCGCCTACGCAGATGTTATCATTGAAAAATTAGTTTGGGAAAATCGTCAAACAACAGTTTTATTTAGAATTGATAGGATTTATCCAGTCCCTTTTATTGTCAAAGAAACTTGAAATTAGATGAAGGATCAACAACGAATAATTATTGCAAGAATTATTAAGTATGAATTTGATTATTTTCTCAGAAAATTCAAGCCTTGGGAAAAACTCATATTTTTGTTATACTTAATAGTAGCAATTGTGACAGGTTTAGGGGATGCAAGTTCATTTTTTACAGGAGAGAATAGTCCTATACCTAGGGAATGGAAATTATTAAAAAGCCCTCAAATAGTTACGATTATATCTATTATTATCTTAGGAATTCCTGTTTTACTCTCTCAAACACAGACTGGACAAGATACTGTTGAACTTTTAGAAACAATTCGCTTAAATATTGTGCCAGCAATCAGTAGTTTTTTAGAAGAATTATCTGTTAATATAAAACAAAAATTTAATCTAAAAGGCAATATCAGAGTATCCTTGTGGATACCAGTGAGACAAAAGTTATTTACTTGGAATCTCCAAATGGTATGTAAAACTAGCAATGTATCTGATAGGGAACTAGAGGCACTTTTTGAATTAGATGAAGGGGTAATTGGTTACACATACCTGAAGACTAAAAGAAAGTATGCGTTGGAGTTTATTGATATTTCTAATTCCCAGCAATTACCGTCTTCTTATGTCCCTCTCCAAAGAGACAATGAACTATTAATTAATCCTCATATAAAAATTGTGTTAGCTGTAGCTGCACTGCAAAAAAGTTCTATTCTGGGACTATTAGCTGTTGATACCGATGATAGTGCAGATTTAAGCTCAATGAATGATAGAAATCTGCATAGTAGTATTTTAGACTGGATGACACAATACAATAACGTTGTTAAATTACTCTGGAGAATGAAGAATAATGTCTAGGGTATTGACTAGGTTAAGCAATTGACTCATGATAACAGTAGGGTTAAGACCTAAACCACAGAGGAAACTATTATGTCTGAGTCACTAAAACAACAGAGACAAGCACCTAGTTTAAAGTTAATTGAAATATTAGAAGATGGTAGTGCCAAAACTTTTATCTACGAAGATCCCGAAAAAAAGAGCAAATCCAGCTTTATTGCTCGAATAAAGGCTAAAATACAACAAAAATTCCGACCATCAGCTAATTAGTTCTTATGTATTTGCCAGATCATTTGTACACAAGGGGGTTATCTACCCCCTGATTTGTTTTTATAGTCATGACCGATTAGTTTGATACATTCTAGATACATGAAGCTCTTATCCTGTCTAGTATTAATATTCTCAATCTTAATTGAAATCGCTGGTTTTGAGGATGAAGGCCAGGTAATTCCCCTAGAAGATTTACCTAAGATTGAGGATATCTTAGGGATTCCTTCCGGTGTTTTGAGTTAGTTGACCGGTTATGGGTCATTTCGATCGAGGCGAAAGATTTCTTTTGATTTCGATCAAGATGACCCCTCTAACGATCGAATTTTCGACAATTATAGGATTTTTTTCGATATACGGAATGACAACTCGATAAAATAAAAATATGAAATTCGAGTGGGATCGACAAAAGAACCGAGCGAATATCATCAAGCACGATCTAGACTTCGCGGACGCGCAGCGGATATTTGAACATCCCATTCGAGTTTCCCTTGACGAACGAGAAAATTATGGCGAAGATCGATTGATAGGAATCGGTACGCTCGATGGCCGAGTGGTAGTTGTCGTTTTTACAGAACCGAGTAGAGATACAATTCGTATTATTTCACTTCGTAAAGCTTTACCCTATGAACGAAAACGATATGAACAATACCTCCGAGACGAATTGGGAGAAAGTTGACGCTCTTACGGAAGAGGAAATCGACACATCCGATATTCCGCCCTTAACCGAGGAGTTTTTTAGTAAATCGCGGTGGTGGAAACCTGTAGAGAAAGTAAATGTTCTTGTTCAAGTAGATCCCGAAACCCTAGCTTGGTTTCAATCACAGGGCGAGGATTGTGAACAAAAAATGTCCGCCGCTTTACGGATTTATGCGGAGGCTCACAAAGTATAGTCAAGTTTAGTTCGGGTACAAGCCACACAATAAAAAAGTTCGCTATCATTTTGAGCGGGATGAAAAGCCACACAATCTCATTTACCAATAAATCGCCTTAAATGAAATGATAAAAGTGAGTACGAAAAATTATGATTATAGATGTACCGACTGGAGATGATTTTAAATCCGCTGGCATTGATTTTTTAAATCTGGCTTGGGATACGCTGATAAGTTTATCTACAAAACTTAAGGATGCGGAATATTTTTATAATGTGTATTATAGCGATGAGAATGAAGAAGTAATCGATCAATTGTCATCTGAGCAATATTGGAAACAAGCACAACGTCCATTGAGTACAGCCCTTTCCCTTATTCAACAAGGAACCGAATTTCTCTTAAAAGGTCATATTGCTACAGTTAGCCCGTATTTACTAATTTCAGGAGATCCGAGTAATTATCCCAGTAAATCTCATGAGCGCAATATCCGTTTTAGTGAATTTAAAACAATTGATGCACAGGATTTAGTCAAAGTTTATAATACCGTATCGACTGGTCGATTACCAGATAACTTTCGACAAAGATTTGAAGATTTGAGAAGCAAGCGAAATATAATTATGCACACTGTAGATCCTGAATTATATATAAAAACTAAAGATCTGTTTGTTGAAATTCTAGAAATTTGTCATTATTTGATAGAGCCAAACTCGTGGATAAAAATTCGAGGACAATTCATTCAAAATGAACCTGAATCTGTTCTATATAGCTCTGAAACCAGAGAATTATATAATTGGCTGGCTTTGGAAATAAACCTTGTAATTGATTTATTAACACCTTCAGAAAATAATAAATATTTTAATTTTAATAAAAAAACAAGACGTTATTTCTGTCCTAGTTGTTATAGTGGTTTTAGGGAAGATTACGAAGACGAACAGATTCCAAGATTAGCTCAACTAATACCTAATGAACCAACTAGCAACACTATTTATTGCCTTGTATGTAATGAATCTTATGAAGTATTGCGGGAAGATTGCACAGCTGAAGATTGTCTGGGTAATGTCATAGATCCTGATGATGGTACATGTCTTACCTGTGGTTCGGACAATTTTCGAGATTAATTGTTGAAATTGTAATAAATATCTTGTATGTATTAATTTCTTTATTTTTTTAATCGGACAAGAAATTTATGAAAAGTTTTTTGCTCAAGCTGCCATACAAATAATCTTGCAAAAGTATCAAATTTTATTGTTAATTGTTGACACTAATCAGGAGGAATCGTTCAATGGATAAACTAAATTATTATCAAAGCATAATCAAGAAAATTCTCACAGAATATGCAGAAATTTCCTCACAAGTACCCGATCAAGACATAGAAGAAATATTGATGTTTGACCATAATAGAAGCCAATATCTTTGGTTTAATATTGGCTGGAAAAATGGCAAACGAATTAAAGCGATTTCCGTTTATCTTCGTCTAAAAAATGACAAAATTTATATTGAATAAGATTGGACAGAAGCAGGTATCGCCACGGAATTAATGCGCGTAGGAATTCCCAGCAGTGAGATAGTTTTAGCTTTTCAACCTCCCGAAGTGCGTCAGTTTACCGAATTTGCGATCGCCTAAAAATTATTCTTTACTTTCTCGTCAGATGAGGAGTATCTAAAATCGAATATTTAAATATACTTGTTTCCAAGTCATTTCTGTCACTTCATCTTTGGCTCGCCGGTTCAAGGGTTAGATATTTTCCGAGCAAAAGTGCTACAATGTAATCTTAGGGGTCAAAACAATCAAGGAGAAGAGCATGGTCAGCAAAATTGATCGCCAAGCATTTTTACAATCCTTAATAGTGCCACCGGGTAAAGAAATTTCTCTGCACAAAGACTACGATCCCGGGTTTAAGCCAGACTACATTACCAAAGAAGATGCCACGCTGCTGCTGCAACAGGGGATCGAAAAAATGGCCGAGTTTCAAGATAAACTTTATGCTCAGGATACCTATGCCCTGTTAATTAATCTGCAAGCGATGGATGCGGCAGGTAAAGATGGTACGATCAGGCACGTTATGTCGGGTTTAAATCCCCAAGGCTGTCAGGTATTTAGCTTTAAAGTTCCCTCGGCCGAAGAACTAGACCACGATTATCTCTGGCGATATTATAAAGCCTTACCGGAGCGGGGTCGTATCGGTATTTTTAATCGTTCTTACTACGAAGAATTATTAGTCGTGCGCGTCCATCAAAATTTATTGGAACGGCAAAAACTCCCCCCAGAAGACAGAACCAAGAAAGTTTGGCAGCGACGTTTTGAGGAGATTAATAATTTTGAAAAATATCTGGTTAACAATGGGGTTATTGTCCTGAAATTCTTTCTCAATGTTTCTAAAGGAGAACAGAAAAAACGCTTTTTAGAAAGAATTGATCGCCCCGAAAAAAACTGGAAGTTTTCTGAAAATGATGTCAAAGAAAGAGCTTTTTGGGGTGATTACATGAAAGCCTACGAGGAGGTATTCAATCATACCAGTACCGAATGGGCCCCCTGGTATATTATCCCGGCTGATCGCAAATGGTTTACCCGTTTAGCTGTGGGGGCGGTTATTTATCACACCCTCGAATCCCTTGGTTTAAAATATCCCACCGTCACCGAAGAACATCACCAAGCTTTACTGAAAGCCAAAGAAATCCTCGAAAACGAGCCAGATTAAAAATGGAAGAAAATCCCCAAAAAGCGATAATTGCCGGAAAATCGATCGTATAATCAATGTCGATTTGAGAGAATTACCCCTATGAATTATCGCATTGATCGCCGCACCTATGCAGAAACCTACGGCCCCACCGTCGGAGATAAAGTTCGCCTCGCAGACACGGAATTATTTATCGAAGTCGAAAAAGATTTCACCACCTACGGCGATGAGGTAAAATTCGGCGGCGGTAAAGTAATTCGCGATGGGATGGGCCAATCCCCCATTTCTAGGGAAGATGGGGCGGTAGATTTAGTGATTACTAATGCCTTAATTCTCGACTGGTGGGGCATCGTTAAAGCCGATGTGGGCATTAAAGACGGCAAAATTTATAAAATCGGTAAGGCGGGCAATCCCCACATTCAAGATAATGTCGATATTATTATCGGTCCTGCTACCGAGGCATTAGCTGGGGAAGGGATGATTTTGACAGCAGGGGGGATTGATGCCCATATTCATTTTATCTGTCCCCAACAAATTGAGACAGCGATTGCGTCGGGGATTACCACAATGATTGGTGGCGGGACCGGACCTGCAACGGGAACTAATGCCACCACCTGCACCCCGGGAGAATGGCACATCTATCGAATGCTAGAGGCGGCCGAAGCTTTCCCGATGAATTTGGGTTTTTTGGGTAAAGGCAATAGCAGTCAGCCGGAAGGACTAGCGGAACAGGTAAAAGCGGGGGTAATTGGCTTAAAACTCCATGAAGATTGGGGAACCACTCCGGCAGCCATTGATACCTGTTTAAGCGTGGCCGATAAGTACGATGTGCAGGTGGCGATTCATACCGATACTCTCAATGAGGCCGGTTTTGTTGAGGCCACTATCGCCGCTTTTAAAAATCGCGTCATTCACACCTACCACACGGAAGGAGCCGGTGGTGGTCATGCTCCCGATATTATCAGGGTTTGCGGGGAAATGAACGTTTTACCCTCCTCTACCAATCCCACGCGTCCCTATACGACGAATACCTTAGAGGAACACCTCGATATGTTGATGGTTTGTCATCATTTAGACCGGAGTATTCCCGAAGATGTGGCTTTTGCTGAATCCCGCATCCGCCGCGAAACTATTGCCGCCGAGGATATTCTCCACGATTTAGGGGCTTTTAGTATAATTTCCTCCGATTCTCAAGCGATGGGACGGGTGGGGGAAGTAATTATCCGCACTTGGCAAACTGCCCACAAAATGCGGGTACAACGGGGCAGACTGACCGGGGAAACGGGAGAGAATGATAATCTGCGAGCAAGACGATATATTGCTAAATATACGATTAATCCTGCTATTACCCATGGTGTCTCCGATTATGTCGGTTCCATCGAGGTGGGCAAATTAGCCGATTTGGTTCTCTGGAAACCGGCATTTTTTGGCGTAAAACCGGAAATTGTCCTGAAAGGCGGTTTAATCGCCTGGGCGCAAATGGGCGATGCTAATGCCAGTATTCCCACACCCCAACCGGTTTATATGCGTCCCATGTTTGCCTCTTTTGGTGGTGCGATCGCCAAAACTTCCTTGACATTTGTTTCTAAATATGCTATGAAAGCGGGCATTCCTGAGAAGTTAAAGCTGAAAAAAACCGCCGTGGCCGTGTCGAATACGCGCAATATCAGTAAGGCTAGTATGAAGCTTAATGACGCTTTACCGCGCATGGAAGTTAATCCCGAAACCTACGAGGTGCGTGCTGACGGGGAATTATTAATCTGTGAACCCGCTACGGTTTTACCCATGGCCCAACGCTATTTCCTATTTTGAATTCGATTTCAGATTCAGAAAACGGGTTTTTTCAAAAAACCCGTTTTCTTTTTGAATCACAGTTAAGGATTAGTAGGAAGGTTTGGTAAAAATAACTTAACTAATCCTGCCATTAGTGCAGCAACAATAGCAACAAAGATGGTTCGATTAGTAAATTCCAAGTTATCTAGTCGTTTATTCACGCCTGTTAATTCTCCTTTAATATTTGCTATGTCAACTCTTAAGTTATTCACTTCTTCAGATAGCTTGTCTATTTTGCTATTAAGTTGTTCAGATAATCTGTCTATTTTGCCATTAAGTTGTTCAGATGACTTGTCTATTTTGTCATTAACTTCTTTGAATTGTCCTACAATAAAGTCTTTTAATTCTTTGAGGTCGTTTTCTGTAAATGTTGCCATTGTGTGACTCTCCTAGTAATTGTTTGTGATACCAATAATCTTACCACTAAGTTTAACTCCTAACCCTTAATCAGTCAAATTGCATCGAAGTTGCATCACCAGAGAGAATAAAACTGGCCCAATAAAAAGGATGTTTTTGCTTCTCACCCTTGAGCATTCCTAGTTGAATTTGTCGTAAAGCTTCACTGCGTCCTTCTCCTTTTTGTAAGCGTCCATAATAGGCGACCATTAAATCTTTAGTTGCGTCATCAGATACTTTCCAAAGGCTAATTAATTGGCTTTCACTTCCCGCAATAACTAAAGCGCGGCGCAATCCATAAATCCCTTCACCTACGCTTCTAGTTTGGTGATTTTTTGATGATAATTAATGCTTTATACTGTATATTAATTAAGTAGCTGGTTATAATTAAATTAAAAATGGATTTTAGGTTTGATCCCCCCTGCCCCCTTGATAAGGGGGATGCCGATAGGCGGGGGGATCCCCCCTTAATCCCCCCTTAATAAGGGGGGCATCTGACAACTTTTAACGCCGACCTACTTATCAAATTTAGCCAAGATTTTCAATCCTTCTTCTGGGTTGCCATTAGCTGCCATTTCCTTAAATCTAGTATAGGCATTAAATTCGGCTAAAGTGTTGGTGGAAAGATATTCAATCAGTTTATTGATACTGATTCCTTTTAGTTCATTCATAGAAAACTCCTGATTCTGGCGGTAATTTCCTGAAGAACTTCTAAGAGCGTTGGAGCAGCGGACGAGATTACATTTTCTTCACTGCTGTCATGTTTGTGATGGGGATAGGTTGGGAGGTTCAGCTTTTTATGATGTGGAGTATTATCATAACGGAAAATTAAGGTATTCATGGTATTCATATACTGATAAGCGTACATATTACGATTAATAAAACTGAATTATCAATGAATTTAATTTCGGCTCGAATAAATCCTTCGTAACTATCGCGTTTTTCACAATCTAGCGTAAAAAATTTTATTACTGAACAGGTTGCGAGAATTGTTTAAATCTGTTGAAAATAATCTTCAATTAACAAATTCAATTCCTCTGAGTCTTTCTGCTTTTTCCTGTAGGCATTGTAGCATTCGCAATTCGCCAATCCATTCGTCAAGTTCCAGGGTTTCCTGAAATTCGTCGTTTTCGTAGCGATGCAGAAATTCTGCTGTGGACAGTTGATATTTGTCCTCAAATTCTCGCAGTCGTTGTTCGGTACGCTGGATACCCGCTTCAGTGGAACGTAGGGCTTCAGCGATTGCGCCTTCGATTAGAGGTTTGAGGGAGCCGGAGTGTTGACATCCTCGCCGCCCTAAAAGTGCGGCGATTCCTAAACCTCACGATTTAAGTTTCTGCTTCCACCACCGTCGCATACCACAGTTAAAAAACCATGTACTGTCTTACACAGAGTCCACAGACTTTCGCCCCATTTCAGAAGCCCGATTCCGTGTGTCCCACGGTACGTTGACCGCCTATAGCTTCTTGTACTTGTTGCGCGCGACTTTTTACCCGGCCAAGCTTTTCTGGTCGGAACCCCCTAAGCCGAGTTTTCAAGGTGCTGCGCCGTCCACTTGGTTTTCGAGACTGGCCTTTTAATTCTAACGTAAAGCCAACCTAGAACGGCGGGGTTTCAGACCCAAAATTTCCGATGAGAGATGAGTTTGAGTTCCTTCATAATAGGAAGTCTTGTAGCTACTTTTGCATTATAGACAATTGCTAAGATATCCAGAGGGCGCAGGTTGCTTGTGCCGCTACACTAGACCTCTCCAATAATTGTCAAACTAAGGGCTGAAGTCCTTTTGATCTATGGTCAATTTTTGGGTTCATTTTTTCTCTTTTCTCCTTCTCTCTCAGATTATACTTTTGACTTTTGACTACTGAGTAGACTGAATCATAGGCGGAATGTCGGTTTTAGCGTCGTTGGCGAGTTGGTTGGCGCGGGCGACGGGATCAAAACGGAGGCTAGGATTCCACTTTTGGGCGATTTTAAAGCCTTCAATTGCTTCGTTGATTTTGCCTTCCCTAGCCAAGGCTTCGCTTTGTTTCATCAAAATACTCGCACCAGGCTGGGTGAGGTCAGCAGTTTGGCAGGTCGATAATTTAGCCAGCATTTGAGGATTGACAATCAAATAGTTTTTTAACCAATTACAGCCCACATTCCGCACCCTCAACTGTCACATAAGCTGTCCCCCTCCAGAGACTTGAGTAAAAATACCTAGCTGGTGAAGGTTTTCTCGGTGGCCGCTAGGGGGGTCTTGAGACCCCTAATTATGAAAAAATAGGAATTGTTGGAAAACTGAGGCGAGTGGACTGTTCGACCATGAATCAATCAACAGAAATTGAAGTCAAAAATCTAGACCATCTGGGATTAGTAGCCGGAATTATCGATGAAATAGGAATCGTTGAAATTATCAACGAACAAGTCTCAATTGAGCGAGGAGAAATTGTCACAGCGGGGCAAGTCGTGAAAGCAATTATCCTGAATGGATTGGGATTTGTCTCCCGAGCCTTGTATTTATTTCCTCAATTTTTTGAAGATAAAGCAACCGAACATCTGCTGGGAGAGGGCATCGAACCAAAACACCTGAATGATGATAAAATTGGTCGAGTAATGGACAAACTTTATCAACTTAATGTTTCGGTCATTTTCCTACTGATTAGTTTAGCCGCCGTGAAAAAATTTGGTGTAGCAACCGAGAACTCCCATTTAGATTCGACTTCTCTATCAGTAGAAGGAGAATATAAAAAGGAATACCCAACAGTAGAAATCCTGAAATCAGGAGCAGTGGGAGAAGAAATTGAAACCGGACAACAGCCAATAAAAATTACCTACGGATACTCCCGCGACCGACGACCTGACTTAAAACAATTTATGATTGACTTAATCGTAAGTGGGGATGGAGATGTACCTTTATTCCTGAAAGTAGGGGACGGAAATGAAGCGGACAAAGCGGTTTTTGGTCAAATCGCCCGAGAATTTAAAAAACAAGTTGACTTTGACAGTTTAATAGTCGGCGATAGCGCCCTCTATAGCAAAGAGAATTTAAAACTAATGAAAGAAATGCGTTGGTTGTCTCGAGTACCATTAAGCATTAAAGAGGCTCAAGAGTTAGTCGATAGCATCTCAGAAAAAGAGTTAACCGATTCAGAAATACCGGGTTATTCCTGGCGGGAAACAAGCTCTAACTATGGGGGGATAGAACAAAGATGGTTGCTAGTTGAAAGTCAAGCTAGACAAGAATCAGACTTGAAAAAATTAGAGAAAAAAATCGAGCAGGAAAAGAATTCTGCCCAAGAAAAAATCCGGCAACTATCCCGAAGAGAATTTGAGAATAGAGCGGTGGCGTTGGCGATAGCCAAAGGATTATCTGACTCCTTAAAATCTCATCAGTTAACGGAGATTAAAGTCAATCTCATTCCGCCTGAGTCCCAGGGGTCAAAACTCAAATCAAAAGACGATTTACCCTCTCAAAGCTATCAAGTTCAAGCCAAATTAGAGTTGAATTTGACCGCCATTGAGAGGCTAAAGAAACGAGCAGGACGATTCGTTTTAGCAACTAACGATTTGGAGAAAAAACGATTAAGCAGTGAGGATATACTCAAAAAATATAAAGGGCAACAAGCTCCGGAAAGAGGATTTTCTTTTCTCAAAGACCCCTGCTTTTTTGCCCACAGTGTCTTTCTCAAATCTCCCCATAGAATCGAGGTCATGGCCATGCTCATGGGCTTGTGCCTGCTGGTTTATACTATTGGTCAAAGACAACTTCGTTTAAGTTTAAAACAGCAGGAGACGGGACTGAAAAATCCGTTGGGTAAGTTAACTGACCGACCAACATTACGCTGGATATTTCAGAACTTTCAAGGGATTCATCTCCTACGTATTCAAGACAATCAAAAGATTAGCAACTTAACGGATGAGAGGCGCAACATTTTGAGATTTTTCCCCAAACCTTGCCAAGAATATTATCTCTTATCTTGACCAGATGGATTGACTTCAAGGGGTGACAAAACAAAGCGAGCAACTGGAACATCTCCCCCTAGATGTTAAGTCTGATTGCCTAGTCATTCTCAACAAGCACTGTTTATTGAGAATGACTGGGGGAACTCTGAAATTTTCGGCTTAGTTGCCGGCAGCTTGCCGCCAACTCACTCCTCTAGATAAGTATTTTGACTCGCGCCCCTTCCTCTTTTGAGACGTTGTGACACTTAGGGTGCGGAATGTGGGTTGAAAGTTATTTGAGGCAACCTCACCCGATCGCTCTAACCGATTGACCGCAAGGATCGTTTCCTGTTCCTCCTGCGCCTGTTGCAACGCTATCTCTGCCTGTCGCGCCGCCCTTTCTGCCTTTTGCTGCTGGGCTGCAGCAAGTCGGAACTGCTGCTCTGCTGCCACCTTATCCCGTTCTGTGGCTGCCCTATCTCGGTTGACTTGAGCCAACTGCGCCGAGGCTACCAGTACCCGTTCCTGTGCTTGTAGGTATTGCTGCTGGGCCGATCGCGCTTGGTTTTGTGCCTGCTGGAACTTGCGATCGGCATCCTTTAGCTTTCCTCGCGCTACTGAGAGATTTTTCTGGGCTAATTTTTCCTTTCCCCTCGTCTGGCGCAAATTGCTATCTAAAATAATTTTGTCTTGCTGTAACTTCCTTTGGTCTGCTAATAATCTCAGTTTGTCGCCGTTCAGTTTTGTGATATTGGTTTGGGCAACCCTGAAATTATTCGTTGCCTTTATCGAAATAGGAACGGCAATAGCAGCAATGGCAATAGCTCCCAATGCCCCCAACAAACTAAGCTTATTGCGTCGATTAGCTTTTTTGATGATTCTGCCGGATTCCTCCCTTGTTTCTAATAATGCTTGGTTCGCTGTTTCTAATTCTGTTTCCGCCTGTTCCCTCGCCGCAGTCAAAATCTGATTCGCTTCCGTTTCCGCCGCCAATCGCCTTTCCATATCCCGTTTTTCGACATCCTGGCTATCATCTAAAAAGCGTTCATCTTCTTTACTCAAGCGCTTTCCTTTTGCCCAAGTCTCCGCCTCCCGCAACGCCTGTCCCCGCAACAAAAACGACTCTTTCTGCTCTTCTTGTGCCTCCTGCCAAGCCTTAAACGCCTCCCCATAAAACCCCGGACGCAAATCCGCCAAAGCGCGAGCCACCCACTGCCCATTAAACACCTGCGCGTAGATGGGGTTATAGACTTTCAACCTGCCCTCTCGCTTCACCACCAAACCCGTCAGCCGCAGTTGCAGTTGCTCGTAGCTCTCATCGGCAATGATCCCCCCTTCCTTTCTGGATGAGAGAGGGGGGGGTTCAGCATCCAAAACTTGCTGATAAATCCCTAGCAGTCGCCCCCGTAGCCGTTCGTCACTGCGTAAAATCCTGTCTCGAATCGTTTTCAAATGCGGCGGCACGTCCTGCGCCTCCCAATTATCGATAAGCTGGCTCGTCACCACCTGCGCCACCAAATCTGGGGGCGATAGGCGCAAATCTGCCTCCTGCACTACCAAATTCAAGACCCGCTGCGTCAAAAACGGCTGTCCCCCCGTCCAATACAACACCGCTTGCAGCACCGCCTGCGGATCGTCCACCTTGCCCACCAAACCCTGCATCAACGGTTGAGCTTCCTGGAGTTGAAAGCCACTCATCTCCACCGCCCGACCGATATTAAACGCCGAACTACGCTTACTGACAATCAGATCGGAAGGTGTTGCCACCCCTAAAAACGCAAAAGTCAGCCGCCGATAACGCAGATCTTCCGCCCGCCGCTCAAAGAAAGAGCGAATCAGAATGAAAAAACCATCGGTATCAAACTTGAGACTGAGCAGGTTATCAATTTCTTCGACAAAAATGACGACATCTTGCGAGAGTTCTGCCAGCAATACGCGATCGATAAAATAAGTAAAGCGTTCGACCGCCGAAATCGACTGAGCCGCCAGATCCTTCCACCAACTCGAAAAATCGATTTTCTCTTGTAAATGCAAATCATCGATCAAGCGTTTTATGGTTCCGGCATACCACTGATCCTCGCTCAAACTGGTTCCCCGGGTTTGCGGGTCAATGACCGCACAAGCCACCCCCTCTGCCGCTAACTTCTGCATCACCCGCACCCGCAAACTAGACTTGCCCATCTGCCGCGAGTTAAAGACAAAACAATATTCTCCTGATTTCAGGCGATCGTACAATTCGCGATCGGCCTGTCGCTCTACATACCCACGATATTCGGCAGGTAAGCTCCCGCCTACTTGATAGCTAAAAGGAGTCGAGGAAGTTGGGTTTGTCATCGAAAAATTGGGTCTGAAACCCCGCCCTTTAGCGATAGCGGAGGGCGGCTTTACATAAGTCAGTGAGAAACAATTAAACCGTTAGAACGACGAATTAACTGAATCTTGCTAACGGCTATCTGTCCCAATCGTTGACCATTGGCATCGCTTACAGATAACTGTTTTTCGGTATCTCCACTAACATAACCAATTCCTTTAGGAGAAGAAACTAAATCTCCTTTACGGAACCCATGTCTTCTGGTAAAGTTAAAGTCCCTTCCCGCAACACAATCAAGATGTCTTGTCTAACAACGCTTTACCAATAAAGCTTAGAGGGAATCCGAACTAGGGAAGTATTCGGAGGTCTGGGCCAGATTGTGTCTCGATGCGGTAGTCTCTACTTGCGTCGCCTAAATTGGTCTAGGCAAGCCCCGTCCCTTTTAGGGTGGGGTTAGTGACCTGATAAGCTTAGACGCACTTACATTGCACTTTAATATCCTGGAACGCCTTGTAGATAGGGATACGAGTAGGAAACTTAAATGCGTCTAAGCTTACCAAGTTGCTAAAAATATGTCCCAGAAAACGGATTTCTTTAAGAAACCCGTTTTCTAAGAGGTTAGGCGATCGCGTAGCCCGTGTAACCGCGTACATCCGCCGGATGAAAAGCGAGGACAATATCCTGCCGGGGAACACCCGCCGCCACTAGCTCATGGGTTACTCCGTCTTCGGTTTCATCTCGTTGTACCCAGATTTTCTCGTTGATAATATCCAAATGAATTAAACAGCCATGCACGCGAGTTTTGCGATCCCATCCGAGCGTCATCAAAAGATAGCTATCTCGAACTTCATCAAAAATCGGCTTACAAATCAATTCGCCGTGAGAATAAGGGATTTCAGTATAAGGAATCAAAACCGATTTAATAATATGACGATACTGATCTAATTTTTCCATTGCGAAATGACCTCCTTTTCAGCATCAAAAACAATAAACTTGAGATTTTCATCTTCGATTAAAATTTGTCCGATTGGCTCTTCAAAAAATGAATTATAAATCACATCTCTAATCGCCAAATATAGTTTATAATCAGGATAAGAACGACGCAAAACAGCCCGATAGATCGCAAACTGTCCAATCGCATCACGACAGGCTTGTAATTCTGATTCCCCCAGAAAGCTTTTAACTTCTACAGCAATTTTTTGCTCCAATCGCTCTGCTAATATTAGCTTTTTAGCCCCCAAATCGACGTACATATCTTTTCGCCCCCAACGGAGATGAAACGGATCGTGCGTGATCGTCCACCCATCTTTAATCAGGGCTTGCTTCGCAGCATTATAGTCATTTCAATTAAGATTGAGAATATCAATGCCAGAGTTCATAAGGGTTTAACTGGTCTAGAGTGTATCAGACTTATCTGAAATGACTATATGATACAGATCGAGAGCGGGCATAATGGACTAAGTTAGCATAAACGACTAGATAAATAGACAATAGACTGTAAAGTGTTTTTATTTAATTTCCTCCCAAGCGATCGCAAAAATCCTGACGATAAAGATCGCAGCGAGGTTTCACATTATTATCAACCCGCACCACTAATCCCATACTGTCCAGTTTAAACGACTCCTCAGACCGCAAACGTACCGGCGCTTCAGAAGTAATAACCAATTTCATGGCTGCCCCCAGTTCAGGATAATCTTCCAAAGTCTTCAAATGTCCCCGCAGATAATCGCTGTAAATTCCCGCTTCTGTGGGAGCCGTCCGCAAAAATTCCGCCAAAGAAAGATCCCCCGCTGCAATGTGATAGAGTGCCGAGCGCACCATGTAGGGATGCCCTCCAATTAACCCCATAAATTGTTCGAGTTCCCCCTCTGTCCAAGTTAATCCGTGCCGTGCTACCAACTCCTGTACCTGTTCAGGCGTAAACTCTCCCAATTCGATGGGCAACCCCACATTAAAAGGCGATTGATTGATATCCCGTTGGGCATAGGACTCTTGAGAATGGACGATGATCAGCCGCAATTTCTGCCACAGTTTTTTAATCTTGGAACTTTCATGCCAGCCGCGCAATAATCCGCATAAATCCGTCTCGATATCTGCGTATTTAAAGATGCGATCAAAGTTATCGATCGCCAACACCAACGGGCGATCGTCCCCCTCTAATAAATACTTCTCAAAATAATCCGTACTGTTATCGTTCGCTCCAAAAATATCATCCCAATACTCTTCAATCTTGACCCTTACTCCTAGTGGTTTACCCACCGACGCACAAAACCACTGCATGAACTTGTCGAGATCGTCAAAGAACTTTTGATTGGTCTGTTCCAGATCGATCGTTACCGCACGATAGCCTAGTTGAGATGCTTGGGCAAGTACCTTCGCCATCAGGGACGATTTGCCCATATTGTGGGGCGATTTAATCCGAATCAGGGAGCCAGGCTTTTGAATTTCCTCATAGCACCGTTCTTCGTAAGGGGAAGTAATATAAAAGCGAGAGTCAATGCTAACTTGTCCTTCTGGAGATTCCAAGCTAATTTCCTGTTGTATCTTGTCTGGAGTAACTGTTGGCTTGAGGGGTTCCGATTGCGTTGGCATCTCAGTGGCTTTTGCGGATTGTTGAGGCTCTGGCAAGACAGTAGGCTGTTTATCAGTTAACACTGTCGCCATTTCCATTGCCGCGTGGCGAATCCCCTTAGCAATATTTAAAAACGCCTCACCCCGATTACTCCAAGTCGTCACAGGCTTGGCATTTTTTGGCAAAGCTTGCAACTTACCAAAAGGCGCACCACTCCAATCCACCGGCTTCAAAATAATCGGAATCACCCGCGCCTCCCCCGCATCATGCCGTGCAATCGCCCGTTCCATTTCAAGATCATAACAGTAGTCAGAAGCGATAAAGTTTTCACTAATCAACAACAGAATAATCTCGGCTGAATTGAGATTTTCATCAATGGCTTGTTTCCACTCTGTTCCAGCACTAATTTTGCGATCGTGCCATGATTTAATCACTCCCTGTCTTTGTAATGACGCGAGGTGAAGTCCCAAAGTTTCCCGCAGTTTCTCATCCCGGTGAGAGTAAGAAATAAATACATCGAGCGGTGTGGATGATATGTCTGGATTAGGTAAAATCATGGCTCTCAGTTTTACGATTTCAGAAAACGGTTTTTTTCAAACTATTGATTTCAGAAAACGGGTTTTTTCAAAAAACCCGTTTTCTCGTCTAACTTGTTATACTATACTACTACAACTTAAAACCTCACCATTCCCTAATCTTCCCTGTGGGGTTGGAGACAAGCTTTGCACCCTCACTGAAGGAGTAATTTCCCACTTCCGCTCGCAACTATAGAATTAGCTATAATAAAATTACCACAGGTATCATCTTCATATTTCTGGAAACTATATGACCTTAAAACAATTAGACCGAATTACTTTTAACTCCAAAATTATGGCAGGTCAAGCCTGTATTCGAGGAATGCGTATTCCTGTTTCTTTAATTCTTAATCTACTTGCTAACGAAAAGCCGATAGAGGAAATATTAGAGGAATACCCTGACCTAGAAAGAGAAGATATTCACCAATGTTTATTATATGCTTCTTGGTTAGCCAGAGAACAAGTTCATTATTTTGAATTAATCGAGCAATGGAGATAGAGTTTCTAGCCGATATGGGGATTTATCTGCGTACAGTCTCATGGTTAAGAGAACAAGGTTATGATGTCGTTCATCTTCGATATGAAGGCTTACAAACTTTATCTGATCAGTAAATTCTTGCCAAAGCAAAAAGAGAAAAGCGGATAATTTTAACTGTCGATCTAGATTTTTCTCAACTTCTCGCTATTAGTGGTGATAATTTACCAAGTGTCATCCTATTCCGTTTAGGCAATGAAAACTACAATCTAATTAATCAGCGTTTAACTATAGTTTTACGAGATTGTACAAAAGCATTAAAGACGGGAGCAATTGTGTCAGTAACAGATCGTATTTTTCGGATTAGACTTTTATCAATTTAAGATTTTTGCTTTATAGCGTTCATGGAGTCTTCCCGTTAATTCCATCTTAAATATTGTGTTCCAAAAGCGAACACCTTTATTAGAACTCTTGCAAATTAATTATATGTTATAATGATGGGTTAACTAATTTTCCCCAAAAAAATTAGTTAATCAGTACATTCGTCCTGAATGAAAACTTGAAGTTTAACTTTTAACTCAAAACTCTTTAGAGCTGCTTTAATTTGGTTATCAAAACCTCTTTATTTAAGCGGCACAAACTATCTCAATTTTTATAATTGAGAATAAATTCTCCTTGACTTGATTAATCTTTAGGCAACTTTTAAGAAGCTGCTATACCTATCCCTAACTCACAGTTATAAATAGCCGCCAACAAGTTAACTCTTAAACTATATCTTCGACGACGATTCCGATATTTACAGGATAAGATTTTAAAGATTTTGAGTTTCCTATTTATATGTTCAATGATAATCCTTTCTTTGGCTAAAGCCTTGTTATACTCTTTTTCTAACTCTGTTAATTTTCTATTTTTCGATTTCTTTTTCGGTGTATAACTATTACTATGGTATGCAGCTATTCCCTGATAACCACTGTCTTCTATGCTGGTAGTTAAAGGATGAAAACGAACTCGACTTTTTTTAAATAAACTAAAATCATGACCTCTACCTTTCCCACAAAAGACACAGATAATTTCCTCGGTATTTTGATCAGCTACTAATTGGGATTTTAAAGTATGATAACCTCTTTTACCCCCCAAAAAATCTTTCTGTTTCTTTTTGGGGCGTTCAATGGGAGTTTCCGTTACATCCATTACCGTTACGACCGGTATCTCTGCTTGATTTAGTAGAGCTTTTTTTCCTTTTAAACGGAAGTTTCCCGATTGTAAAAGCATTTTTTCCGTCTTATTTACAATCCGACATATAGTTGATTCTGATAGTTCCCAGCTTGTACCAATGTGAAAATATGTTCTATATTCTCGCCAATATTCTAACGTTACTAAAACTTGTTCTTCTATAGATAGTTTAGGTTTCGGTCCCCTTTTAGATGGTGAATTAGAGTCGGCTTCAACACTTTTTACTGATTCTACCATCTTTCTATAGGTTTGTTTATACACACCGAAACGGCGTTTGAATTGTTCATCTGATAAGTTTTGATAATCCATAATTTTGCTAATAAACATAGCAAAATTATAGATGATTTCCTGACCTAAGATCACATTTTATTCTTTTTTCCACTTCAATCTAAGAATTGAGAAAAAAGCAAAACCTTATATTATACCATAAAAAAATTATGCAAGAGGTCTATTATTGAGTACAAATTATAACATTGGCAAATAATCTCCCTGTCCTCTGTGTCTCTGTGGTTAATTACACTTCGTTTCTGAATAGTCACCAATAATTATAGGTTCTTTGTTGGGAATTTTGACAATAATTTCGACAGTTCCACCTAATGCGTTAACTACTTCGCGCAGTGTATTTAGCTCTAGATTTTGCTCTTGTTTAAGTTTAGGTACTATTGATTGCTGTACTTCAAGATGCTCTGCCAATTCTGATAAAGATAAACCTAGTTTTTCCTGCAAATACTTAAGCGTAAGTTCCTCCAGATAAATTTGGGAAGCTCTTGCTTTAATAATTGCTTGTCGTTCTCCACAAAGTTTATTAAATTCTTCCGAGAAGTTGGTATATTCTTTCATGACTTTTCTTCCTTAAGTTTTTCCAGATATTTTTGATAACGTTGATCTGCTATAGGAATATTTTCTTTGTACCATCTTTTGTTACCTGACTTGTTCCCCCCAACAAGTAAAATTGCTTGTCGATGAGGATCAAAGGCAAATAAAACACGCCAAGGTTCACCTTTATACTGAATACGAAGCTCTTTCATATTCTTAAAAGAAGATCCTTCAATGGTATCAACTCGTGGTCTCCCCAGTGCTGGTCTAAGTTTCATCAATACAGTTAAAACAGCAAATATTTCATTTTGAAGTCCCTGTTCTTGTTGATAAAACCAGAACCTAAAATCTGGATCAAATATAATATTCTATTCCATAACTATAATATAGTCTGTACATAAAATAATGTCAAGCTTTCAGTTAAACATTCGGCTCTCTTGCCATCATCATTATAAATTATAACATCGGTGAATAATCTCTGTGTTCTTTGTGTCTCTGTGGTTAATTACCCTCGATAATCTCCGTACCTCGCTCCAACTCGAAAATGCTATGATAAAAACAAACTATCACTTCTGATCAAGTATGGACACACAAAACCCTCACTCAACTGTAGAATCAGACGATTTAATCAAAGAACTTGAGGAAACTTTAATCATAACTAACTTAAACAATCATTCAACCTCTAACACATCCGAAGAGCCTGAGTTATCAATGGAAGAACTCGATGCTAAATGGGATGCACTAGAAAATGATCCAGAATTTCGCAAAAAACCTTTTTGGCAAAGAATTGTTGAGATTGGTAAAGTTGTTCCCCAATCAGAATGGCGAAAACACTTACCTACAGACTTTGCGCGTAATTTTGAACACTATATGTACGGCGCACCGAGAGAAGATGAGGAAGAATGAAACAAATTTTCGCAAAACATTTACCTGACCAGATAATTTAGGTTATCATTAACTTATTCTCTTTAATCTAAAAGGAAACTTTAATCATGACTAACTTAAACAATCATTCAACCTCTAACACATCCGAAGAGCCTGAGTTATCAATGGAAGAACTCGATGCTAAATGGGATGCACTAGAAAATGACCCAGAATTTTTAGCAAAACCTATCTGGCAACAAATTATAGAAATTGGTAACGTTGTTCCCCAATCAGAATGGCGAAAACACTTTCCCAGAGACTTTGCGCGTAATTTTGAACACTATATGTACGGCGCACCGAGAGAAGATGAGGAAGAATGAGAACAATTTTCTTAGATACATCCTATTTACAGGCTCT
This sequence comes from Microcystis aeruginosa NIES-843, assembly GCF_000010625.1. Taxonomy (NCBI): domain Bacteria; kingdom Bacillati; phylum Cyanobacteriota; class Cyanophyceae; order Chroococcales; family Microcystaceae; genus Microcystis; species Microcystis aeruginosa. The sequence goes on from NC_010296.1 coordinate 5,695,420, forward strand.
TGCTGATTTTGGCGATAATCTTAATCCATTAGCTACAGCTATGACAGGACGACTCCGTAACTTTAGAGGTGTTACCAGTGAAATGGTTCTGACAGAATTACTCAATGCTTTATGCAGTAGAGGGGAATATTTACGCAAATCAGCTATTCGTCTAACTCATAGATTACGCAATGACAGCAAAACCATAATCATTCCCCAAACCAGTGAACAATTTCACCAGGCTTTTGATTTTTACCAAAGACGATTAGATAAAGGATACAGTTTAACTGATTGTGCTTCCATGCAGATTATGAGACAACTGGAAATCTCTGAAATATTAACCTTTGATAAGCATTTTCAGCAAGAAGGATTTAGCGCATTACTCAGAGAATAGTCACTAAACTTTACTTCACTTCAATTTTTTCCTCGCTTCATATAACCATTGTTCTTCCTCTGTATTAATTATCCTCCCTTCGGCTAAATTAAGACATTTACGCCAATTTTCCTGAGATAATTTCTTATCTTCTTTTTCTAAAAGTTGAGCATAAATACAAAAAGCAGCACCGGGATTGCGGATAAATTTCTGATAAGCTGGATTTTCAGCGATACCAATAGCAACTAAAAGATTAGGAACTGCATCTTCACTGCGATTTTGCTTAAATCTGGCCCAGCCTAGATTTTTATAAATACTATATTTTTGTACTGCTAAATTGCGTTTCTCATCTTCAGTAAATTGGTCTAGTTTTTCATCTTTTTCTGCTAATAATCTCTTAGCTTTTTCCAGTAACTCTACCGCTTCTGCATTCTTATTATCTCGCAGATACCAATAAGCGAGATTATTATAAGCATCTATAAAACCACCTTTTGCCGCAATTAAATAGTGTTTCTTCCCATTAGTCAAATCCTGTAACTCTTCGTAAAGTGTTGCCAACTTATAATGAGCATCTAGATTATCTGGATCTAACTCAATTGCTTTTAAATACTTCTCTTCGGCTGAAGCTAAATTAGGAAATTCTTGACTTGCTGGCGGAGGAGATTGTAAACGGCTTCCTGCTTGCTTATAAAACTCAGAAAACCAAGAGAAATTTAGATAAATTCCCAAGAGAAAAGCAAACCCGCATTTCTCACAAAAAGTACGATCACCAACCCCCGAAGCCTTACAAAATCTGGGTTTTGACTGGGTGATCGCCTTGTAGCAAAAACGACAGTGTGTTGTTAGGATTCAACTTAAGCTCATCATCAATTAGACCTTGAAAAAAGAACAAATTTAAAATGCGTATTTTTAGGTTAATTAGTTGATAAAGTCTCAATTTTAAGTAGAGAATGAAGTCAAAAGCTTGCTATAATTTAATCATTAAAACTATTTAAAGTATGTCAAGTTTATGACTCCTAGTTCAGACCAGTCTCGACTCAATCAATTAAATTTTGGAAACCTCAATGGAAGACAAGTAATCGCTAATTTTGAGGGAGGAAAAATCACCTCAGATGCAGGAATTATTTTGATGGCAGAGTTAGACCAAAAGCTAAAAATAACGGCTCGGTTTGCCGAATGTTTTCGAGATTATCGAAATTCATCCTATCTAGATTATTCAGTTCATGAACTACTCGCACAAAGAGTTTATGGGATAGTTTTGGGATATGAGGATGTCAATGATCATGATAAATTACGTCATGCTCCAGCTTTAGCAATAGCATTGAAAAAACTAAATTTTATTGACTCAGCCCAAGCAAATTTAGCGGGAAAAAGTACAATTAATCGACTAGAATATTGTCCGGAAACAGTCATCAATCAAGAGAACAGTCGTTACCATAAAATCGAGCCTAACCCCAAAGAAATTGAAAAAGCTTTTGTGGACATCTTTCTAGAATCCTACAAAAAGCCACCGAAACCAATTATTTTAGACATGGATGTCACCGATGACCAAGTGCATGGAAATCAAGAGGGAGCGTTTTTCAATACTTATTATAAAGGAGTGTGTTATGCTCCTTTGTATATTTTCTGTGAGCATCATTTATTAGTAGCTAAACTCCGGTCTTCTCATGTAGATACTGCTGGGGGAGCATTAGAAGAATTGCAGCGAATAATCGGTATAATTCGAGAAAAATGGTCAGATACGCAGATATTAGTACGAGGAGATAGTGCCTATTCCCGTGAAGATATCATGAAATTTTGCGAAAGTCAAGCAGGAGTTGATTATGTTTTAGCAATGGCAACGAATAGTCAATTAAAATTACGAGCGACCGATGTAATTGAGAAAGCTAAGGCAGATTACGAGCAAAGACTTCAGCCAGTTACTGAATTAATGGAGACGTTATTTTCTCCCGATGAAGAGTTAGGAGAATTGGCGAAATTGGTACCAGAATCGACTTGGTATCGTTCCCTATGTTATCAAACCCAAAAATCCTGGAGCCGTTCAAGAAGAGTGGTGACAAAAGTTTGTCCTGGTAGTGAGGGCGTAAAAATTCGCCACGTTGTGACTTCTTTACCTGCATCAAAGATTCCCCCATCTAAACTTTACACTGAAAAATATTGCCCCAGAGGTGAGAGGTCAAATCGAATTAAAGAGCAACAATTAGACTTATTTGCTGACCGGAATTCGACACAGACATTTGAGAGTAATCAATTAAGACTTTGGTTGTCATCAATGGCTTATGTTTTAATGCAAGCTTTTCGTCAAAATTGTTTGGCTAAAACTTCTTTTGCCAAAGCGACAGTGGGAACAATTCGCCTTAATTTCCTTAAATTAGGAGCTAGAATTACTGTTAGTGTCAGAAGAATTTTAATCGCAATTGCCAGTTCTTGTCCCTATCAAGATATTTTAGCGATAGCTTACTCTAGAATTCAAGCGATAGCGGGAACTGGATAAGTTGAAGAGTTTTCAAAGATCATTAAATAGTCTTAAAAATGGCTGCTTATAAATTCAGCTAACTTTGTCGTGAACATTTTCCCTAATTGACGGAATTTTTCCAGTAATTCAGGAATTTTTTGATTAGTTTAGTCAGATTATTCCTTGATAACTAAGCGGGTTTCTCTTATTTTTGAAAAACACCAACTTTTAACCTCCAAATTAGGTTCTTAATTCAGTTTGTGAGAAATGCGGGCAAAGACTATTACTGTTACAGAAAACTGTATTTCTTCATACCAATGTTCAGCAATCCCAAGAAATTTCATTAACTTAACAAAACCCTTCTGGCGCGTCCGTGTGAGAGCATTTTCAGTTTGTAACAAAGAAATGAAAGTCGAAAAAATAACACCTCCTATTTCTAGCAAACCTGAACCACCACTAAGAAACCGAGTAGCAATCGTTCCGATTAATGTAAAATTAACCCCTAATAAAACCAGTTTAACGATTCTCCATAGCCAATCAAAGCGATTGCAAGGATGCAAAGATTCCCTACTTTCTAAATGCCACCACCAAGCCTGAGCAGAAATAGGTAAAGTCTCCCGATATTCAGCTAAATCAAGAACTTGAGTAATTTTGTAACTCTTCTGTTTTAATCTATTATCTTGTTCGATTAATTTTGACCACATATCAACCGAAATTTCCGCCTCAGCTTCCATTTGTTTATGAAGAGCATCTCTGGCGGCAATAATTTCTAAAGCCTCTGCTTTTTTCAGAGATTTATTATGAGAAGTATCTAAATAATTTAGAGCATTCTGGTAAGTAGTCATGCAAAATTAATTACCCAAATAAAAAATTAAGAAGTATAATACATAAAAAAACGAAGCAGCAGGAAAATACAATGAGATTGATTAGAGACCTAAACCCCGAGAGCCAGAAAATGCTAGAGAGAATTTATCGAGCTAGTAAACATCATCAAGTAAGAGAGCGAGCGAAATGTATACTCTTAAGTTTTCAGGGAACCACGATAGAAGAATTGAGCGGAATATTTGGAGTTACGAGAAAGACCATCTATAATTGGTTGACGGCCTGGGAAGATAGAAAACTAATTGGTTTTTATAATCGTCGAGGAAGAGGGAGAAAACCTAAATTGACAGAAGCCCAAGGTCAACAAGTTATTGACTGGGTAAAAGAAGAACCGAAAAGCTTAAAAAAAATCCAGATAAAAATTGTAGAAGAAGGGAAATTAACCGTAAGCAAAGACACGATAAAAAGACTCATAAAAAAAATCAACATGAGGTGGAAAAGGGTGAGAAGAGGGGTCGCCAAAACCCCTGATGAGTGGGAGCTTGAGGTCAAACTACCTATTTTAGAAGAACTAAAAAAACAGGAAAAAAGAGGAGAGATTGAGATAGGATATTTGGATGAAATGGGAGGGGATTCAAAGCCTTGTATTCCTGACGCTTGGCAAGAAGAAAAAACCACGATAAAGTTACCACCAATTGAAGGTAAAAGACTAAATATTTTAGGAATAATGAAACGAGATAATCAATTATTTTATGAGACACAGGTCGGAACGGTTACTAGCGAGATAGTTATTAATTTTCTGGATAAATATTGCCAAAATATACAGAAAAAAACTGTCATAATAATTGACCAAGCTTCCATTGATACCAGCGAGGCATTTATGGAGAAACTTGAGGAATGGGAAAAGAAAAACTTGAAAATATTTTGGTTGCCCACTTATTCACCTCATTTAAATTTAATTGAAATATTATGGAGATTTTTAAAATATGAATGGATTGAATTTAGCGCCTATAAAGACCGAAAGAGCCTCCTCGCTTACGTTAAAAAAGTGCTGGACAATTTTGGAGGCGAGTATGTAATTAATTTTGCCTAGGTACTTAACGCTCTAAAGCAACTTGAAAGGGTGTCGGCACAGGTGCAGGAGAATTCATATTATACAATCCTAAAAGTTTAGTTTCTTTCACTGTTTGAGGGTAAAAAATACTCCAGCAAAACTGGCTGCTGATACTAAATCCTGTTTAAAAAGTATAGGAAAGTGGGAAGATGGGGCAAATAACCAAAGAAATTAGGAACCATAGGTCCCTAATTCCTGTAGTATATGCCATTGTATGTAACGGGCTTGGAGAGACTCGAACTCCCGACCTTGTGGTCCGTAGCCACACGCTCTAATCCACTAAGCTACAAGCCCTTGTTTTTCTCAACAGTAAACTACTATAGCACAGGTTCATTCAATGACGCAAGAGGGTAAAGAAAAATTATCTCATCTCGACAGCCAAGGCGAGGCCCAGATGGTGGATGTATCGGAGAAAATGCTCACTAAACGCACTGCTATCGCCCTAGGACAAGTGAGAATGCTAAAAACGACTTTTGAAGCCATAGAACAGGGAAATGCGCCTAAAGGTGACGTTTTAGGGACGGCCAGACTAGCGGGAATTATGGCGGCCAAACAAACTTCCTCCTTAATTCCCCTTTGCCATCCCTTACCCCTGCAAAAAATCAATGTTCAGATTATCCCGAAAGCAGAGTTACCCGGCTACGAAATTCGGGCAGAAGTGGTGACAAAATCGGAAACTGGGGTAGAAATGGAGGCTTTAACTGCGGTATCTGTGGCAGCCTTGACTTTATACGATATGGCTAAAGCGTTAGAAAAATCAATCCTGATTGAAAATATCCGTCTGCTGAGTAAAACAGGAGGAAAATCAGATTATCACAAGGATTACCTGTTGCGATGAAAACCCTAAGTAGGGTTTGCGGCAAAAAGTTTTTCCTGGTGGCAGGGTGTGGGGTGTGGGGTGTGGGGTGTGGGGTGTGGGGTGTGGGGTTTTACCAATTTTCAGGGAGTCAATTACCTAAGTTTCGGGGAAAAAGTACCTGAATTTTCCCCCCAATCACTCTAATCGCTGGCACTTTTTGATTTCAAAAAAGCCTAAAGATATTATCCAAGAAGGTTTTTAGATTTATTCAGCAAACCCTAAGTAACCCCTTCTAATTTTTCATCGGTCAATTGATATAATTCCTGTAATTTCTCTAATTTGTCGGGGTCTGCTTGCCAAAAACCGCGACCCTGTGCTTCTAACATTCTACCGACAATATTACGGAAAGCTTCGGGATTAGCTTGACGCAATTTTTCCGCCATTTCTGCATCAAAAGCGTAGGTATCGGCTGCCTGATCATACACCCAATCGTCACTAAAATTAGCCGTACCGCCCCAACCAATTAAAGCGGTCATTCTTTGGGAGATTTCGTAGGCCCCACCGGAACCTTGATTAACCATGGCATTGGCCCATTTAGGATTGAGTAATTTACTGCGGTATTCTAAGCGCAAAACCTCCTCTAATTTGCGGGGAGTTGTATCATTGGAAAAACTCTCGACAAAACTTGTCATTACCCGTTTACCGCTTTGTTTTTCTGCGGCTAATTTTAATCCTCCCGTGTTGCCGTAGTATTCCTGAATATCGGTTAAACCGTATTCTACCGAGTCAATTTCTTGGATAATACTTTCACTGGTTTTTAATAACTGTTGTAGCACTTCTGGCCGCGCTTGTCCCTTATCTTGACGACCATAACTAAAAACATTACGCTTTTCCCAAGTTTTCGCTAATTCGTTGTCATTGTCCCAATTTCCCTCCACTACTTGGTCATTAACTAAAGAGCCAAAATCCCCGGCAGGATTGGAAAATAAACGAGCGCTCGCATTGTCAATTCCTTGACTTTTTAAGGCTAAATAGTGCTTACGGATATAATTATCATTTTCCGATTCTTCTATCTCGGCTGCCCGCTGCATTAAATCATCCAATAACTCGATAATATTGATAAAAGTATCCCGAAAAATTCCCGATAAATTAGCCAGAATATCGATGCGCGGGTGTCCAATTTCCCCTAGAGGTTTTAATTCATACCTGACAATTCTTCCTGTTCCCTCTTTCACTGGTTCCGCACCAACTAATTCTAAGAGAATACCCAGGGATTCACCCTTAGTTTTAATCACATCTAATCCCCAGAGTAAAACTGCTACAGTTTCGGGATATTTTCCTTTTTCGGTTAAGTTTTGTTCTAGCAGTTTTTTGGCGATTTCCCGTCCGCGGGTGTAGGCTGCTGGGGAAGGCATCCGGTAAGGGTCTAAAGCGTGTATATTACGTCCTGTGGGCAAAACTCCCGCACCATCCCGGAGTAAATCCCCCCCCGGTGCCGGTGGTACATATTCCCCATTTAATCCCCGCAAAAGATTAGTTAATTCTTCGCTATTTTGTCCTAATAAATTTTTAATAGTAATGCCTTCTTTAACCTTTTCATTGGTTGCTTCGTCAGCGATAATTTGCTGAAATTCTCGCTCAGATAAATCGGTGAAATAAGCGTCAAGATAACCTTTTAATTCTTCCTGATTGGGAGCAGTTCCTAGGGTGTGTAAACCCGAAGAAAATAGTCTTTGTTCGACGATTTGTAGGTAATTATACACCTTGACAAAATAATCGGTTAGTGCATAGCGGCTAAATAATTTGGCATTTTCTAAAGTGAATTCTATTCCCTGTTTTTCTGCTTCCAGAAAAGGACAATCTTTAGAGATACCTGTATCAATAATCTTTTGGAGGATACTATCTCTTAAAGCGTAATTTTTCTCAGGATTTTCTCGAAACTCTGCAATCAAATCTCGTAAAATCATCAATTCTTTATATAATCCCGCTCGTCCGTAGGGAGGCACATTATGGGAAATTAACACCCCATAACCGCGACGTTTGGCTAGGATAGATTCCGAGGGATTATTAGCGGCATAAATATATAAATTCGGTAAATCTCCTAATAAAATATCTGACCAAGAATAACCAGTATTTCCTAGGGGTGAACCGGGCAGCCATTCGACAGTTCCGTGCATACCAAAATGAATGATCGCATCGGTCTTAAAATCTTTCTGTAACCACTGATAAAAGGCTGCATACTGAGGGTGAGGAGTTAAATCTTTTTCAAACATTAACCGCATCGGATCCCCAGCAATTCCTAAAGGTGGCTGGACTCCAATCCAGATATTACCTAACTCAATTCCCCCTAAATGATACTGGTCGCCAATAGTTTTTATCCCCGCATCTTTAAGAGATTTCCACTGTTTTTCAATGCGAGAAGTTAACAGATAACCTAGCCAATTTTCTAAAGTTTCTATCGATAAACGATTTTGTTTAGAGAGATTTTCATCATCGGCAAATTTAACTTTTTGAATAATTTCTTCCCCGTCTTCGGGAATTGTTCCCACATTATAACCCTGCGCTTGTAAAGCTTGTAAAAACTTAACTAAACTCCGGGGAACATTTAATAAAGCTGCCGTACCAACTGCCCCATAACCAGGCGGAAATCCATAGAGAATGATGGCTATTTTGCGTTCTTGGGGAGGGGTTTTATGTAACTTAATCCAACTGTTTAAACGTCCAGTTAAACGCTGTAATCTTTCGGGGATTAAATATATAGTTTCCCCCACTAATCCCCCCAGAGGAATTGTATCAATTGCCCCATCTAATTCCGGTAAAGCGTATAGAACCACACTCTGTAAACCACCGATTCCCTGTCTTGTCCAAGAATAAATATCTTGAATCAATAAAGGGGCAGCGATAAGATAAGGAATATTTTTAGCGGACAGAATTCGTTTAGCCACTTCTACCTGTCTTCCTGCTTCCATAGAACCCGCAGGACCCCCCACCAAAGGAAAGCCAATCGTCGAGACAATTGCATCTACTGTCACCGCATCTTCACTTAAAGAAGGAGTTTCAATGATTCCTTTTTTTCTTTGCTGAATTTCGTAGTCTGTGGTTAACCAATCCCGAACAATTGTATGGCCTTCTACTCCGTTAATAAACACGGGTAGGGGAATTAAATTAGCCGTTTCAAAATGACGGATTAATTGATTAATATAGGGTAGTTTACTGATAACGTGCTTCCGATAAAGCAGCAGTGCCACCACTGGTTTATCAAGAGATTTATTTTTTTTATACCAAGTCAAATATTCTTGGGGAGTGAGAAAATAACCCTGATAATCGGGGTGTAATAGTCCCTTATTGGGAGTTTCGATAACTTCGGGTATTTCCCGTACTTTTAATCCTAGATATTTTTGGGCAATTATCCAACACATAGCGGCAACATTTTCGGTTCCTCCCGCATTCCAATAACCGTAAATAATTAACCAATTACGCAAATCTTGAACTTTTTTAGCGGGAATAAATTTCAGCAGTTTCGGACCAGTTTTGAGGAAACTGAGATAACCGGCTAACTTATCTTCTTCCTTGCCACTGGAAAATTTACTCAAGATAAATTGAATTGGTTTTGGCATTCCTTTTGGTTTATCCCCGATGGCAAATTCTCCCAAACGGGTTAAACTCATTAACTCTAAAGCAGACTCAAAAACTAAGCGAATCGGAATCTGTGCTGCTCGTTGCCGCAGCCAAGTAACTTGATCGTAATCGAAGATCAAACTAGCAAAAAAAACGTCGGCAGTGGCTAAAGCTTGCTCGACTATTTCAGGTTCGCTCGTCAAGGATTTATCGCTGAATACTTTTACTTCTAAATCGGGACATTTAGAACTAGCCAACAGGCCCGATTGCCGATATAAATTGGTGTTAAAGGTTTCAAAGCCAACAATTAAAACAATACTTTTCATAAGAATTTATTTTCTGATAAATCAGGGTGCGTTATTTTGCCTTAACACACCCCCTGAAATGATCATAACAACAAATTAATAATAACTGCCAGATTTGCGATGATGGATGGCGGTTAAACCTTGGTGTAAAACCTTACCTTTTTCTGCGATCGCATAAAGCAGCCAATGATCACCGCACTCCATTCGTTGTTCCACCCGACATTCCAGATAAGCGAGTGCTTCGGCCAGAATCGGCGCACCGTTCTCAGCTTTAGTGGTTTCGATATTAGCAAAACGGTCTTCCCCCGGAGCAAAGGGTTTGAGAAAATGCTTCATTAAAGCTATATGTTGTCCTTCTTGCCGGATATTAAGGACAAAATGGATATAAAGTGGGTAGAGTCGATGGGAGGTATTATCCTCCGCACCTCTCTCTTAGATGCGAGCGTGCGACTTTCACCGCACTCGGCTCCCGATAATCTTAGCTTTCACTTTTGCACATCTGGATGTAATCGTGGCATGATTCGTGTACTGCCAAAAGATTATTGGCCAGCAATTCTCATTTTAAGGTTTCATGACATTAAAACCCTTGCACCTAGAGGGGTTAATAATTCTTAACGAATCTCTAGATCGCTCAAACAACGCAAAATCGTTTCAAAATGAGAATTGCTGCCACTATCTCACCTGCATCGGTCTAACACCCCCTTAATAAGACTTATAGCAGAGAACGAGTTGGTTAGGACAACCTAAATCGCTAAAATTCAGTTCTGGCAAGGATTTTCTTTCTGCCTTCTGCCCTCTGCTATAATAGCGCACTGTGCGGTTTAATCACCTCAATCAGGAGTCAGGAGACGATGCCAAATCAGATTATACTTCATCTTTATGAGAAACGCTGTAAGCTGTAATAATTAAGAGGCATCTTAAAAAAAGTCAGAAACCCTTCTGTTCCCTGTTCCGGAGTTCCCTTGTCTCTAAAGTTAACTTTATTTTTAACTAGGTACTTAGAATGAAAAATGAAACATTAAATCTAGAATTTTCTCCCGATGTTCTTGCCGCTTTAAAAATAGGAATTGATGAACTCGGTCAAGAAATTAAACTTCTGGCCGCTATTTATTATTTTCAAGAAAAGCGACTTTCTTTAGGAAAAGCGGCGGAATTAGCGAGAATTAATCGCCTAGAATTTATGGATATTTTGTCTAAAAAAGGGATTGTATTGTTTGATTATGACGAATCGGCGTTAGCGGTTGAATTAAAGGGAATAGAAAAACTGGAGCCTGATGATTGTAAGTAACGCTACTCCCCTCATCGCTTTTGCGCGAATTGGTCAACTCGGTCTTTTACAAGAAATAGTTAAAAGCATCGTTATTCCTAAGGCAGTAGCTCTTGAAATCAGCACTTACGATCAGGACAAAACTGGCTCGATCGATCTATTACGAGAACAGTGGATTTCTGTCCGAGAAATCGCCTCTCAACAGCAGGTTTCCTTACTATTACCGACTCTAGATCGAGGAGAATCAGAAGTCATCGTCCTTGCACTAGAACAAAAAGCCCCTTTAGTGCTTATCGATGAATTAGCTGCTCGTCAGGTGTGTAAATCTCTCAATATTCCAATTACAGGTTCGATCGGTATTTTAATTAAAGCAAAACAGTTGGGAAAGATCGCTGCAGTCAAACCTTACATAGAAACGATGCAACAACAAGGCATATACTACAGCCAGAAATTTATTGATCTTGTTTTACAAACAGTAGCAGAAGGATAGGGGAGAGTATTGTTCACTTTCGGGATCAGCCGAAACCCTTGTTTTTTGCGATCCCTTGCCCGTCACCATGAGTTAATAATAACTGCCAGATTTGCGATGATGGATGGCGGTTAAACCCTGGTGTAAAACCCTGCCTTTTTCTGCGATCGCATAAAGCAGCCAATGATCACCGCACTCCATTCGTTGTTCTACCCGACATTCCAGATAAGCGAGCGCTTCGGCCAGAATCGGCCCACCGTTCTCAGCTTTAGTGGTTTCGATATTAGCAAAACGATCTTCTCCGGGGGAAAAAGGTTTAAGAAAATGCTTCATTAAAGCCAAATGTTGACCTTCTTGGAGGATATTAAGGACAAAAGGCGTACCGCTATAAAGCAGAGACTCGATCGCTCGTTCTTTCGCCACGGCAATAGTCAATCCAGGGGGGGTGAACGTCGCTTGCGACACCCAAGAGGCTAACATGGCGCCGCGCAATTCCCCCAATTCGCAGGTGACGATACAGAGAGAACCCACCAAACGGCCCAGAGCCTGCGATCGCCGATCGCTTTGGGATTGGTTAACATTAGTTTTCGGTTGTCTGCTTTTGCGAGCTTTTTTGACTGCTTGAGCGAAATCGGTTCCCGCTTCCTCACAGGTCTTTAAAATTGCCTCCGTGGGCTTAAATTTAACCCGAATTGGCTCAAAACCGAAGCGATAACCGCCATCCCGGAATTTACCTTCCAAAAGATCGATCGCTTCACCACTCCAACCGTAGGAGCCAAAAACCCCCACCAGCTTGCTTTTATCGCCATTTGCCAGGGTAATCCCCAAGGCGGTTTGGATGGGAGTCGGTGCGTGTCCTCCCAAAGTGGGGGAACCAAAGATAAAACCGACACTTTTTTCGATCGCCGTTTTGATCTCGTCTGGTTCAGCGAACTCGGCATTAATCGCCGTGACTGCTACTGCCGCTTTCGTGATCCCCATGGCGATCGCTTGAGCAAGGGTGGCGGTGTTGCCGTAGGCACTGGCATAAATCAGGGCGATTGTCAACTCTTGATACTTTTGTACTGCTAACCATTGTTGATAGGAAAGGGTCAATTCGTGCATCCCGTAACGCACCAGAGGACCGTGACCAACGGCATAAAATAAGGGCGATTTAGCGGCTAATTTCTCCAAAGCGTTGCTAATTTGGCTGGCATAGGGAGCCATGAGACAATCGAAATAATAACGCCGATCTTCGTTATAAACTGTCCAACCCTCATCAAAAATTTGGTCGCCACAAACGTGCGCTCCGAACAATTTATCGGTGTAGAGAATATCGGTTTTGCTGTCGTAGGTACAGAGTTGATCGGGAAATCGGGGGTTAGGAGTGGGGATAAATTCTAATTGATGGTTGGCTCCTAAATTTAATATTTCTTCCCCCTTGACAACGAACAGATTTAATGCTTCGGTTTCGAGAATTTTTTTCAGGGAAATTGCCCCCGGATTGGAACAAACAAAAGTGACTTGAGGCGCGATTTCTAAAAGTGCCTTGAGGGTGACGGCACGATTGGGGTTAACGTGACCGAGGATAATATAATCAATAGTTTTCGGATCGATTCTTTTAGTTAAAGCCTCTAAAAATATGGACGAAAATGATTCCCCTGGTGGATCAAAAAGAGCGACCTTTTCACTTTTAATCAGATAACTATTGGCGGTGGTTCCCTTTTGTAATCCGTATTCGATCTCGAATTTTAACCGGTCCCAAGTGCGGGAACGAAAGACAAAAGTATCGGCGGCTATCGGTGCTACTTGTACATCTCTCGGTTTGACAATTGCATTATTCATAATCTTAGTTACCAGTTATCAGTTAAGTAGTCAATTAGTTAAGCGGCAACTTGAGGCTGTGATCATTTTTTACTAGGCAAGTTTGGCATCAAAGTCAACACTTGATTTTTGACTAAATACAGCCTTTTATCGCTGGGGACGAGTGGGGAAATTTATAGGTTATCTTGCCAGCCGGAAGGACATCAATATCTACAGTACACTATCTCTGGGAAGAAACCTAGCTTCTAGCAATTGGCTCGCGGGTAACGATACTCCTCTGGGGGGATTTGCCAGTCTATTGAGAAATTCTAAAGGGAAGGTGATCCCCAGAAGCGAGGTGCTAGTCTGAGGAAAACCCTGCTCTCTCCCTATCAGGCAAAGTTTTTATGAGCTATCAGCACTCGTCTTTTGACTGCACTAGCGCCAATTTTGAGAAAGCCGCTTTGACTCATTTTCGCGCTCTTGTGGCTTTTTTACCGGATAATTGCCGTGTTTACCGACAAACTTGGGAATTTTCCACGGTTCTCTGTCTCGATTGTCTAGCTTGTTTGGAGGGACTAGCAATCACCCGTCAAAATTTCGCCCATCTAGTTAATGTGACACAAGAACTCGGTTTAGGTCAAGCAATTATTTTGAAAGTAGGCAATAAAATCGTTGAGTGGCATCGTTTAAACTAAAATCTCAATTTTCGACCATCTCAACAGTCTAGAAAAAAATCGGCTCTCTGTGTTCTTTGTGTCTCTGTGGTTTATCTTTAACGCTTATAACTACCTCTTACCTCTGGGTGCATCTCATTTTTGCACTCTCAAAAATTAATTATGCAAGAACTCTATAGTAGGGTTGATTCATGAATCAACCCTACCCAAACCCTAGAGCGCATTGGTTTTTCGGTGGGATGCTTACAGGCAGCTGCTGATATGTCTGTAATAATTTAAGGGTCACTGATAATTGCTGATTGTCGGTATTTCTGCAAATGTGAGAGGCACCCCTTGCCTCTTGTCTATCCTAACCAAGAAGTTAATTTTGTCCTATCTAGAACTGTTTGAGTCTAGAAAAAGCCCCGATAATTTGACCAAGGCTAATACCACCATCATTAGTGGGAACAGTTTGCTGCCAGTAGGGTTGAAATCCCGAAGCTTGTAAGCGATTAATTGTTCTTTCCGTCAGATAACGATTTTGAAAACAGCCTCCCGTCAAGAGAATTTTTTCTCTACCTATTCTCTGAGCAATTTCTACAATAATCTCACTTAAACTATTATGAAATTTAGCGGCAATTATGCCGATTTGTACTTGTTTTTCTAAATCCTCAACAACTCCTAAAATTATCTGATTCCAATCAATAACTATGGGTGAGTCAGCTGATAAAGAAAAATTATAATATTCCTCCGTTTTAATGCCCTCAAGGGCAAATTCTAACTGCATTGCTGCCTGTCCCTCAAAACTTAATTGATAACATAAACCTAGAATCGCCGCCACACCATCAAACAAACGCCCGACACTAGAAGTTAAAGGACAATTAATTTTTTTTGTTAACATTTGCCTAAAAATAGACCATTCCTGTTCACTAAAAGCTGATTTTATCCTATCAGTATTTTCCATAACTTCTAGTAATCCTAAAGCCACTCGTCTGGGTTCTTTAACCGCTTTTTCTCCTCCGGGTAATGGCCAGGGTTTAAAATGGGCGACTCGCTGCCAAGAATCGGCAGTGATATGGATAAATTCTCCCCCCCAAATTGTGCCATCTAAACCGTATCCTGTTCCATCCCAAGCAACCCCTAAAACCGGAGGTTGTAGCTGATGTTCTGCCATGCAGGATAAAACGTGAGCGTAATGGTGTTGAATGGGAATAACGGGTAAATTTAAACTATAAGCGTACTTGGTTGCTAGATATTCAGGATGAGCATCACAGGCAATAACTTCGGGTGCAAACTCGTATAATTTTTTTAAACTATCGAGAATATTTTCAAAGTGATTAACGGCATTAACTGTATCTAAATCGCCTATATGTTGACTAATAAAAACTTGATTTTTTTGATAGATAGCCACGGTATTTTTAAAATAACTTCCCACGGCTAGAATCGGAGGAAAATCTCCCTCATTAACTTTAACGGGAAAGGGAGCATATCCCCGCGCTCGCCGCAAAATCATCGCTTTTCCTGCCATTTCCCTGATAATAGAGTCATCCACTGGTCGAACAATAGGACGATTATGAACTAGAAATAAATCGGCGATAGTTCCCAATTTTTCTAAAGCTTCTTTTTCCTCAATACAGATAGGTTCATCGGCTAGATTACCACTGGTTGCTACAATAGGAAAGCCCAATTCTGCTAATAAAAGATGATGTAAGGGAGTATAGGGTAACATGACTCCTAGATAGGGATTACCCGGAGAAACGGCAGCAGAAAGATAATTTTTTCTTTGTTTGATCAGGACGATTGCCGCAGCAGGAGACTGCAATAATTGCGATTCTAAAGAAGAGACATAACCATGCTTTTTCACTAACTCAAGATTAGGATACATCACGGCAAAAGGTTTATCCAGTCGCTGTTTACGTTGTCGCAATTTTTGCACTGCTTCCGTATTTCTTGCATCGACGACTAGGTGAAATCCTCCTAATCCTTTGATCGCTATAATTTTTCCCTGTTCAATTGCTCTAGCAGTAGCGATTAAAGCTTGATCTTTTTCCGCTAATACACATCCTTGACTATCTAAAAGACTAATTTGGGGTCCGCAACGAGGACAGGCATTCGGTTGGGCATGAAAACGGCGATCCAGAGGGTTTTCGTATTCCCTTTGACATTCGGGACACTGATTAAAACCCCTCATAGTTGTGGCACTGCGATCATAGGGCAAACTCTCGATGATACTGTAGCGAGGACCGCAGTTAGTGCAGTTAGTAAAAGGATAGCGATAACGACGATTATTCGGGTCAAAAATATCGGCTAAACAATCGGGACAAGTGGCTAAATCGGGCAGAACAATTGTATTTTTTTCACCGCCGCTGCTAGGCCGTATGCTAAAGTTTTGATAACCGACGGGATTTAACCATTGAGTCTCAATATTTTCAATTAGCGATCGAGGTGGTTTTTCTAAAGATAATCGAGTCAAAAAAGTTTCTAGTTTGTCTCGATTGCCCTCGACTTCAATAAAAACTCCCGCTGCTGTGTTATTCACCCAACCGGCTACGTTTAATTCCGTTGCTAATCGATAAACAAAAGGACGAAAACCGACCCCTTGTACTGCCCCGCGCACAATTAAAGCTAATCGCTGCTCGGATTGAATGCTCTGATTATTCATAAAAATTTAACGGGGAAATCATCAAATTCATCCCTGATTACTTTTCCCGTTATACTAAACTTTCACTAATCACCCGACAGCATTCTTCCACACTGGCCCTTTTTTCCATAGCTATCACTAAAGCTTGATAGGCAGTCTGTTGTTTTTCTAAAAGAGTTTTTGCCTGTAATAAACTCCAGCGCTCTTTTTGGGCATAATTATTCTCGGAAACCCCCGCTAATTTTAAGGCCGATTGCAGATAAAATCGATCGCTTTCTCCCCCTGCCGCTTTACCATAAACTAAGGTTTCGGCAGCAATTCCCGCCATCCACACCGTAGAAATTCGCTCTAAAAAAGCAGGAAAATCAGTAAAGTTCTTGACTTTTTGCTCTAAATCTGCTAGGTCAAATTGAACACCGCCGACTCCCTCCTGGCCTTGACGAAAGGCTTCCCAAGCGGTCAAACTATAACTGGCGATCGGAATGCCCAAAATATAAGCGGTGAGAAAATGTCCGGCTTCGTGGTAAATAACTCTTTGACGGTGTTTACTAGGAGAAAGAGCATCCAGTAGTAAAGTCACGCCCCGGTTATTAAAGGTGAGAGTATCAACGGTAACTAATCCCAAGAGGCTAAAAGTAGCTAAAGCAGGGACAAAAGGCGAAATAGACAGCAAAGGGGTGACAAATACGGAAAGAGTGATCGAAAAAACGGTAATTGCGATCAGATTTAAAGCTGTCTGTTCCATAAAAATTAATAAAAATATACAAATGCTTAATACTATGTTACCGAAAAATTGGGATTAAAGCCTCGCCCTTTTAGGGCGACTTTATATGATCTATGATATTAAGAATAGCGGGCAGGGTAAGCAACCGCTTAAAAAACCCAGTCATCGCCGGATGAACGCACCTTGAAAACTAGAGTTATGGGGTTCTATAGGGGAATGCTCCTATAGGTAAAAATTCTCAGCACCAAGTACCAGAGAAACCAAGCATTTTAGAGGTTTTGAACTGTATCGTGGGGCACACGAAAACAGGCTTCTGTAAGGGAGCGAAAGTCTGAGGAGAGAACCACCTCTGGGTGGGATTTCGCCAGGAATCTAATTCAAGTGGACTCGTTGAGCCAGAAATTCTCAGCAGTGATGCTAGAAGAATCCACGTCCGTTTACGGCGTGGGGTATGTCAAATTCCTTAGTTTTATTTTCCCCGAATCAACCAACCAATTACCCCACCCACAAAAGCAGTCACAATCGATATACCGATCTGTTTCCAGTTTTTTACCTCCCCAATTTTTTCGGCTAAATCGGGAATTTTTCCCACGGATGCCTCGATGAGTTGCACTCTTTCATTTAAACCCGTGATTTTTGCGTCTAAAGTCCTGATTTCTCCCTTAATTTCCGTCTGTCCTATCTCTAAGACCTGAATTTCTCTTTTGATCTCTCCGACGCTATTCTCGATCGCTTTTTGTCCATTCTCCAAAGAGGTTAAACGAGTTTCGATCGCTTTTTGTCCACTCTCCAGAGAAGTTAAACGAGTTTCGATCGCTTTTTGTCCATTGATAATCAGATTTTCTAACCTTTTTAGGTCATTTTCCGTAAAAGCCGTCATCAGCTAAACTCCTAATAGATTAATTTTTTCTCGTCTTGAGATTGAGTCGATCGTTGACTAATTTAATTATGGAGTCAAAATCAAGCTGTTACCCATTGATAGTTCTAGGTTCGACGCGGCAATAAGTATTTAGGGTGATAGGGAAATTTCCCCCACTTCCCCAATTCCCCACTTCCCCTTTACCATAAATAAACATTATTGTTTTCCTGTATGGATAACTTTTATTGATGAACATCGATCGCACTATGCAAGAGGCAATAGGGATTTAGGGTGATAGGCAAATTTCCGCTAAATCCCTCACCTCCCCAC
Organism: Microcystis aeruginosa NIES-843; assembly: GCF_000010625.1. Taxonomy (NCBI): domain Bacteria; kingdom Bacillati; phylum Cyanobacteriota; class Cyanophyceae; order Chroococcales; family Microcystaceae; genus Microcystis; species Microcystis aeruginosa. The sequence continues at coordinate 5,713,613 of NC_010296.1, forward strand.
TTCCCCACTTCCCCTTTACCATAAATAAACATTATTGTTTTCCTGTATGGATAACTTTTATTGATGAATATCGCTCGCACTATGCAAGAGGCAATAGGGATTTAGGGTGATAGGGAAATTTCCGCTAAATCCCTCACCTCCCCACTTCCCACACTCCCTACTCCTGTCTCCTGTCTTCTAAATTCTGCTGTATTGTTTCCCCTCATGAATATCGATCGCACTATCCAACTAGCTCATCAATTAGCGGACGCGTCTGGAGAGATTATCCGGCGCTATTTTCGGCAGCCCCATCTAGAAACCGAGACCAAACTCGATCAAGTTTCCTCAATAGTAACAATCGCCGATCAAGAAGCTGAGGAGGCGATGGTGGCGATTATTCGGCGAGAATTGCCTGAAGATGGGGTTATTCGAGAAGAAGGAGCCAATATTCCCTCCCAAAGTGGTCGTTATTGGGTATTGGATCCGATCGATGGCACATCCTCTTTTGTCAAAGGATTGCCTATTTTTGGGACTTTAATCGGCCTAGTGGCAGAAAATCAACCGATTTTAGGAATTGTCGATCAACCGATTTTAGGCGATCGCTGGTTAGGAGTGAAGGGAAAAGCGAGTCTTTATAATAACCAGATGATTGTTAATCCCTACCGTCAAGATCGGGAACTTGTCTTAAAAAATGCCTGTTTAGCCTCCACCACTCCCTTAATGTTTATCACAGAACGACAACAAGCGATCGCTCGTCAGCTGCAAAGCGTCTGTAAACGTACCGCTTTTGGGGGTGATTGTTATAACTATATGATGTTAGCCACCGGCTGCACTGCCATGCCGATGGTCATCCTAGAATCAGACCTGAAATACTACGATTTTTGTGCTTTAGTCCCGATTATTGAAGGTGCGGGCGGAATAATTAGCGATTGGTCAGGTAATCCCCTACAAGCTGATTCTAGCGAAGTTTTAGCCGTCTCTAATTCGGGTTTATGGCGGCAGGTTTTAGAACAAATCAGCAGAGTGGGTTAGTGCGAATGCCAAGATAATTAAGGCTGGCTGAATAAATCTAAAAACCTTGTTGGGTAAGACTTTTAGACTTTTTGTCAATCAAAAAGTACCAGTTATGGGAGTGATCGTGGGAAAATTCAGGTACTTTTTCTCTGAAAATTAGGTAATTGACCAGATGAGAATCGGTAAAAACCTACACCCCACACCCCACACCCCACACCCCACACCCTGTCCCCACGAAAAACTTTTTCAGCAGACCCTAATTAATCAACAGCTAACCCACCCCCGCAGCAATTAAACCGTGGCTAATTGAGGTTGGGGACGTTTGCTGTTACGGATACCTTCGATCGCCGTCGCGTAATCGGGGGCATTAAATACCGCCGAACCTGCTACAATCGCATTAGCACCCGCTTCGAGAACTTGCCAAGTATTAGCCGGTTTTAAGCCGCCATCCACTTCAATCCAGGGATCCAAGCCTCTTTCATCGCACATTTGGCGTAATTGAAGGATTTTGGGGACAACTTCCGGGATAAAACTCTGGCCACCAAAACCGGGGTTAACGCTCATAATTAGGACTAAATCGCACAAATGCAGCACATATTCGATTAAATCTAGGGGAGTGGAGGGATTTAACACCACACCCGCTTGTTTACCGAGTTCGCGGATTTGGCAAAGAGTACGATGGAGGTGGGGAGAAGCATTATGTTCAGCGTGAACAGAAATAATGTCAGCACCCGCTTTCGCAAAGTCAGCCACATATTTTTCTGGTTCCACGATCATTAAATGCACATCTAAAGGTTTTTTCGTATAGGGACGAATAGCGGAGACAATCAGGGGTCCAATGGTGATATTCGGGACAAAACGACCATCCATCACATCAACGTGAATCCAATCGGCTCCTGCCTTATCCACAGCCTCGATATCGGCTCCTAATTTACTAAAATCCGCCGATAGGATCGAGGGAGAGACAACGATCGACTTCGAGCTTCCGTTTTGGGTCATGGCTAACTATAGAATTTCGTGTTTATATTTTCGTAACAATCTTATCAGCAATCAGTGATCAGTGATCACTAATCGGATTTGAGTTTTCAGTCGGGGTAATCCCAGGGCATTTTGTATAAATTGTAACAGACAAAAATTTGTAATTGTTGTATAGCAATAACCGCTACTGACAATCAATCATTTCTACTCTAGAATAAAAGATGTTGCAATCCCTTTTAGGGAATTTATTAGAAACTTGAGGTATATAAGTGTGACATAATCACAGTTTCGCATTTAACCTTCATAACCTGAAATATGAATATCATTGACGCTTTAAATCTCAAAAAACCCCAAGATTACCCTTCTAGAGAAGCCTATCAGCAAGACGTTGTCAAAGCGGTACAGGTCTTAATGCGTTTAGGTATTATGGATAGTCCCTCGGCCGATTTAACCGCTTCCCTAGACTCTATCCTTGAGAAATTACAAGAGGATGAACTGGCTATCTACGGTAGAAAACGCAGTAAACAAGAAATTATCGCCGATTTAAAGCAAGTTAATAGTGAAATTGTCGAACTCGATCGAGAAATAGCTGACTTAGAATGGCAAATTGCCCTCAAAAAAGCTGAAATATCTGTTAATGAAACATCTTAGGGTTTTTTATCTTGATTCTGTTTCGGTTTCTCCAAACTGAGCGCAATAATCATCCGCACTAATAAACTTCATCGTGAGTCCCAATTGACTCTAAAAGAATTGCCTGTTTCTGCTCATATTCAACGAATTTAAAGACAATTCTTAAATCATAGCCCACACTACAAGCATAAGAGTCTTTAAGCTCCCCTTTTAATTTGTGTGTTCTTAATCGAGGTTGAAATGGATCTACGGATAATAAAGCTAAAGTTTCTTGGATATTTTGAACTAAAAAAGCCTGTTTTTTCACAATTTTTCGAGCATTTCTAATAAATATATTGGAGCGTAATAAAACAAAATTCACGCAAGGATTTCCTCCATGATTTGTTCAGGTGTCAGGGGTTGACATTGACCTTGTGCAAATTCTTGTTGAGCTTCTTGAACATCTCTAACCAACTCTGTTCTTTTTTGATCTCGAAGACGATTCTGTAAAATATGAATGAGATTTTCTTGATCTTCAAGGGGAAGTTGCTCAGCCGCTTCTAGAATCTCTGCAAAGGTTGTTTGTATTGCCATTTTCTTAAGGGGCGATCGATTAAACTATCTAGAATTTACGGTTCTTCGTTACTTGGTATGGTTCGATAGGGGGGCATAAATCGACTAAATCCTTATCTGGTAAGAGACTTAATTGATTAGTTCGCTCTAGATCAAAAACAATTAACAAAAATCGCTAAATGCCTTTCTATATAAGGGTTACATCCCTTATAACCCCCGTCTATTGCATAACACAAACCGAAGAGCCAAATTTACAATCAAGGATAAAAATAGCGAGAGTTACCGTATAAACATTCATTAGACCTCTTGCAAAAGTCTTAAGTCGATCCTTGTACAGCAACATTTTTGAAGATTATCAACTACTAATAAATAATTAACTGAAAGTCCCTCCTATTATTGTTTCTATCGTTTGTTTTCGGATTTATGCAAGAGGTCTATTATATCGACATTTTTTTTCTAGTCAACTATTTATAACTAACTATATTATGCCCAAACTTATATCCCACATTCCGCACCCTAGTCGTTGAAATCAAAAGTTGCTCTAGCCCTTGTATAGTAAGACTTTTAGCGATTACTAAGAATTATGAAGTGTCACACTCTAGTCAGCGATCGCCAGCTTAATGAGAGTTTATCTCAATAATTTGGTATCAGAGCTATCAGATTTTTAGGGCTAATTGTGCATCTGCTGGGCAAACAAATTAGCCTGTAATTCAGAGCCGGCAATCGTTTTGACGATTTAGATAAAATTTTCAATGTGACACTTTAGGGTGCGGAATGTGGGTTATATATACAATCAATATATACATAACCTATATGTATAATATATACATAACGAACGCCTGTTCCCCAGTTTTAAGAATTGCCTAGGGGACAATTCATAATTATAAATCAGCAACGCCGAGAATCGAACCTATAATGGAGAGAAGTATTCTCCAGAGTCAACAATATGTCACTCAGTCAACTGTTGCCCACAGTTAATCAGTTATCTCACCAAGATAAGCTTCGACTCATTCACTTTCTGCTCCTAGCAGTCGCCAAAGAAGAGGGATGCAGCCTAGAACCAACTAGAGAACCTGATCCGGAAAATGTACTGCTTGAGCAACTGGCATCCACTGAAGCCGTGCTATGGTCGCCTCAAACCGATAGCGCAGCAGTGCAGGCATTGTCGGAGCTTCTGATTGCTGCAAAGGGAACATCCAATGCTTGATGGACAACGCTATTCATTTACTGAACGAAGAGACAACCTAGGGCGATCGGTAATCATGCCATATATCCCTTTAATGCTCACACTGGGCGATCGTTCTCTAGAAGTGACAGCATTGCTGGACACTGGTGCCAGTGTCAATGTTCTACCCTACGAGATTGGCCTACAGCTAGGAGCAGTCTGGGAAAATCAAACAGTATCCATTCCCTTGAGCGGAAACTTGGCTCAAAGCAATTCACGAGGTTTGGTTGTATCTGGTGCAATTGCACAATTCCCTTCTGTTCTGCTTGGATTCGCTTGGACTAAGATGAGAGATATACCTGTAATTCTTGGACACATGAACTTCTTTGCAGAGTTCAATGTGTGTTTTTATCGACACGAGTTGGCTTTTGAGGTTTGCCCGAAAGACGGATGAAGTTGATAGCCGCCGCTCATCTTAGCCGTTACAATGCTTGAAGATAATCGGCTTTGCAGCAATCCAGATATGAATGCTAATTGTGCAAAGTATCCACAAGTTAACTTGGTTCGGAGTTTGAAGAATTGCTCAGAAGACAATTCATAATTAAAATCAGCAACGCCGAATCATCTAAGGACTAATATGAATTTGACTGAGAATATAACGCAAGCGATCATAATCATCTTTAAGTAAAACACTTAACTGTCTGCCCACATTCACTAACCATTGTCGATCGGCTTGACGCAATTGATACATCTGACGGATAGAAGCAGCTGCCAAAGCTTCCACGGGAGTATTCTTGACCTGTAATAAAATTCGTAAAAAGTCTAATTGTTCGCTAAAATAAACCACTTCTAACGACTCACATTGATAAACCGCCTGATGAATTTGTGGGGGTCGGGGAGGAATATATTGATAGATATAACCTCGCCCGGAACCATTGCCATTAAATTGTCCTGGCAGGGTTTCAAAACCGACAATAGTTGCCCGAAATTCCGTTTTTAACATAGCGAAAATCTGCGGCTGTTGTTCCCGCAATTCAGCCAAAGATAACCCCAAAGCTCTAGCGCGATGTACCGAATCGATGGGGGCAGTGGTGGCAAAGGTGACAATCCCAAAAATCTTATTACCCGTTTCTTCATCGTAGGCTTTTACCCAACTACCAAAAGCAGGCATAAAAGGAAAATTTAACTCCTCTGGTTCCAAACATTGCGCTAAGAACTCGGTCGTCGTCGTCTCGATAACTTCGGCGATATGATCGGGATGGCGGTTATCCGTGGCCAATTGCGGTAAGGGTGGACGCATGGTTATTTTTTGCCTTTAGCGGGGGCAATAATTACTTCTTCTAATTCCGAGAGATTAAAGGTAACTAACTTATCCCAGTTGCCCCCCTCAAAAAGAACGGCCACTTTCCCATCGCTTAAACGCTGGGCTAAACCTTCAAATTTATAGTAGGTATCATCGGGATTGGTGACTCGAACGGTACTACCTGGCAAAATCATAGGATTGACGACGAAATTATAATTAACTGTCTTTTAGCTTATCAAAAATTAGTTATCGCTCGTCGGTCGTCGGCCGGCAATAAGAGGTATGAGGGGATTTGGCATCATCCCCGGACGAAAGGCTGTTTACCGAGAACTGAAAAAAGCTCCCCACTTCCCCAACACTGAATAATAGGTTCCAATCTCAGTGATCTGTGCTACCATTCGGGGTAAATTCAAGCGATCTCCAGACACCTATGAGCAAGGTTCTCGTGTTGAATGCCTCCTACGAACCGCTAAATATTACCAGTTGGCGGCGCGCGATCGTTTTATTGTTGAAAGGAAAAGCTGAATCCCTAGAACATAACGGAAAAGTGGTTTGTCGTGACTTACCGCTACCTTCTGTTATCCGTCTTAGGCAATACGTGCGTGTTCCCTACAAGGAAATTCCTTTAACCCGTCGTAATATTCTCGAACGAGATCATCACACCTGTCAATACTGTCTCTACCGAGGTGAACAATTAACCATCGATCATGTGATTCCCCGTTCTCGCGGAGGGGGTGATACCTGGGAGAATTTAGTGGCGGCTTGTGTGCGTTGTAATGTGCATAAGGGCAATCGTACACCAAAAGAGGCCAATATGTCCCTGCACGCCCAACCTCGTCGTCCCTACAGCAGTCTCCACTTTGAGCTATTAAAGCACACCAGGGAGAATCACAATCACGAATGGCGTAAATATGTCATCGGTATTTAGGGTGAGAAGGGCATGGTGAAACCAAGACCAAAATTGATTCCCATGCCATTATTATTAGTCTGGGTGCGAGGATTGGCAACTCCCGTGCCTAGATAAACCGAACAACCAGGACAGGGGGAATTGACTCGGTAGCGCACCGCCATGGGATCATTGGGATCGGTGATAGTTACTCCCTGATTGTTTAAATCTTTAATTAGATTGGTGACGGGTTTGAAAAAATCGGCGCTGGGGGGTTGACTTGGTTGCAGTTCTAGGGTTTGTTCTTGGGAAGCAAGAACAATTTCCGAAGCGATAACTAGCAGCAGAGAGATAGTTAAGCCAAATAAACCCAGATTATTTTTGATCTTCATTTTTTTTTATCACCGAGAGATTGTTAATTTCTTCTGGTGATAATTCTAGCGTTTCCTCACCGGAAAAGACCCTACCCTAATCAGTAAAATTTTTTTACTGATTTCTACCATACTTATAATAAGCGGCACAAGCACCTTCACTAGAAACCATACAAGTACCGATGGGATGTTCTGGAGTACAAGCAGTCCCAAATACTTTACATTCCCAGGGTTTTAAAACACCTTTAAGAATTTCGCCACACTGACAAGCTTTGTGATCTTTAACGCGCTGATTGGGTAAAGTAAATTTCTTCTCCGCATCAAAATTACTGTACTCATCTCGCAGTTTTAACCCTCCTTGAGCAATTTCTCCTAAACCTCGCCATTCAAACTGATCCCGCAGTTCAAAAACTTGCTTGATTGCCGATAAAGCGACTCTATTTCCTTGATTTTGTACCACTCGATCGTACTGATTTTCGATCTCACATCTCTGCTCATCTAATTGTTTTAATACCATCCAAATTGATTGCAGAATATCCAAAGGTTCAAACCCAGAAACTACCACAGGTTTATGATATTCTTGGGCAATAACTTGATAGGGTTCTGTGCCAATTACCATGCTAACATGACCAGGACCAACAAAACCGTCTAACTGTAGATCCGGGTTATCTAACAAAGCTTTCAGAGCGGGAATAATCACCACATGATTAGAAAATAAACTAAAATTAGTGATACCATCTCTTTGGGCTTCTAAAACAGTTAAAGCTGTGCTAGGAACGGTTGTTTCAAAACCTAAGGCTAGAAATATTACTTCTTTATCGAGATTTTCTCTGGCAATTTTTAAGGCATCGCGAGGAGAATAAACCATGCGAATATCATCACCTTTTGCTCGTGCTTGCAGCAGACTCAAATGGGAACCAGGGACACGCATAGTATCGCCAAAAGTTGTCAGAATTACGTTCGGTTGTTGTGCGAGAAAAATGGCATCATCTAAACGACCTCGCGGCATTACACAAACGGGACATCCGGGACCATGAATTAATTCGATAGTTTCGGGAAGTATTGCCTCGATACCGTATTTAAAAATTGAGTGGGTATGACCCCCACAAACCTCCATAATTTTAGTAACTTTTTCCCGCTTTTCAGAGATTCTTATCGATAATTGTTCAATTTGTTGAATTAATCCTGCCGCTTTAACCGGATCACGAAATTCATCAACGTATTTCATAACAAGCTTTCTCTCTATAAGTGGTTGGACAAAAGTAAAGTTAATTGTGGAGCCGGTCGTCGGTCGTCGGTCGTCAGTAATAATTGCCGTAATTTACATTTCTTAAGATAGACAAAAGAATTAATTTGTGGCTAACTAATTAAGAACATTAATTATGATTAAATTCTTCCTCTAATTCCAATAATTGTGTTAATAAATTTAAGGTTTCTTGCGCCTCATCTTCATCGATTCGATTCATGGCAAAACCCACATGAACTAATACCCAATCCCCTACACAAGTATTAGCGGGATGGTCTTCATCAACAATACAAGCGATATTTACTTCTCTTTTTACACCCCCCACATCGACGAGAGCCAGATGATGGTTTTCATCAATAATTGCCGTAATTTGTCCCGGTATGCCTAAACACATAGTTTTTACCTTAAATCTAGTTTTTGTTAATTATGGGCTGATTTTTTGGCTAGAGATTGCAGTAATATCAACCGAGAATCAGGTCATACTTCATCCCTCTAAGAAACGCTATACAGTCAAAGGTTATCCTTTTTACTTTTTCCTTTCCTCTTTCCCCTTTTTACTCGGTCTTACCTGCCATTCTGGACTATTGCCCTCAAGAACAGCTTTTTTTCCCGTATCTTTTTTAAGATTTCCCCTGTCCCGAACCGTGGACACTATCCCAGCAAGGGTAAAACTTTTGTATTAGGGACTACATCTATGATAAGAAATTATTCAATCAATCGATCGGGTGACATTCTAGGCTATGATTTCCCTGACTATAGTTATTTCTCTACATTAAGGAAAATCGACAATGACAGCCTTTCCCATCGATTTGAGCGCCTATAAACCCATCAGTCTCGACCCCAGTAACCCCACCCTCACCGACCACCAAAGAAGCACCCTAAAAGCCAATATCCAACTCTGTCGCGATGCTATCATCTTTTTTACTGCCACGGGTGCGGCCCGGGGTGTGGGTGGACACACCGGCGGCCCCTACGATACCGTCCCGGAAGTGGTGATTCTCGATGCTCTTTTCCGCAGTCAACCTAGTCAATTTGTACCAATTTTCTTCGATGAAGCGGGACACCGCGTCGGTACTCAATATCTCATGTCTGCGTTAGAAGGTTCTTTACCCCCAGAACAATTAATGCACTACCGCGAGGCTAATTCTAAACTCCCCGGACACCCGGAATTAGGATTAACCCCAGGCGTAAAATTTAGTTCTGGCCGTTTAGGACATATGTGGCCCTACGTTAACGGTGTCGCTTTAGCTAACCCCGGAAAAACCGTTTTTTGTTTAGGTTCCGATGGTTCTCAACAGGAAGGCAATGACGCGGAAGCTGCCCGTTTAGCCGTGGCTCAACACATCAATGTTAAGCTGATTATTGATGATAATGATGTGACGATTGCTGGTAATCCTTCCAAATATTTACCCGGTTATGATGTGGCTAAAACTCTCGCCGGTCATGGACTAAAAGTGTTAGTGGGAGATGGGGAAGATATCGATAGTTTGTATCGCAATATCTGTGAAGCAATTAATACTCCCGGCCCGATTGCGATTATTAATAAACGTCCCATGTGTCCCGGTATTGAAGGTTTAGAAGGTTCTAACCACGGTCATGATGTGATTTCTGTACCCTTGGCTTTGAAATATTTAGAGGCAAAAGGACACAGTGCCGCCGTGGAATATCTCAACAGTATTAAGAAGCCTTCTAATGACTATAAATTCCTCGGTTCTGGGGATAAATGGGGTTCTAACCGCAACGTTTTCGGCGAAGCGGTGGTCAGTCTTTTAGGCAAAATGAGCGAAGAAGAACGCAAGGCTAAGGTATTAGTAGTAGATAGCGATTTAGAGGGTTCCTGCGGTCTGAAAATTATCCACGATAAACATCCCGAAGTGTTTATTCCTTCCGGTATTATGGAACGGGGCAATCTTTCGGCAGCTGCTGGTTTTGGGATGGAAAAAGGTAAACAGGGAATTTTCGCCACCTTTGCCGCTTTTCTAGAAATGTGTATTTCTGAAATCACCATGGCGCGTTTGAATTATTCTAATCTTTTATGTCATTTTTCCCATTCCGGTATCGATGATATGGCGGATAATACCTGTCACTTTGGTTTGAATAATTTCTTTGCTGATAATGGACTCGATGACGGTTACGAAACCCGTCTTTATTTCCCGGCCGATGCGGCACAAATGACCGCTTGTGTTGAGGCAACTTTCCATCAACCCGGTTTACGTTTTATCTTCTCGACTCGTTCTAAAACTCCCAATATTCTTGATACTAACGTTCATAATTTCTTTGGCGATGGTTATACCTTTGTCCCTGGAAAAGATGAAGTAATTCGGGAAGGCACTGCTGGTTATATCATCAGCTTTGGCGATGGTTTATACCGCGCTTTAGATGCAGTGGAACGTCTAAAACAAGAAGGTATTGACGTGGGTTTAATTAATAAACCGACTCTCAATGTAGTGGATGAAGAAATTATCGCTAAAGTTGGTAATTCTCCCTTTGTTTTAGTGGTAGAAGCATTTAACCGTCGTACGGGTTTAGGTAGCCGTTATGGTTCTTGGTTACTCGAACGCGGTTTAACTCCTAAATACGCCTATATCGGTACTCACCACGAAGGTTGTGGCGGTTTATGGGAACAGTTCCCCCACCAAGGTATTGACCCAGTTGGTATCATTAGTAAAGTTAAATCTTTAATCGCTTAGAGAGTATTTTAGGGGGGAATTAATCAGTCATCAGTTATCAGTAATCAGTTATCAGTGAACATCTTTAATAATTAAGTAGGTAGGCGTTAAAAATTATTAGACACCCCCCTTATCAAGGGGGGCAGGGGGGATCCCCCCGCCTATCAGCACCCCCCTTATCAAGGGGGGCAGGGGGGATCGAACCTAAAATTCATTTTTAATTTAATTATAACCAGCTACTTAAGATTTTAGCTTGGTTGAGAGATTGAACATTTGTACTAAAATTTCCAAGACGCAGTTTAAATCCCTGACAGCTTATAAACTTTAGCCGCTTAAATCGCACCATTGAGGGGAAATCCCCCTGAACTAGGTACGGTAAGCCCCTAGAAGCCAACAAACCGGTCAATCTAGAATAGTCTCAAGGGTATAAAAGTAATCTCTTATAGAAAATGCAGCCAACCAATCCACAACAATTTACAGAAAAAGCTTGGGAGGCAATCGTCAAAACGCCGGACATTGCCAAACAGAACAGCCAGCAACAAATCGAAAGCGAACATCTAATGAAAGCCCTTCTCGAACAGGAGGGATTAGCGGGCAGTGTCTTTAGTAAAGCTAATATTAGTCTAGCCCGTTTGCGGGATCGAACCGATGATTTTATCCGTCGTCAACCGAAAATCTCTAACCCCGGCGACTCGATTTATTTAGGTCGTAGTTTAGATAGTTTACTCGATCGAGCAGAAAATTATCGCCGAGAATTTGGAGATGACTTTATCTCGATCGAGCATTTGATTTTAGGTTACGCTAAAGATGATCGCTTCGGTAAAAATATTTTTCAAGAATTCGGACTTACCGAAAACAAACTCAAAGAAATTATTCAACAAGTCAGAGGTAGTCAAAAAGTGACCGATCAGAATCCAGAAGGCAAATACGAAGCCCTAGAAAAATACGGACGGGATCTCACCCAATTGGCACGGGAAGGTAAATTAGACCCCGTAATTGGACGGGATGACGAAATCCGTCGCACCATTCAGATTCTCTCGCGTCGGACTAAAAATAACCCGGTTTTAATCGGGGAACCGGGAGTAGGAAAAACAGCCATTGTCGAAGGATTAGCCCAGCGGATTATTAACCGTGATGTGCCAGAATCTCTGTTAGATCGGACTCTCATTTCTCTCGATTTAGGTGGCTTAATTGCGGGAGCAAAATATCGCGGAGAGTTTGAGGAAAGATTAAAAGCTGTCCTCAAAGAAGTCACCGATTCCCAAGGCAATATCATCATGTTTATTGATGAAATTCATACCGTTGTCGGTGCGGGAGCCACTCAAGGGGCAATGGATGCGGGCAATTTATTAAAACCAATGTTAGCCCGGGGTGAATTGCGTTGTATCGGAGCCACTACCCTCGATGAATACCGCAAATATATCGAAAAAGATGCGGCGTTAGAAAGACGTTTTCAAGAGGTTTTAGTAGATGAACCAAATGTGGTCGATACTATTTCGATTCTTCGCGGTCTCAAAGAACGTTATGAGGTGCATCATGGGGTGAAAATTGCCGATAATGCTTTAGTGGCAGCGGCACTGCTTTCTAATCGTTATATTAGCGATCGCTTTTTGCCCGATAAGGCCATTGATTTAGTTGATGAAGCGGCGGCCAAATTGAAGATGGAAATCACTTCCAAACCAGAAGAACTCGATGAAATTGATCGCAAAATTCTCCAGTTAGAAATGGAAAGACTTTCTCTACAAAGGGAATACGATCCAGCTTCGCGAGAACGGTTAGAAAAGTTAGAAAAAGAACTGGCTAACCTCAAGGAAGAACAATCGGGATTAAATGCTCAATGGCAAGGGGAAAAAGAGATTATCGATAAAGTTCGTGGGGTTAAAGAAGCGATCGAACAAGTTAATCTGGAAATTCAACAGGCCGAACGAGATTATGATTATAATCGTGCTGCGGAATTAAAGTTCGGAAAATTAACCGATCTGCAGCGGCAAATGTCCGCCCTAGAAACTCAATTGGCCGACAAACAAACCACCGGTAAAAGTTTATTAAGGGAAGAAGTTCTCGAATCGGATATCGCCGAAATTATCTCGAAATGGACGGGAATTCCTCTCAATAAATTGATCGAATCGGAAAAAGAAAAACTCCTCAATCTGGAAGAGGAATTACACGAAAGTGTCATCGGTCAAGAGGAAGCGGTCACAGCCGTGGCCGAAGCGATTCAACGTTCCCGCGCCGGTTTATCGGACCCCCACCGTCCCACGGCCAGCTTTATTTTTCTCGGTCCGACGGGTGTTGGTAAGACAGAATTGGCGAAAGCTTTAGCGCGCAATCTCTTTGACACCGAAGAAGCCCTAGTTCGCATCGATATGTCGGAATACATGGAAAAACACAGCGTTTCCCGTCTCATGGGCGCGCCTCCGGGATACGTCGGCTACGATGAAGGGGGACAACTAACCGAGGCAATCCGGCGTCGTCCCTACTCTGTCATCCTCTTTGATGAGATTGAAAAAGCCCATCCCGACGTTTTTAACGTTATGTTACAAATCCTTGACGATGGGCGCTTAACCGACTCTCAAGGTCATCTGGTTGATTTCAAAAATACCATCATTATTATGACCAGTAATATCGGTTCTCAATACATTTTAGACGTGGCTGGTGATGAGTCTCGTTACGAGGAAATGCAGGCGCGGGTGATGGAAGCAATGCGGAATAGTTTCCGTCCCGAATTCCTCAATCGTATCGATGAAACGATCATTTTCCATAGTTTACAAAAAGCGCAACTGCGATCGATTGTCAAACTACAGGTAGCCAATCTCAGTGATCGCTTGATGGAACAAAAATTAGCCCTGAAACTTGCCGATATTGCCCTCGATTATCTAGCAGAAATTGGTCACGATCCAGTGTACGGTGCGCGACCCTTAAAACGGGCAGTACAAAGATATGTGGAAACTCCGATCGCTAAGGCAATTCTGCGCGGCGAATTCAAAGGGGGAGACACGATTTTTGTCGATGTGGCCGATGAAAGATTGACCTTTAAACGGTTAGCTTCCCCGGTAGTAACTGCTTAATTAAGTAGGGTTTGCTGAAAAAGTTTTTCGGTGGTGGCAGGGTGTGGGGTGTGGGGTGTGGGGTGTGGGGTTTTACTCATTTTCAGGTGGTCAATTACCTAATTTTCAGGAAAAAAGTCCAGGGATTTTCCCCCCAATCACTCCAAAGTTCGGCACTTTTTGAGGTCAAAAAAGTCTAAAAACCTTATCCAACAAGGTTTTTAGATTTATTCAGCAGACCCTAAGTAAGGGTGGGCCATGCTCACCCTTTGATTATTATAGAAGCAGGGTATTTTTGCTTGAATCTATGACTGTAACACTGCTCGCACCACCGGCTGAAATAATTCACCTGTCCGGGATTAGCTGGAAAACCTACGAAACGCTGCTCGCAGAAATGAGCGATCGCCGTCTGCGGCTGACCTACAATCGTGGCAATTTAGAAATGATGGCTCCTTCGACCGGACACGAATTTAGTAAAACCCTCATCGGTCGCTTTGTCGAAACCCTAGCGGAAGAATCAACAGTCCCGATTTATCCCCTCGGTTCTACCACCTTTAAACGCCCTCAATTAAGCGGTGCAGAACCGGATGAATGTTTTTACATTGATAATATTGAGGCGGTTCGGGGGAAAAAGCGACTGGACTTAAATGAAGACCCTGCACCGGATTTAGTCATAGAAATTGATGTCACCAGCAGTTCTCAAAATCGCCTTCAGGTTTATGCAGATCTAGGCGTGGCAGAGGTTTGGGTTTATAATGGGGAATCTCTGGTTATCCAACAATTACAAAATGGCAGTTATATCACCTCCCCAACCAGTCAATTTTTTATAAATATTCCTATTTCAGAGATTGCTATATTTTTACAACAAGCTGGCCAGACAGATTACCTAGAGTTAGTAAAAGCATTTCGGAATTGGGTAAGAAGTCAGCTGAAAAAATAAATCTGAACCGGAGTCTCAAAAATGGAAATTAACAAGTTTTCCTTTTGGGTCGTCGGTCGTCAACACCAAATCAGGTTACACTTCATCGACCCGAAGGTTAATGCGGATGGAGGGACTCGAACCCACACATCAAAGACACTAGAACCTAAATCTAGCGCGTCTACCAATTCCGCCACATCCGCAAATATGTCACCGTATTTCATCATAGCATAAGATACTATAGGAAAGATAAAATTTTTTATTCTTAATAATTTTATGCTCTTAGGTTTTGTCTTTCAGTCCCCCGGCCCGATCCTCTGGGAGATCGGACCGATTTCGGTGCGCTGGTATGGATTCCTCATCGCTATGGCGGTATTATTGGGTGTCACCCTCTCCCAGTACCTCGCCCAAAAAAGAGCGATCGATCCGGATTTAATCGCTGATTTGACCATTTGGTTAGTACTGGGGGCCATACCTGCAGCCCGTCTGTACTATGTTCTCTTTCAGTGGCAAGAATACGCGCAAAATCCTGCTGATATTATCGCCATTTGGAAGGGAGGTATCGCTATTCACGGGGCAATTATCGGGGGTTTGCTGGCGTCCCTAATTTTTGCCCGCATTAATCGGGTTTCTCTTTGGCAATTACTCGATCTGGTGGCCCCTTCAGTTATTCTCGGTCAAGCGATCGGACGTTGGGGTAACTTTTTTAATTCGGAAGCTTTTGGCAGTCCGACTAATTTACCTTGGAAGTTGTTTATTCCTCCGGCTAGTCGTCCTTTAGAATACATCGCCGTCGATTATTTTCATCCCACCTTTCTCTACGAATCTCTCTGGAATCTGGCAGTTTTTGCCCTACTTATCTATCTATTTTTCTGGGGTTTAAAACACCCTAGTAAATTAAAAATTGGCACCCTTACCCTAGTCTATTTTATCGCCTACAGTCTAGGTAGATTCTGGATCGAGGGGCTACGCACCGATAGTTTAATGTTTGGGCCTCTAAAAATGGCGCAAATAATTAGTTTAGGAGCGATCGCTATCGGTATTTTCGGTTTATTCTGGTTATATAAACTGCAGCGTCCTTTACCGGATGTGGTGGCGACCGTCAGTTATAATCAAAAGTTACCCTAGCTAACCCTGACAATGGATCTAGTAACGATTTTTCAACAGGTTTTAAACGGTTTATCGATCGGTAGTGTCTATGCTATTTTTGCCCTCGGTTACACTTTGATTTTTTCCATTTTAGGGATTATCAATTTTGCCCATGGCGCAATTTTTACCCTCGGTGCCTATTTTACCTACGCTCTAGCGGGGGGAGTTTTCGGTTTTAATGGTTTATTGGCTAATGCCAAATTACCCTTTTCCTTACCCTTTTTTTTGGCACTCTTGCTAGGCTGTATCCTTTCAGGTTTCACCTCGGTTCTTCTGGAAAGATTGGCCTTTAAACCCCTCCGGGTACGGGGTTCCGATTCTCTCTTAACTCTGGTTTCTAGCCTAGGGGCAGCCGTGGTGATTGTCAATGTCATTCAATACTTATTCGGGGCAGAAATTTATACTTTTCCCGATGGTATTTATGGCAATCTTCCCCCCGCAATTAATTTCGGTACAGCTGATCGCCCCGTGGCAATTCGCACAATTCAGATTATTATTTTTCTGGTTTCAGCAGTTATGGTAGCTTTACTAACTTATTGGGTTAATTTCACCAAAATGGGCAAAGCTTTACAAGCGGTAGCTGAAGATGTCACCACGGCCAGTTTGTTGGGAATCAATCCCGAAAAATTTATTGTGATTACCTTTTTTATCAGTGGTGCCTTGGCAGGTTTAGCAGGAACTTTAGTCGGTTCTAGTGTTAGTATTGCTGGACCCTATTTCGGCATTGCTTTCGGATTAAAAGGTTTAGGAGTGATCGTTTTAGGGGGATTGGGAAGTATCCCCGGAGCGGTCATCGGTGGTTTATTATTGGGTATTGCAGAAGCTTTTGTTCCCGCAGAATATTCTGGTTATCGAGAGGCGATCGCTTTTGCTATTCTCTTTATTATGTTGTTAGTTCGTCCCCAGGGTTTACTAGGCAGAAAGTTAATTCAAAAAGTCTAAGTCGGTTTAATTGTCCGCGAGAAAAACTGTTTTTCCCGACAAAGAAGATTGATAGGCAGCATAGGCTACTTCTAGGGCATAAAGACTGGCTTGGGGAGTAACATAAAGAGGAACCCGATCGAACAGATAATCTAGCACCATGGCGGTATCTTTGGCAAAAAGACCGCGACGGGTTTCCACTTCTAAAGCTTGGCTACCTTCACTATTAATTAACTGCCCTTTTTCGCCTTCAAAAATTAAGCTGCCCCCCTCCCCATGAATAGTGAAAGTTCGCTCATTTTGCCAAAAAACTTCGCCTTTACCGTAGGTAACTTCGGCAATTAAGCCATTTTTAAATAATAACTGCGCCTCACACAAACAGGCCAGAAAATAATCGGATTCTGGAGCATTCCAATAACGACAATGACAGGATACGGACTCCACTTCCCCAAATAAATTAGTAAAGCGATGGATACGAGAAAGGGCAGCGATCAAAGGAAAACCGAATAAATCCCGATGAAATGTCCAGCGCCGGAGTGCTGGTCTGCCAGGGACGATCGTGGTATAACGGGCTAGGTGGATATTGCCGAGGCTGGCTAAATACTGCTGTTGGGTTTGATGCAGTCCCCCCAAAAGTTCAATATGTTCGACGTGCAGTAATTTGTTCTCGGTTTCGGCTAAGGTGATTAATTCTGCCGCCGCTGCTGGGTGAAAAGCCAGGGGATACTCGACGATAACGTGCTTACCGGATTTTAAGGCAGTACGGGCGATCGAGGCATGGGCTTGATTAACGTTGGCAATGACAATCAGATCGAGATCGGGATGGCTGGCCAGGCTTACTGCCGAATCTAGGGCAGAAATTTGGTATTTTTGCGAGAAATTAGCGATCGATTCGGCACTATTACCGCTAACATACAAAAGCTGGGCGCGATCATCCGCTTGCAAGCTTTCAGCGCGACGTTGAGCGGCGAACCCTGTCCCAACTATACCAATTTTCAGGGGATGATTAGAAGTCATCGGGGGCATTCTGGCGACATTAATTATCGGGAAGTGGGGTGCGGGGTGTGGGGTGCGGGGAGATAGGGAGATAGGGGAATTTCAACTAATACCCCAAAACCCTAAAACCCCAACTCTCAACTCCTGAATACTTTCTACAGCAATTCTGCCTTTCCTAGCTTTATCTTGGCAATTAACTGCTCTATTATCTCAAAAATAGCACTCTAAAAGATGTGGGAGGGTGAATTCATATTTTTAATGGACAACGCCAATTTTTTGCTCCTGTTTAGGCCCCGGATCTTCTAAACTGCCGTCGGTTGTCGGGGAGCATGACGACGAGGGGAAACCACCACGGGAGTGGGCGACACCGTACAGGTTAATTCTAGAGACTGTTCTAAACTAACCACCCGATTGAGTTGTTGCCATTCAGTACTAAAAGGAGGCATCGCTAGAGCGCAGGCTTTCCAATGAGCTTCGACGGGAACATCTAGTTGTTGACAAGTGCCACCGCGCCGACCTTGGGTTTGATAGTATCGGCAGTATCGACAGGAAGAGGTAAGAAAGTTTGCGGCTTGCATGGGTTGGCTTTAAAAGGAAGATGATTATAGGGAACTCAAGGGATGACTCTCTTTTCGCTCTGTGTAATATTGTCCTACCCTGTGCCAAGGGTATTTTCCTGACTACCACAGCTAGAACTGATATGCCATATAGTTTTTAGTGATCCCCAAAAAAAATTTTATTTTTAGAATCTTTTAATAGTTACTTTGCAAAAAGCAGCACTGTCTCAAAACTGAAGAGTTCAACTCAGTTGTGGCCGAGGTTATTGGGTCTAGTATCAGCAATAACAGAACGGGGATCAAGCCTTAGCTCGATAGAATTGATGAATACAGGTTCAATTAAGACAGAAAAGATCGGCCAATTGATTCCTGACTCAAAACCACTCTTTCCACAATACTATAAAAAAATTGCATCTTTTACCCCGCCCGACTGGGCAAAACAAAAAGCACAACATTGCCAACGCTCAAGCTCTCCGGAGGGAGTGGGAGACTGACAACGAGGGCAAATTGGCCAGGATCGGGTTCTATGACGTATTTTCTGGCTCCAAGTCTCTAAAATGTCCGGTTGCTGGGGATTTTCTGGCGGTTTTTCTGGGGTGACATAGCTAGGATGATCTCTGAGGGAATTAGGCGCGATCGCTTCTGGGGGAATTAACTGACTATCCTGCTGCCAACGGGCAGCAGAAAAGCGGATATCGCTCAAGGGAGTCTCTAACTGACTATTAAGCCGTTTTAATAAGCTATAGCGTTGTAAAGACAATTCCTGTGCTAAAGCGGCGCTACTGGTAGCCACCGATAAAACCCCGCAACTCAGGGAAAAAGGCCGGGTTTGCTCAAGCAGACGGGGATTAATAATTTTTGGCCACAATTGCAGCACTTGATCATAGTGGCGATATTCTTCCCAACCCGCCTGTTGAGTAATAACCGCCAAAATTTTGTCAAGAGAATGTAAAGACATAGGGAAAATCTAGGGAATACTACGTTAGACTAGGACGAAAAAACCCCTAAGTAGCTGGTTATAATTAAATTAAAAATGGATTTTAGGTTCGATCCCCCCTGCCCCCCTTGATAAGGGGGGTGCCGATCCCCCCTTAGTCCCCCCTTGATAAGGGGGGTTTCTGATAATTTTTAACGCCTACCTACTTAACTTTTCAGCATAACCCTATAATACCGTCATGAAATCCGATCGACCCCCATCCTCCCAAGATTTGCCCCTCTCGATCGTCCATCAACCCAGTTCAGCCATCGATCCCGCTCAGGAACCAGAATACCTAGAAGCTTCTGTCATTAACGTCTATCCCCAAGCTGAAGATGTCTTTTTTACCCCTTGGGGTATCCGGGCAATGGTGATCTTTTTAATTGCTAATAGTCTCCTCAGTCTCAATCAATGGTTAACCAATACTACCCCCACCCCGAGGAAAACTGAGAATTCCCCCCGCGAGCAGCGCCAAAATAACTCCCGCCACCTCGATCGATTGATAGCGATCGCTCGTCCAGTACAGAAAACTCCTCAAACCAGTCCGATCGTTAATATTCCCGCTCCTCCGGTTAAAACTAGCCCGATAACTAACATTCCCGCCCCACCAGTGGTTCAGAGTCCCCCCAGAGCTAGAAATCTGACTAATGCCCTCTTACCCCCGAATCCGCCACCGTCCCCAATGCCGGCCCATCAATTACCCGTCAGTAAGATCAAGCAATCTTTACCCGTCGCCCCCCCGAACCCCAGCACCCCGCCCGTATCTTCCCTAGTTTCTGCACCACCGCCACCACCGCCCCAAGTTACCCCCGCCCCCTCGACCGCGATCATTAACGAACGAATGTTGGAGGAATTGCGTCAAAGAGAAGAATCACCCGCTAATTTACCCTTTTTTCAACGGGAAAAAGCCCGTCGCTTGGCCAATCAAAACCGACAGGAGGCGGTGGAGTTAATGAAACAGTTACCGCCAGAATTACAAGCATCCCCTTCTCCCAGTAGTCCGGCACCTTCAGAAACAGCCGATCCCTCCCAGTCCCCCGTCCCTAGTTCTATCATTATTGATAGGAGCGGCACTTCGGTAAACTATTAGGGTTCCTATCGGGAGGACGGCAATGGGTTTGTTTGATCGCATGGGCCAAGCAATTCGCGCCCAAGTCAATAGTCTGATTCAGGAAAATCAAGATCCCGAAAAACTGCTGGAAAAGGCGATCTTGGCGATGGAAGGGGAATTGATGCAAATGCGACAAGCCCTGGCGGCAGCCGTCGCTACCCAGAAACGTACCGAGCGCCAACGACAACAACAGGAAAAAGCGGCCCAAACTTGGCACGAACGCGCCCAATTAGCCCTACATCACGGTAACGAGGAACTCGCCCGCCAAGCTCTCAGCCAATGGCAAACCTATCAAAGTCAGATCGCCCCCCTACAAACCTCCCTGCAACAACAGACGGCTATTATACAAAAGTTAAAGAAAGAACTCTTGACAATTGAACGCAAATATGCTGAGATGAAAGCACAAAAAAGCCTTTATGTGGCCAGATTGCGATCGGCGAGTGCCAGTCAAAAAGCCCAAGAAATTATGGGCAGTTTGAACAGCAGTCAGATGGGAACTATTTTCGAGAAATTAGAAGCAAAAGTCTTAGAAGCCGAATCCCAAGCCGATTTAATCCAGTATAAAGACCCCTTAGAGCGACAATTCCAAGATTTGGAGGGACAAAAACAAATTGAAGCGGAATTACTCAAGTTAAAACAAGAAAACTTGGATGGGTGATGTGGGAAGTGGGGTGTAGGGTGTGGGGTGTGGGGTGTGGGGTGTGGGGTGTAGGGTGTGGGGTGTGGGGAGAAAAAAGCTGTCTCCTGACTCTTGACTCCTAACTCCTATCGCCTATCCTAGCTCTCGTGGTTTATATTAGAGAATAAGCCGTTAGGCAAGATAGGAAATTTTAAGAACAGTTAACTGATTTAGTACACACCGAGAGGAACAAGAGCGTCATGGGTTTATTCGATCGCCTTAGCCGAGTTGTCCGAGCTAACCTCAATGATATGGTGAGCAAGGCTGAAGATCCAGAAAAAATGCTGGAACAAGCTGTCAGTGATATGCAAGAGGATCTAGTACAGGTACGTCAAGCGGTCGCTAGAGCGATCGCCGAACAGCGACAAACGGAACAAAAATACAGCAAAGACCAGTCAGAAGCCAATAAATGGGAACAAAGAGCCAAATTAGCCCTTTCTAAAGGGGATGAAACTCTCGCCAGGGAAGCTCTTAAACGCAAGAAAGATTTCACGGAAACCGCCGCCATTCTCAAAAATCAACTGGATCAGCAAACGGTACAGGTAGATAGTCTGAGAAAAAACTTGATTGCGCTCGAAAGTAAGATTTCTGAGGCAAAAACCAAGAAAAATATGTTAGTAGCTCGCTCCAGAGCCGCAAAAGCTAACGAAGAAATCCAAAAAACCCTCGGCAGTATCGATACCAGTAGTTCCATGTCCGCTTTTGAGCGCATGGAAGAAAAAGTTGTGCAGATAGAAGCCCGTAGTCAAGCGATCGGTGAATTGGGTGGCATCGACATGGAACGTCAATTCGCTGCACTAGAATCGGGTAGCGATGTGGAGGATGAATTAGCAATGCTGAAAGCACAAATGTCCGGGGGAGCATTACCGGGTACAGCTTCTAGTCAACCCACTTTACCCCAAGCAACCACCGTCAGGGATTCGGCAGTGGATGCGGAATTAGAGGAATTGCGATCGAAGTTGAAAGAACTGTAAAACTTTGAGAGCGTCGAGACGTACCATCTACGGTACGTCTCTATTTATTAATTTTGTTGTTGAGATAGGGAATATTAATTGCTAGTCATAATTAACCATCACTATTATGCGGGATGATTTATCTAATTTACGTTCCTCAATTATCGAAGTAATTGCCTTACAAAAAAGAGCCGAACAACAGTACAACCAGGCACAAGCTGAGGTTTTAAAATGGCAAGAAAGAGTTAAACTCGCCCTAGATAAAGGTGATGAGTCTCTGGCACAAGAAGCTAATATAAAGAAAAAACATCACATTAATACCGCAAATATTATTAAAAATCAACTGGAAAAACTGAATATCCAAGTTGATAAACTGAAAGAAAAATTGCCAATTTTAGAAAGAAAGATTAACGAAAAAAGTATCGGCAGTATAGATACTAGCATTGACAAGGCGGTTTTTGAAGTCCCAGAGGGAAAAGTTAGACAATTGCAAGATCCTAGTCAAATTTATGACGAATTGGACGGGATGGCAATCGAAAAGAAATTACCAAGATTAGACATGGCCGAAATAATCACTTTACAAAAAAGAGCAGAACAACAATATAATCAAGAACTAGCGGAAATTTTAAAATGGGACAGGAGAGCTAAATTAGCTAGATCTGAAGTAGATTATTCCCTTGTTAGAGAAGCTTTTAGACAAAAAGAGAATCATATTAATATCGCCAATATTATCAAAAGTCAGATCGAACAAATTAAAACTCAAGTCGATACTTTAGCAAAAAACTTAACTATTTTTGAGAATGGGAACAATAGTATTTACCGTTCAGCTTTTGAGCGCATGGAAGCAAAATTTATGCAGTTAGAATCCAGTAGTCAAGCTGACGGTGAAATCGGTGGCATCGGCATGGAACATCAATTCACGCTAGAAGCGGGTAGCGATGTGGATGATGAATTAGCACTGCTAAAAGCACAAATGTCTGGGGGAGTATTACCCAGTACAACTTCTAATCAAAGCAATTTACCCCCAGCAACTACCGTCAGCGATTCAGCAGTAGATGCAGAATTAGAGGAATTGCGATCGAAGTTAAAAGAACTGTAAAACTTTGAGATTGTCGAGACGTATTACAGCCCTTCTCATCAATATGAAGTATAGCCTAATCTGGTATCTAAGACCGAAGACTGGCTAATGTTAACCGTTTCGGGGTTCCCCAGAACAAAAACTTTGTACCTCATCATTATAAAAAAATTCCCAAATAATGCCGCTCAAAACCCTTTAATTCTGAAGATAATCCTAAGATTCAGCCCGAAAAAGAGCCAGAAAGGTGAGGATAGCTAGGATGGAAGTGAAAAGCAATTTTGACTCGAAATTATCCCAAGGGATCGATCGCATTTAACGAAACCCTTACCCCAACAGCATAAGACAAGAGAAGGACTTATTAAGGAGAAACCCAGCCATGAAAATCGGCGTAATCAAAGAAAGTGACCAAGGCGAGGCGCGGGTGGCGCTAGTGCCGGATACCGTCGCCCGTTTAGTCAAGGCGGGATTTGAGGTAATTGTCCAAAATGGGGCGGGAATTAGCGCTAACTTTGCCGATAGTGCCTATAGTGCCCTGGGAGCCGCCCTGAGCGAAAACAGCGAATATATCTATGAAACTGCTGATATTATTCTCAAAGTCGTCCCTCCTAGCGATAGCGAGATCGATCGCCTGAAAAATGGTGGTATCCTCATCGGCTTTCTCGATCCCCTGCGTCAGCCCCGGCGCATTGCCAAATTAGCCGAGCGCGGGATCACCGCTTTGAGCATGGAATTAATTCCCCGCAGTAGTCGCGCCCAGAGTATGGATGCCCTCTCCTCTCAGGCTAACCTCGCCGGTTACAAAGCGGTACTCCTCGCCGCCGTGCAGCTGCCGAAAATGTTCCCGATGATGACTACCGCCGCCGGTACGATCGCCCCCGCCAAAGTGCTGGTATTGGGGGCAGGAGTTGCTGGATTGCAAGCTTGCGCTACCGCCCGCCGTTTGGGGGCAGTGGTGGAGGCTTTTGATATTCGTCCCCAAGTCAAAGAAGAAGTGCAGAGTGTCGGGGCGAAATTTATTGAAATGCCCCTAGAAGAAGATACCGTCGCCGATAACGGTTACGCCAAAGAGGTTTCCCTTAGCACACAGGAGCGCATTTGTCAAGCCCTAACGGAACCAATTAAGCGGGCTGATGTGGTGATCACCACAGCCCAAGTACCGGGGAAACAGGCCCCGCTGCTAGTCACCAAAGAGATGATCGCCACCATGAAAGCGGGGTCGGTAATCGTTGATTTAGCGGCGGAACAGGGCGGAAATTGCGCCTACACCCAACCGGGACGAGAAATCATCGTTAATGGGGTAAAAATCGTCGGAGCCGTTAATCTTCCTGCCACAGTGGCCACCAATGCCAGCCAGATGTACGCCAAAAACCTGCAAATGCTGCTACAACTTCTAGTCAGCAAAGAGGGCAGTTTAAACCTCGATTTTGCCGATGACATCATTGATAGTGCCTGTGTCACCCACGCCGGCGAAATCCGCAACCAACGCATTAAATCCGCCCTCAGTGAACAGTTATCCGCTTTTTAGCTATCAGGATTCAGGAGTCAGTATTCAGTATTCAGGAGGCAGTATTCTCCCCACACCCCACACCCCACACCCCACACCCCACACCCCACTTCCCCAATCCCCAAACCCTATCCCCTATTTCTTTAACCAATGACTGCCCAACTTTTAACCGCTTTAGTGGTATTTGTCCTCGCTTCCTTTGTCGGTTTCGAGGTGATCAATAAAGTTCCTCCCACTCTCCATACACCCCTGATGTCGGGAGCGAATGCAATTTCAGGTATCGCCGTTGTTGGTGCGCTCCTCATCGCCGGAGGCACGGATTGGCACGAATTAACCGTAATTTTAGGGTTAATTGCCGTTATTTTGGCGATGGTTAACGTGGTCGGTGGTTTTGTCGTTACCGATCGAATGCTGCAAATGTTCAAGAAAAAAGAGGCTAAATCATGAATAATGCCCTTATCACAGGGATCGAGTTGTCCTATCTACTTGCCGCCATTTTATTTATCATCGGTCTTAAACAATTATCTTCCCCCGCTACCGCCCGTCAAGGCAATTTTCTGGCTGCCATCGGGATGCTAATCGCCATTATTGCCACCTTAATCAATCAAGAAATCCTCAGCTATGGTTTAATCGCCGTGGCGTTGGTGATTGGCTCAATTATCGGCTTGGTTTCGGCGCAAAAAGTCCCGATGACAGCTATGCCCCAAATGGTGGGGATTTTTAACGGTTTAGGCGGTGCTGCCAGTGCTTTAATTGCCATTGGCGAATACTGGCGTTTACTGCAAAGTGGTGAAAATATTGCCTTTGACTCGATACTGATCGCTATTTTGGGTATATTGATCGGCGGTGTCACTTTTACCGGTAGTGTCCTCGCTTTTGCCAAATTACAGGAATTAATCAGTGGCGCGCCCGTAACTTTTCCTTTCCAACAACCCTTTAACATTCTCTTGCTACTCACCTTTTTAGGGGGTAGTGTCTATCTCTTTTTTGATCCCACCTCGATCGATGTTTTCCTGACCTTGGTGGCACTTTCCTTAATTTTCGGGGCTTTATTCGTGCTTCCCATCGGTGGCGGCGATATGCCCGTGGTTATCTCCCTCTTAAACTCTTTTTCGGGACTTGCCGCCAGCGTAGTCGGTTTTATCCTGATGAATAGTATGCTGATCATCGCCGGTGCTTTGGTGGGTGCGTCGGGGATTATCCTGACTCAGATCATGTGTAAAGCCATGAATCGATCGCTGGCTAGTGTACTATTTGGGGCATTTGGTACAGGTGCTAGTGCCGGAGGCGAAGCCAGCGCCACTTCTAGCCTTGATAAATCGGTTCATGCTATTGATTCAGAAGAAGGGGCAATGATGCTCGGTTATGCGCGTTCTGTGGTGATTGTACCCGGTTACGGCATGGCGGTGGCTCAAGCACAACACGCAGTGCGAGAATTGGCTGAACAGTTGGAAAAAAATGGCGTTGAGGTTAAATATGCTATTCACCCCGTGGCGGGAAGAATGCCCGGTCACATGAATGTATTACTGGCCGAAGCTAATGTTCCCTATCCGCAACTCTACGATATGGATGATATTAATCCTGAGTTTGAGCGCGTCGATGTGGCGTTAATTATTGGGGCGAATGATGTGGTTAATCCCGCTGCCCGTCACGATAAGGCTAGTCCGATTTATGGAATGCCAATTCTCGACGTGGATAAGGCACAGCACACGATCGTGATTAAGCGCAGTATGCGATCGGGTTTTGCCGGGGTAGAAAACGAATTATTCTACAATCCCAAAACCTTTATGCTCTTCGGTAGCGCTCAAGATGTGGTAGCACAATTAGTATCACAAGTCAAGGATTTGTCATAATTCTTGACAAATAGGACGGGGTTTTCACCCCGTCTTTTTTTATCTGATTTTCCAGAGTTTAAAGATAATCCAGAACCAATTCCCCTTTGCTCACTTTTTCGGTAATTAAAGTTCTGACTAACTCTAATTCTTCTAGGGTCACTTTACCATCAGACCTCATAGCTAGGGCGATTCTTTCCCTTTCCCCTTGAGTGATCACGCCATCAACACTAGCCTGTTCGATAATAGCTCGCAACTTTTCTAGTTCCTGTTGTTCTTCTGCGGTTAATTCTGCTTGATTAGGACGAGATATTTCCATAAAAATTTCTCCTTGAGTGATCAACACAAACTTGATAATTTTTTTCTAAGTAGTAGAACCCATGGCAGTTATCCCCAGTCAGCATCAGCAATCAGGGACAATGATTTTAGCAAGAGCTAGACCTTGATTCTTGACAGGGAGCCACTAAACCTGAATAGATGATCGATGATAACTGATAGAGCTTACAGTATAGTGATTAATAGAAGCATTTTGCAAAGAATTATCGAGATAAAGAATGGATATTCGATCGACTGACACCTCGCTCCTTACTTGGACAGGAGATACTTTAGCCCTAGGTTTACCAGAAGGAGCCATCGAGATTGCAGGAGAATTGGCAGAATTAAACGATAAACTAGGGGGAAACCTAGGGGATCTCATCTCCGAGACGGAATTCGAAGGAAAATTAGGCAGCAGTGCGGCGACTCGTCTAGGTGGAGGTCCGATTCGCAAATTAATCCTGGTGGGATTGGGAAAAACTGCCGATTTCGACCTGCAAACCCTGCGTCTAGCGGCCGCCGCCATCGCTCGTCTGGCCAAACAACAAAAAAGCCAAGCTCTGGCCATCAGTTTACCAGTAGTTGGCGATCAGTCCGCCACTGCCGGAGCAATCACGGAAGGGCTGCTGCTGGCCACTCATCAGGATACCCGCTTCAAGTCCACTAAGGAGGAAAAAGGAGCCAAATTAGAAACCGTCGAGTTATTGGGTTTAGGAGAGCAAGCATCGGCGATCGCCAAGTCCGAGCAAATCTGTTCCGGGGTGATTCTGGCCAGAGAATTAGTCAATGCTCCCGCTAACACCGTCACCCCCCTGACCATGGCAGAAACCGCCGAGCAAATTGCCGCCGAATACGGATTAAGTCTCAACATTCTGGAACAGGAAGAATGCGAAAGCTTGGGCATGGGAGCCTTCCTAGGAGTGGCCAAAGCCTCGGATATTCCCCCAAAATTCCTTCATTTAATCTATAAACCCCAAGGAACCCCGAAACGTAAACTAGCAATCGTCGGCAAAAGTTTAACCTTTGATTCCGGCGGTTTGAATATTAAAGGGGCCGGCAGTGGCATCGAAACCATGAAAATGGATATGGGGGGTGGTGCCGCCACCCTAGGCGCAGCCAAGGCGATCGCCCAATTACAGCCAGAAGTGGAAGTACACTTTATCTGTCCGGCTACAGAAAATATGATTAGTGGTCGCGCTATGCACCCTGGGGACATTTTAACCGCTTCTAATGGCAAAACTATTGAAGTCAATAACACCGATGCCGAGGGACGATTAACCCTGGCCGATGGCTTGGTTTTTGCGGAAAAATTAGAGGTGGATGCGATCGTAGATCTAGCCACTTTAACCGGGGCCTGTGTCATCGCTTTGGGGGACGATATCGCCGGTTTATGGAGTAGCGATGAGAGTCTCGCAGCTCAAATCCAAGAGGCCGCTAAATTAGCCGGCGAAAAATTCTGGCCAATGCCCCTAGAAGAAAAATATTTCGAGGGGATGAAGTCTCAAATTGCCGATATGAAAAACACCGGCCCGCGCCCCGGCGGTTCCATTACAGCCGCTTTATTTTTGAAGCAATTCATTAATAATACTCCCTGGCTCCACCTAGATATCGCAGGACCGGTCTGGTCCGATAAAGAAAATGGCGTTAATAATTCCGGGGCCACCGGTTTTCCCGTCCGCACTCTAGTTAATTGGGTAATGGCCAATAATTAAGTTATCGGTGATCGGTAAGCGGTATTAGGTGAGGAGTATTTTCACTGTTTACTGTTTACCGATCCCTGAAAAATCTGCCCCACCCCTCACCCCTATCTCAAGGTCGCGAGAGGACTCCCGTTAAACTGCGTAGCGGTTAACGGGAGATGAATCGCGACCAGAATGAAACTAACGCAGTAGCCTTTCCACTTTTGGGGAGTTTTGGTTCTCGACGTATTTTTTTAGTTGTTCGACAGTAACGTCGCCACAACTAGCCACGAAATAAGCTCCCACCCAAAAATAGGGTTTGTTGTCGAAATACTTTGCCGCCAAATCCGGAAATTCTTGTCTAATTAAGCGACTACTAACTGTTTTAAGGTTAGCGATTAGTTTGGTCCATGATTGTAATTAGTTGATATACTAGGCAGTAAGTGTTACAATTTAACTATACATCACATCACGAAACTAACGACAGTGATAACGCTTACCTACCAGTACAAACTAAAGGTAAACAGACAACAGGAACGGGAGATAATCCACATTCTTGATGTTGCCAAAAGCGTTTACAATTACGCACTCTCGGAACGGAAAGATTGGTTAAACTCTCGAAAGTGTCTTGCGGATCGCTGTTCGCTAGTTTCTGAGTACATAATTCCTGCGGATCAACCCTATCCAAATTACTTCGTTCAAGCTAAAAATCTAACGGAAGCTAAAAAAGTTTACCCGATATTAAAGACGGTTAACGCTCAAGTCTTACAGCAAGTTTTAAAAACTGTAGATAAAGCGTTTGACCATATAAAATCGAAAGGCTTCGGCTTTCCTAGATTTAAGAAAAAGATGCGAAGTTTTGTTTTCCCCGCGCTCTCGAAAAATTTTCTAGGTGACGAATACTTAAATTTTCCACAATTGGGAAAAATTCGGATTAGGAAATCTAGGGAGTACCCGTCTGGGTTTGAGCCTAAACAAGCTCGAATTATCCAAAAAGCGTCGGGATTTTACGTTTTGGTTTCTTTCCAATCTCCGGAATTAGTTCCCGATATGACAGTAGGGAAGACCTGTTTAGGAATTGACGCGGGAATTGAGAGTTTTGTCGCTACTTCACGGGGAGATTTAATCAAAGCCCCTCGATTTTTGTTGAAAGTACAGAGTAAGCTTAAATTGCTACAAAGACGCTTGAAACATCAAGTCAAAGGCTCGAACAATTGGTTGAAACTCCAAGATAAGATAGCAAGATTACACGAAAAAGTGTCTAATACTCGTAGAGATTGGCATTTTAAGTTAGCTCATTACCTTTGCGATCTCGCTGATAATATCTTCGTTGAGGATATTAACTTCGTTTCCTGGTCTAGAGGGATTGTTAGAAAACAATCTCTAGATTCGGGTATCGGTAGTTTTATTAATGAGATACTACCGTTTGTTGTTTGGAAACGGGGGAAATATGGCTCTTCGGGAATTGTTATGCAAATAATTAACTTAAAATAAAATTCGATGAGAGCGCCTACGCTCAAAAGTAGCTGAAATCCATACAGGGAAGGACTTAAGGCACAAACAGGTTAATACCAAAAGATAGACAATTGAGTTAAGATTTGATATAATAGCCAAAAACGAGATTATTTTACTTATGATACTTGACAAATTTTTGAACCTAAAAGGAACCTGTATTCAAGGCTATCTACACCTAGAAAATATCGGTATAGTTTGCCGAATCGAATCGAAAAATCAAAAAGCAACCTGTCCTCGTTGTGGGTTAGAGAGCGATAAACTCCACCAAAATCATCGACATTTAGTCAAAGATTTACCAATCTCAGGTCAACCAGTATACCTACAAATTAATCGTCGTCAATTTAAGTGCGATAATTGTCAGAGACCCTTTAGCGAAGAGTTAGATTTTGTCGCCAAGAAACGAACCTATACGAAAAGACTAGCCGCAAATATACTCGAACAATTAAAAGAAGGAGATATTTTAAATGTTAGTCGAATAAATGACGTAACGGAAGAAGAGATTCAAAGAATGATAGAGGACATCGCCGAAGAAATTACAGAGCCAGACCTATCGGAATTAAAAAGACTAGGAATTGATGAAATCGCTCTAGTCAAAGGACAAAAAAATTACTGTGCGGTTTTAGTAAATTTAGATACGGGAAAACTAATAGCTATTCTAGAGAAGCGAACACAAGAAGAGTTGAGAGAAACGCTTACGGGCTGGGGAAAAGAGGTGTTAGAGCAAATTGAAGAAGTGAGCATAGACCTTTGGTTGCCTTATAAAAATTTGGTGAAAGAATTGATGCCATCGGCCGAAGTAGTCGCCGATAGATTCCATGTAATGAAACAAATTAATCAAGAGTTAGACGAACAGAGAAGAGCAGAAAAAAGAGCCGTAGAAGCGCAGAAAAATAAAAAACAGAAAGCGGAAAAAGAAGCGAAGCTAGAAGTTTTAAAGCGAAGTAAATATAGCCTGTTAAAAAATGAAGAAGATTTAACGGAACCCCAAAAAATTAAACTAGAAGCTATCAAAGAAAAATTCCCAAATTTGAAAAAGATGCAGGAATTAAAGGAAGAATTTAGAAAGATTTATGAAACCTCAGAGAATCCGACAGAGGGAATGCTATCCATCTCGGAATGGTTGGCAAAATCCTCCAGTGTTTTTACCAAGAGTTGTCAAACAATCCGAAACTGGTTTGGAGAAATAATTAGTTATTTCGAGCGAAGGACAACGAATGGGGTGGTCGAGGGAATCAACAATAAACTTAAACTAATAAAACGGAGAGGCTATGGCTTTAGAAACTTTCGGAATTTTTGGGTTAGAAGTATGTTATCTTGGCATCTTGTATGTTGATTTAGCATAAAGGGTAACGAAGAGCCGGAAATATTATCTTAAGGTCGATAAAAACGGAACTTCACAGGATTGTCCTAATTGTGGCGCGTTCACTGGTAAAAAGTCGTTATCGGAAAGAGTTCACCGGTGTGATTCTTGCGGTAACATCGAACCGAGAGATACGGCATCAGCAAAGGTAATCGAGAACCGAGGAAAAAACGCGGTCGGACTGACCGTGTTAGAAAACGCTCGCGGAGGCGATTTGACGGGGATCGACCGGGTTAAACTCGGTCGATCTAGTTAAAAGCCTAAGAACCGAGAATCCCCCGCTACACCGCGCTCCGCGGTTAGCGGGGGAGAGTCAATCCCCGATAACTGATAACTGCTAGACTAATTGGGTTACGCTTGCAAGATTAATAAAACCAGTGTCGAGATTAGAATGCAGGGACTTTTAAGAAAACTTTGGCGCGCGATCGAAAACTTTTTTACCCGACTTTTGGGGGGACAAGGAGGAAAGGGGAAAGTACAAGCGATCGAATCTGTTCCCCTAACCGATACAGATTACGAGTTTCTCTATATGCAGTTACTCGATGGAGTGGCCCACGGTTGGCACGAAGGCAGAATTCTGAGATTTTTTGAGAAATTGGGCGATCGAGGTCGGCAAAAAGATTGGGTACAATGGTTAGATCGCTTTGGCACCCGTCTGCAATCCTCCGCTTCCCTTAACCAACTTCTCGCCACCAGAATGATCCGTTTAGGAGAATTAGCCCGCGCTTTCCCGGGGATTGAACGTATTGGTGAAGCTTCCTACGAGATCGGTTATCAACTCTACACCAAAGAAACTGCCACTTTAATCTGGGAATACGCCGGCGAAGATGAGGCCCCGGGCAGTTATTCCCTGCCGCAACCCCCAGAAAATCTCTTATATTCGGGTGAAACTAGCGATTTTAACGG
Source organism: Microcystis aeruginosa NIES-843 (assembly GCF_000010625.1). Classification (NCBI taxonomy): domain Bacteria; kingdom Bacillati; phylum Cyanobacteriota; class Cyanophyceae; order Chroococcales; family Microcystaceae; genus Microcystis; species Microcystis aeruginosa. The sequence goes on from NC_010296.1 coordinate 5,745,903, forward strand.
TAATGACCCAGAAAATCCCCAATTAGAAACCCTGACCCTCGATGAATTATTTAACCGTCTGCAAAACGATCCTACCCTGGCGGGCCAAATGGCCGAACAATTAGGCATCGAAAATAAGGACGCAGAAAGCATTATTGATAGTCTCATCGCTCAATTTTCCCCCCAGGAGGGTAAAAACCCTGAAACTGCCGAAGATTGGTTTAATCAGGGCTTAGAACAGGCAAATTTAGGCAATTGGTCAAATGCGATCGCTGATTGGGAACAGGCCTTGACGATCAATCCCCAATTAGCCTCGGCCTGGCATAATCGTGGTGGTGCCTTAGCCATGATCGGTAACTACGAGGAGGCGTTAAATAGTTATGATCGCGCCCTAGAAATCACCCCCAACGATCACCAAGTCATTAACGCTAGGGGCAGCGCCCTATACGGACTGCAACGTTGGCAAGAGGCTTTAGAATGTTGGCAACAGGTGCTAGAAGCAGACGATAATTTTTATCAAGCTTGGTACAATCGCGGCAGTACCCTAGAAAATTTAGGCGAAACCCAAGCAGCGATCGCCTGTTATCAAAAAGCTTTAGGGATTGCGCCAGATTTTGAGCTTGCCCAAACCCGTCTAGAGGCTTTACTAGGGCAAAAACCGCCCGAAGACGACGGTAATCCCCCCGCCTGATTCAATCTGAACTTGAGCAGTGAACAGCCTACAATGAGGAGAGGAGTGCGAAACGTTTAGGCATGAAATAGGGCTGAAATGCCCGAAATAACCGCCTAGCAAGGTCTTCAGTCCCCCGACTGAATCTAAGAGGTCAACCCAGACCAACCTTATAACTGTTTATATGTCCCAACGTTTAGTATCACCCGATACCAAATCAGGCAAGGGGACTCAAGGTCAATACACTTTGTAACAATCAATCACAAATCGTTACAAAGCTGAGAGTAACGGCGATAGCCACCCCCAGATTCAGAAGTCACAACTCTGGGACTGAAGCGGGGAACGGAAGGCTCCTAGATGTAACCTAACATCCAAACCGAGACCACTGCCAACCATCCAAGATTAGGCGTGAGCCAAATGTCCGACTTGAACCATCGTAAACATTGAGTAGTGAAATAGGTTGACACACTACATTCAAAAGAATAAGGGGAATAGTGAGGGTCTTACCTTTCCCACTCACACAGACCTTTAAAGTACCCCGGTGGAGAGGACAAATCTAAAGATGGAATGCCCATATAAACGGAACGTTATAAACCCTTTTAGGCTCTGAGTATCGGTCGAAATACCCAGTAGCGATAAGTGTAAGCGCAAGCCTTCAAGGGTGTGAGATGTAACCAAAAGCCAACGCCTGACAGTAATAATCAGGATATGCTGACGGGTTACGGTTTGATTGTAAGGATAGAGTCTAGTAGGAGTCTATATGACGAAATCGAGAGAAGGTAAAGGATTCGGGAAACCGAAAACCACTAAGACTACGAATGTATGGAAAACTATCAATTGGGCAAAAGTCCAAAGATATGTTTTCAAGCTCCAAAAGAGGATATACCAAGCGGCTAAATCGGGACAGGATGCAAAGGTTAGAAGGTTGCAACGTCTATTGGTGAAATCATACTATGCTCGTTTATTAGCAGTTCGCAAAGTAACCCAAGATAATCAAGGAAAGAAAACAGCAGGAGTCGATGGAATGATAGCAATATCCCCAGAACAAAGGCTAAATCTAACCGAAGAAATCAAAGGAACACTTAAAGCAAAACCGCTAAGAAGGGTATGGATTCCTAAACCCGGCAGGGATGAAAAACGCCCATTAGGAATACCAACCATCAAAGACAGAGCTAGACAAGCGTTGATTAAATCGGCACTTGAACCAGAATGGGAGTCAAAAATGGAAGGAACCAGCTATGGTTTCCGACCCGGAAGGTCTGACCATGACGCTATATCAAGGATATACATCACCATTAATCAAAGTAGCTACTTTGTATTAGATGCTGATATTGCCAAGTGTTTTGACCGAATTAATCACGACTTTTTACTGTCCAAAATTCATTGTCCAAGTTCCCTGAAAAGAGACATAAAACAATGGCTCAAAGCAGGAGTTTTGGATAACGGTGTATTTGAAGAAACAGAAACAGGGACACCACAAGGAGGGGTAATAAGTCCACTACTAGCCAACATCGCACTGGATGGAATGGCAAGATTAATTGAAACACTATTTCCCAAAAAGGGAAATGGTAAAAATCAAGCTGTTTTAATAAGGTACGCCGATGATTTTGTGGTGATTTCACCATCACTCGAAATCATTGAACAGTGCAAAACTGCCATTTCTGAATGGTTAAAGCCTATTGGATTAGAACTTAAACCAGAAAAAACCAGAGTGTGTCACACACTCAAACCTATTGAATACAATGGGAAAATGGAAGAACCCGGTTTTGACTTTCTAGGATTCAATATCAGGCAATATCCAGTAGGAAAATACAAATCTGGGAAAGATGGGGCAAAACGATTAATTGGTCACAAAACCCACATCAAACCCAGCCAAAAAGCAGTTAAAACCCACACAGAAGCGATTAAAGGTGTAATCAAAAAACACAAAACAGCACCTCAATCAGCCCTGATTAGTCGACTAAACCCAATCATTAGAGGTTGGGCTAACTACTACTCAGGAGTAGTATCTATGGATACCTTCAATAAACTAGACAATACAACCTGGTTAATGTTAAGGGCATGGACAGTATCAAGATGCGGTAAAGCGAACTACGAAAAGCTGAGAAATTATTTTAGACCGGATACAGTTAAACTCAGCAATGGGAAAGAAAGACACGAATCTTGGTTATTCAAAACCAAAAACGGTCTCTATCTATGGAAACATAATTGGACACCAATCGTCAGACATACCCTAGTACGCCCCGACGCATCACCATTTGACGGAAATTGGACTTACTGGGCGACCAGACGAGGACAAGCAATCGACACACCGACAAGAGTAGCCAAACTACTCAAAAAGCAACAAGGCAAGTGTAGCCGATGTGGGCAGTATTTCACCCCATCGGATTTAATTGAAGTTGACCACATTCACCCTCTAAGCTTAGGCGGAAAGGATGAATACAAGAACCTTCAATTACTACACCGCCACTGTCACGATGATAAATCGGCATCTGATGGAAGCCCAAAATCATCTACGCTAACACCATTAGAAGTTAGTATAGATAATACAATGACAACCAAAAGAAGTCAAGCTGTATCCTTAACAAGGGAACAGTCAAACTAGGAGCCGTGTGATGCGAAAGTATCACGCACGGTTCTGAATGGGAGGGGAGGTCGGTGACGACCTTCTCGACCCCTAATTAGAGACTAATTTTAATGAATCATGCCCAGCAATGAGTATAAAAAGCAAACCTCCTTCACAATCTCGCCTGATCGGTAATGTTTTATTAGCCGTAGGCGGCTTATTTCTGATTGTTAACCTTCTTTTCCCGCAATTATTTGGCCCTAGCGTCCCCAAAGTTCCCTATAGTCTTTTTATCGACCAAGTGGAAGATGGCAACGTCGCTAGGGTATCCGTGGGACAGAATGAGATTCGTTATCAGCTTAAAAACGACCAAGAGGGCAACTACGGACGAATTTTCAGCACTACACCGATTTTTGACCTAGAATTGCCCAAACGTCTAGAAGCTAAGGGCGTAGAATTCGCCGCTGCGCCACCGCCAAAAAATGGCTGGATTGGCAGTGTCCTTAGTTGGGTGATTCCTCCCCTGATTTTTGTTGGTATTTGGCAATTTTTCCTCGCTCGCAGCGGTGGCGGTGGTCCGGCCGGGGCTTTATCGATTACCAAAAGTCGCGCTAAAGTCTATGTGGAAGGAGACACCACCAAAACCACTTTTAAAGATGTGGCCGGTGTGGAAGAAGCGAAAACCGAATTAGCCGAAATCGTCGAATTTCTCAAATATCCCCAACGTTACATTCAAATCGGGGCGCGGATTCCCAAGGGTGTCCTCTTAGTCGGTCCGCCGGGGACAGGGAAAACCCTGCTGGCAAAAGCAGTAGCGGGAGAAGCGGGAGTTTCTTTTTTTAGTATCTCGGGTTCGGAATTCGTGGAACTCTTTGTCGGTGCGGGTGCGGCCCGAGTGCGAGATCTGTTTGAACAGGCCAAGAAAAAAGCCCCCTGTATTATTTTTATCGATGAATTAGACGCGATCGGTAAATCTCGCGCTAACGGTAATTTTATGGGGGGTAACGATGAACGGGAACAGACTTTAAACCAATTATTGACGGAAATGGACGGTTTTAACGCTGGTGATGCGACGGTGATCGTGCTGGCCGCTACTAATCGCCCCGAAACTCTTGATACCGCCCTTTTACGCCCCGGCCGTTTTGATCGTCAAGTGTTAGTTGATCGCCCCGATCTGGCTGGACGCTTAAAAATCCTCGAAATCTACGCAGGTAAGGTAAAATTAGGATCGGGTGTGGATTTAAAACAGATTGCTACCCGTACCCCCGGTTTTGCTGGTGCTGACTTAGCTAATCTAGTCAATGAGGCGGCTTTATTGGCAGCGCGTAATCAACGCAGCACCGTCGCCCAAGAGGACTTTAATGAGGCAATCGAGCGGGTAGTGGCCGGTTTAGAGAAGAAAAGCCGGGTTCTCTCGGAAAAAGAGAAGAAAATCGTCGCTTATCACGAAGTTGGTCACGCTCTCGTCGGTGCAGTTATGCCGGGGGGTGGTAAAGTTGCTAAGATTTCGATCGTGCCTCGCGGCATGGCAGCCCTCGGTTATACCCTGCAAATGCCCACGGAAGACCGTTTCCTGATGGATGATACGGAATTACGCGACCAAATTGCTACTCTTTTAGGTGGTCGGGCCGCCGAAGAAATTGTCTTTGGTAGTATTACTACTGGGGCCGCTAATGACCTGCAGCGGGCGACGGACTTGGCCGAACGCATGGTGACGACCTATGGTATGAGTAAGACCCTGGGGCCCCTAGCCTACGAAAAAGGTCAACAGAATAGTTTTCTGGGAGATGGCATGATGAATCCTCGGCGCTTGGTGAGCGATGATACGGCCAAAGCGATCGATAATGAAGTGAAAGAGATTGTCGAAAATGGTCATCAGCAGGCCCTGGATATCCTTGCTCAAAATCGCGATTTGCTCGAAGAAATTGCCCAAGAAATCCTCAGTAAAGAGGTGATTGAAGGGGAACAGTTGCAGGCTCTGCTCGATCGCGTTAAACCCCTCGATCGAGAACCTGTTACTGTTTAGATTGATTTGATTTTTACCTTACCCCATCTTTGTTCAAGATGGGGTTTTTTATCCAGAAATTTTGACTTTTAAGAGGGATTGGGGCTGAATATTGAGGAGATAATCAAGAAAAGTCTTGGCGATTACCGATAGTTTTTTATCCTTGGGATAAACCACATACCAATGGCGTTGGATGGGAAAATCTTCCACGTCAAGGATGGTAAATTCCCCATTGGGATGATCTAAATTTAAGACGTGCTGAGACAGAACCGAAATTCCTAAACCACCGGCGACCGCTTGTTTAATGGCTTCATTATTGCCGATTTCCAAACGCAAAGATACAGTGATGCCATGGTCGAGAAAAATTTGCTGCACTGCCCGTCTAATTCCCGATCCCATTTCCCGCATGATAAAAGGTTCCCCTTGCAGCCGTTTAATCGGAATTTTTTTCTGTCCCGCTAGGGGGTGATCTTTGCGGGCAATAACGACAAGGGGATTTTCCAGAAACGGTCGAATCTCCAGGTTTAGATCTTCGGGGGGTTCGCTTAAAATATATAGGTCATCAACATTATTGATTATCCTTGCTTCTAGCTCTTGGTGATTGGTCAATTCTAGGGACACATCTACCCCTTGGTACTGTTGACAAAAAGGACCTAGGATCTGAGGGATTAAATATTGGGCTGTGGATACCGCCGCTAAACGCAGTTTACCCTGTTTAATGCCCTTGATAGCAGCGATCGCCATCTCAAAGTTATCAATATCCTTGAGGACTGCCTGACAGGTTACTAATAAACCGCGTCCTGCCTCGGTTAAATACAAACGTTTGCCTATCTGTTCAAATAGGGGCAGACCCACTGCTTTAGTCAGTTGTTTCATCTGGGTGGAAACCGTGGGTTGGGTGATCGATAGTTCTTCGGCAGCCCTGGTGAAACTGCCATGACGAGCCGTCGCTTCAAAGACGATCAGTTGATGTAAAGTGGCTTGAATCAAGAGAAGCCTCTAGAGCGCTACACTTCTGTTACTGCCTTGAGGAGCTTTGCTAAACAGAAGCAGGAATGGAGGGGAACGGGAGAAAACTTCCCACACTGCTTATATCATAGGTTTAAATCAATACTTTTGTAAAGATATATCGATTTAAACTCAATTTACAAAAATTTGCTTGTCAAGATATCCGTTCTAGTATAGATTTATAACAATCGATCTTTAAAAACCATAAAGTTTTGTCTATCAAGGCTGGTCTGTCAACCGCCGGCTTTGTTGTGGCAAAAAATCCTTTGCTCAGTTGGATTCTCATGCAAATAACCCATCGTATTCATTTTGACAATTTGCGGGGCGATATATTCGGTGGTCTAACAGCTGCCATCGTTTCTCTCCCTCTAGCTCTCGCTTTCGGGGTAGCTTCTGGGGCTGGTGCGATCGGGGCCAGTTTAACCGCCAAAAATCCCGACTTAGGCTTACCCGCGGACTTGACGTTGTCCAAAGTTCTGCCCGCAACAGGTTTGCTTAAGGGGTAAAGGGCCTTACTCTTACTCTCTTTCAGCTTTTGAAGGTTGATTTAGTTCGTTTATATTCAATACTCCTCATCAGGGGAGGCTTAAGGAGGTATTCGTGGATTTTTTCTCATTGTTTGTCATGGACTTTATCCAGCAGTTGCAGTCGCCAACACTGGCCTTTTTGATTGGTGGGATGATCATTGCTGCTCTCGGGAGTGAATTGGTCATTCCAGAGTCGATTTGTACGATCATCGTCTTCATGCTGCTGACCAAAATCGGTCTGACCGGCGGGATTGCCATCCGCAATTCCAACCTGACGGAAATGGTATTACCAATGATCTTTGCCGTCATAGTAGGGATTATTGTGGTCTTCGTCGCGCGCTATACCTTAGCCAATCTGCCCAAGGTGAAAGTGGTCGATGCGATCGCAACTGGGGGGTTATTTGGAGCCGTGAGTGGCTCGACTATGGCAGCCGGTCTGACGGTACTCGAAGAACAAAAGATCCCCTACGAGGCCTGGGCCGGCGCACTCTATCCCTTTATGGATATCCCGGCGCTGGTAACGGCGATCGTGGTGGCTAACATTTATCTTAACAAGAAGAAGCAGAAAGAAGCGGCCTACGACCAAGAGTCTTTTAGCAAGCAGCCGGTGGCGGCTGGGAATTATTCCGATCAGCAGGATTATCCCAGCAGTCGGCAGGAGTATCTCAGCCAGCAGCAGCCGGCGGATAATCGGGTCAAGATCTGGCCGATCATTGAGGAAAGCCTGCGCGGACCGGCCCTATCGGCCATGTTATTAGGTTTGGCTTTGGGCATATTCACCCAGCCGGAAAGTGTCTATAAAAGCTTCTACGATCCCCTCTTTCGCGGCTTGCTTTCGGTCTTGATGCTAGTCATGGGGATGGAGGCTTGGTCACGGGTGGGTGAACTGCGTAAGGTAGCCCAGTGGTATGTCGTCTATAGCGTCATAGCACCGTTTGTACATGGGCTAATCGCCTTCGGTCTCGGCATGATTGCCCACTACGCCACCGGTTTCAGTTGGGGCGGTGTGGTCATGCTGGCCGTCATCGCTTCCTCTAGTTCCGACATCTCTGGGCCGCCCACGTTGCGGGCCGGTATCCCCTCGGCTAATCCCTCCGCCTATATAGGTGCGTCCACGGCCATCGGTACGCCCGTAGCGATCGGCTTGTGCATACCCTTCTTCGTTGGTCTCGCCCAGGCCCTCAGCGGCGGCTAGGATTGTGGTCGGTGGGCGCTCCCTTGACGGGGCTTACCAAGCAAATAAATGTACACATTTAAGGAGATAATCAACATGGCCAAACCAGCCAAAAAGCTCGTCATCGTCACAGAAAAGATTTTGCTGAAAAAAGTCGCCAAGATCATCGAAGAATGCGGGGCGAGTGGTTACACGGTGATGGATACTGGCGGTAAAGGCAGTCGCAACGTGCGCTCGTCGGGACAACCCCACGTTTCCGAAACCGACAGTAATGTTAAGTTCGAGATACTTACCCCCGATCGAATTATGGCCCAGAATATTGCCAAGCAGGTGGCCGATCAGTTTTTCCTCAATTTTGCGGGCATGATCTATCTCTGTGATGCGGAGGTTCTGTACGGACAGAGTTTCTGTGGACCAGAGGGCTGTGATATCTAACCGGACCATGACTCCGGCACTCTAGGGCCACCGCATCCCCAGCTTGACTGTCCTTGAGCGGTGGCCCTTTTTCCTATCCCCCAGTTTTATGACCACCTAACACCTTTAACCCTCATCCCCTTAAACTCATGATTTTGTCCCATATTCTGCCTCCTTCGATCGGGGAGATAGCGGCTCCCATGACTCCGCTCCCCTTGCTCGCCACCGTTGTGGCCGAGGATTCACCGATTATTCTCTCCGGGGTATTGCTGACGCTGGTGGTGATTTATCTGGCCAGCAAGCTCGGCGCGGAGGCCGCCAGACGATTGGATTTTCCGCCCGTACTGGGAGAACTGGTCGCCGGTGTGATCGTCGGCGTTTCGGCACTGCATCTGCTCATCTTTCCCGAAGGGGGACTATCGGCCTCCGACTCGCTGATTATGACGGTACTGCAAGGTTTGAATCAATTGGCCCCGGCTGCCGTAGAGCGGATCTTTGAGTCCCAAAGTGAAGTGATTTCGGTTCTAGCTGAAATCGGTGTGATTATTCTGCTGTTTGAAATTGGCCTGGAATCGGATCTGCGACAACTCAAGGAAGTGGGAATTCAAGCCACGGTGGTGGCCTGTGTGGGGGTGGCGGCACCTTTTGCGGCAGGTACGGCCGGGTTAATGCTCGTCTTTCATGTGGCGGCTATCCCGGCGATTTTTGCGGGGGCAGCCTTGACGGCAACCAGTATCGGTATTACCTCGAAGGTGTTGTCAGAGTTAGGTCAACTCAAATCCAAAGAAGGGCAAATTATTGTCGGCGCGGCGGTGATCGATGATGTCCTCGGTATTATTGTTCTGGCTGTGGTCGCTAGTTTAGCCAAAACCGGTGAGATTGATGTGACCAATGTTATTTATCTGATTGTCAGCGCTACGGCCTTTTTGATCGGATCAATTTTGTTGGGAGGTATTTTTAACAAAAGTTTTGTGGCGATCGTGGAGCGGCTGAAAACGCGGGGAAATATTGTTATTCCCGCATTTGTCTTCGCTTTCTTTATGGCATTTTTGGGTAACGCTATTCATCTTGAAGCAATTTTAGGGGCTTTTGCTGCGGGTTTGGTGCTTGATGAAACTGATACCCGCAACGAGTTGGATGAGTTAATTAAACCGATCGCCGATTTGCTTGTGCCGATTTTCTTTGTGACGGTGGGAGCGCGTGCCGACCTCGGTGTTTTAAACCCAACGGTACCGGAGAATCGGGCCGGACTTTTGATCGCTGTCTTTTTGATGGTTGTGGCGATTATCGGTAAACTGGTGACGGGCTGGGCAGTTTTTGGCCTATCTGGAATCAATCGTCTCGCCATCGGTGTGGGTATGATTCCCCGGGGTGAGGTGGGTCTAGTTTTTGCCGGGATTGGTTCGGCCAGCGGAATTTTGGATAAGCCTTTGGAGGTGTCGATTATTATTATGGTGATCCTGACCACTTTCCTCGCTCCTCCCTTCCTCAGAGTCGCTTTTGGTAAGACGGAAGCTGTTCCCGAAACCCTGGAAGGCAAGGAGCCAGCTAATCCTATTACTTAATTTTGCGGGTAAAATCTGATTTTTTAGACGAGGCTGAAAATACTTCAGCCTTTTTTGTCGACGATAGTTCCGGGATTTATCGGTTAGAAAGAGCGCAGTTTCCCCGCGACCAACCCCATTCTTCCACTCCCACGGAAATTTGCGAACCGGGACGGACATCTCCTTTCGATAAGTCTATCAGGGTCACACTGACTGCGGCGAATAAACTGCCACGATAAATCGGTTGTCCTTTGTTGTTAGTATTTTTAAAGCTAAGGCTAGAAACTTGGGGAGGTTGACCGGAACGCGTCCAGCGAATGCGTTCAAAACGTCCATTGAGAAATTCTGCCGAATAGGACCAACCGTTATTCATGCGGCCTTGACAAAAAAGCTGTTGTGTGGCCACAGTAGCAGGAATATTGACAGATAAACTCAGAAGGCTGAATGCAGCGAGAGCGATCGGCAAAAATTTCATAAAAGTTGGCACTATAGGGTCAAATAATCCCATTATAAGTTCTTAGCTCGCAAATTTAACTATCGCGGCTGCGGTAAGTTCCGGTTTTTCGAGGTGGGGAACATGACCACAGCGAGGAATCCAGACCAGTTGATTATTAGGTAAAGCCTGCTGAAATTTCTTCGCGTCTTTTGTGCCTAAAATTTGATCGTTTTCTCCCCAAATAATCAGAGTTTCTCGGTCTATTTGGCTTAATTGCGGCAAAAATGACCCATAACCGCCACTTTTGGTAAAGGAGATTAAAGCCTCACTCCAGTGGGGACAATTCAGGTGCAGACTAGCACAGGTGCAAGCATCAACACTAGCCAAAGTTGGATCGAAATAGGCAGTACGACTGATATTTTGACGCACGCGGGGATTGGCTAAAAAATTAGTTGCCCACTTATCGAGGGGCGAAAACATCAATTTACCCAAAACTGGGGGATTAGCTAGTCCTGCGCTGTCAATGAGGACTAATTTCGCCACTATTTCCGGGTAGGAGAGGGCAAAATCGAGGGCCACTGCACCCCCCATGGAAGCACCGACTAAAATTATCGGTTCGGCGATCGCAGTTCTCCAGAAATGGTAAAGATGGCTTTTAATAGTTTTCGGAGATACTTCTAAATCTGGGTATCGCTCAGTAAAACCGAAGCCGAGTAGATCTATCGCCCAAGTTTCCCTATTTTGGGCGAGTAAAGGTAGTAAACGCCGAAATTCCAGCAGGGAACTATCAAAACCGTGCAGGAGGACAAAAGGCGGTTGACCTTGCCCTTGTTGACTATAGGTGGTTAGAATCGATCGAGGATAGATGGGGCTATCGATGGCAATTTGTTGGATATTTTCGAGGAGAGCAAGGGAGGTATCTTCACTCAATCCCTCCCTAACAGTGGGTAAAAAGTTAGGATAATTCACGGATAAGGGCGAAAGTTTTCTAGATTTTCCGAGCATCGGTGCTGATTTTAAGCTGTTGACTATCTAAATTACTCGTTAGGACTGTCTATGAGCAGGAGAGCGAGGAGAGAGAGTTTGAGCATTTGTACTAAAATACTCAATAGACAGTTTAAATGCAGTACAGCTTAACTGATAGCTAAAGGTTATGTTAATAGCTAATTTCGAGGGTGACAGCAGCGCGCAGGGTTTGTTCCCCTCCGATAACCGGGCTACTGGCAGCATCGGCACTCCGAAAAACCGCTTCTGAGCGGGCGATTGGCACGGGATTACTGGTATTACCCACTTGGATAGAAACCGTTTCTTTTGGCACTAAACCAAGGGCCTGTAACACGATTGTGGCTTGTTCTCTAGCTTGTTCTGTGGCTTTGATGAGAGCGCTTCTCTGGCCAGCTGCGATCGCTGATTCCCCAGCAGTAAAACTTACCCCATCGATGCGTGTTGCCCCGACTTTTACCGCTTCATCGATTAAAACCCCCGCTTGGGCTATATCAACCTGAAAACTAATCAAATTAGCCCCGATATAACCGATTAAACGTCTTTGATTGTTGCTGAAGTCGTAATTGGGCTGTAAACTAATGCCGGTGGTTTCCAATTTTTCCACTTGACGGGAACGGAGAAATTTAACCACCGCATCGCTACGAGTGGCGGTTTCCCTCTGTACTTTACCCGCTTCTTTGCCTTGAACTTCTACCCCTAAGCGCACTATTGCTTGAGAAGTGGCGATATTTTCTATTCCTTCTCCCGTCACGGTAATTGTCCTCAATTCTCTTGCGTCTGCGTAACTAGGCATAACTAATCCAGTGTTGATGAGGATAAGGGACAGCAAAAAGGCCCAGCAAAATTTTTTGTAATTCATGAAAAATCCGTAGCAATCGATACTATATTTCGATTCTAGCCTTTATTTTGGGCAATTGATCGCAAGATTATCTCTTTTCTGTCACTTTCGCAATATTGGTGACTAAGCTCTGGGAACTTGAGAAGGGGCCTTTAAGCAATGAGTGTGAAGAACCACAGAGACACAAAGAACACAAAGACCGATCGCTATTATATAAGTTAAAGGTTCTTCCGAACTTACCATGTAAAATCAACTAGCAAAATGCCAATTTAATAAACATCTAAGACTAAAGTTTTTAAAGTTTCTAAATCCATAGCCTCTCCTTTTAATCACCTTAAGTTTATTATTAATTCCTTCAACTGTTCCCTGGGTTGTTCGGTTATCAAAATAGGCAGTTATTTCGTCAATCCACCGCCTCATTGTCTGGCAGCTTTTAGGAAAGTAAGCCATCGCCTTTTTGAGCCAATCACTCAAGGCAAATAATCCCTCATTCCCCTCCGTATTTTTCTCAAATACTTCTCTAAATTCCTCTTTTAATTTGTGCATTTCCCCAAGTTTTGGAGACACTTTATATACTTCTTCCAATTTTTTCCTTTCTTTCTCTACTAAGTCTCCTTTATTCTTTAATAAGGCATATTTGCTCTTGGCTATTCCTGCTAAGATATTTTCTTTATTTTTCTTATTTTTTATCTTAGCTGCCTCTCTTTTTACCTCCTTTCTTGCTTCATCTAGCTCGTTATTTACTTGTTTCATTACCTGGAATCTATCCCCTACTATTTGAGCTTAAGGCATTAGTTTTTCTGCGACATTTTTATACCCTATCCACAGGTCTATACTTACTTCCTCTATTTGGCTCAAAACCTCTTCTTCCCAGTGTTTTAGATATTCTGTTAATGCTTCTTCTGTTCTTTTTTCCCCTAAGCCTATAATTTTTCCTGTGTCTATATTTACTAACACAGCATAGTAATTTCCTTTTCCCTTTATCATGGCTATTTCATCTATTCCTAGTTTTTTTAGCCCTTGAGGTTTTGCGGTTATTAACTCTTCTCCTAAGTCTTTGAGCATCGTCTCTATTTCTTGTTCGCTTACTCCATTTCTTTCTGCCGTATTTTTGAGATCACTATTCAGGACTTCGGCCACTATTTTTTTTCTAAATCTGTCTGTGTAGGTTCTTTTCTTCGGCAAATAATTTAGTTCTTCTGTGAATTTTTTCCCACATTTCTCGCATCTCATCTGACGACGATTGATTCTCAGATATAATGCCTGTTCTCCAAAGGGTAAATCTCGGATTGTTAATTCATTGTTTTGATGAACTTTTTCCGTTTTACTTCCACAATGAATGCACTGGCTTTCTCTTGACATATTTTCTAAATGTAAAACAATTCCTATATCGGTAATAATTTGATAATTGGTAACGACAACTCCTTCTAGGTGAAGTAGCTCGGTCATTAACTTTAATTGTGGATTTGATGGCATAAGTATAGCTTGTGTCTAAAATTGCTGGTCTTGGCTGTCTATATTTTAACCAATAAATTGCTGTATTGCAAGCATAGTCAGCTTTTAAAGATAAATTATTGTTTTATTGATCAGCAATAATTGTCTGTTTTTTCTTTAATTTTACATGACAAGTTCGGAAGAGCCAATTTAAACTTGTTACACAAAGAATAAGAGATCCGATTGGTTCGCACACTGGTGCTGTTGATTAAAAAGATAAATTCTCAAAACTTGCTATGATCTAACAAGATTGTTAATGCACTTTCTCGGATTAATTATCCCCTGCAATGACTCGCCAAATTCACGACCAATTTGCCAAGGAATATTTAGAAGAACTCTTAGCGTCTCTAGGGACGATTAAAAAGAGCAAGAAAGTCAAGAGTGAAGTCCAAGAAATCGATGTCTGGTTTGAACCAGCCAGTTCAGCATCAAGGACTGAATTACCCTTGGGGTTACTCGGTAAAATGGCGGCGACTTGCTGCTTATTTGAACCTTTCCGTAACCCACCCTCCGAGGTAGAGATTCGCAGTTGCATCTCAAAGTTATATGCGGTTCATGGCGAGGTCTTGAGGAAGGCGAAACGGACAAACAAAACTCTAACCGAAGCTGAACTACCAGTTCTCTGGATTTTAACGCCTACTTTTTCGGGGAGAATGATTGAAGAAGTCGTGGGAATCCCCCCTTCATTCCTACCAGAAGAGGGGATGAAAGAGGAGTGGGGAAAAGGAGTTTATTTTTCCCCTAGCCTGTTCAAAACAGGAATCGTCGCCATCCATCAATTACCAGTCAATGAGGAGACTTTATGGTTGAGGGTGCTAGGGAAAGGAGGGACACAGAAACGAGCAGTAGAAGAATTAGTGCAATTGCCTGAAGGTAATCCTTTCCAAGAGAATTTACTGGAAATTCTGGCCAACTGGCGCAAGAGTTTGGAATTAAGAGATAATTTAAGTGCCGAAGAACAGGAGGACATTATGAACCTATCACCAGCTTATTTACAACAACGAGAAGAGTGGAAACAAGAAGGGATACAAGAAGGGATACAACGAGGCAGTTTAGAAGAACGGTATTCCCTCATAACCAGTCTTCTGGAAGGACGGTTTGGCCCCCTAGATGCAGAATTATCTGGTCTGGTGGGACAGATTGCCCAACTTCCCATCTCGGAACGCACCGGGTTACTTCTTTCTCTGGCCAATTTATCTCGCTCAGAACTGTTAGAAAGATTCAGGGAAAATTAAACTTTCAATCCCAATCTCAAAAACAGACAATTAAAATTCCCTTCGATAAATTCTCAAAACTTGCTATGATCTAACAAGATTGTTAATGCACTTTCTCGGATTAATTATCCCCTGCAATGACTCGCCAAATTCACGACCAATTTGCCAAGGAATATTTAGAAGAACTCTTAGCGTCTCTAGGGACGATTAAAAAGAGCAAGAAAGTCAAGAGTGAAGTCCAAGAAATCGATGTCTGGTTTGAACCAGCCAGTTCAGCATCAAGGACTGAATTACCCTTGGGGTTACTCGGTAAAATGGCGGCGACTTGCTGCTTATTTGAACCTTTCCGTAACCCACCCTCCGAGGTAGAGATTCGCAGTTGCATCTCAAAGTTATATGCGGTTCATGGCGAGGTCTTGAGGAAGGCGAAACGGACAAACAAAACTCTAACCGAAGCTGAACTACCAGTTCTCTGGATTTTAACGCCTACTTTTTCGGGGAGAATGATTGAAGAAGTCGTGGGAATCCCCCCTTCATTCCTACCAGAAGAGGGGATGAAAGAGGAGTGGGGAAAAGGAGTTTATTTTTCCCCTAGCCTGTTCAAAACAGGAATCGTCGCCATCCATCAATTACCAGTCAATGAGGAGACTTTATGGTTGAGGGTGCTAGGGAAAGGAGGGACACAGAAACGAGCAGTAGAAGAATTAGTGCAATTGCCTGAAGGTAATCCTTTCCAAGAGAATTTACTGGAAATTCTGGCCAACTGGCGCAAGAGTTTGGAATTAAGAGATAATTTAAGTGCCGAAGAACAGGAGGACATTATGAACCTATCACCAGCTTATTTACAACAACGAGAAGAGTGGAAACAAGAAGGGATACAAGAAGGGATACAAGAAGGGATACAACGAGGCAGTTTAGAAGGACAACTATCGCTGATAACCAGTCTTCTGGAAGGACGGTTTGGCCCCCTAGATGCAGAATTATCTGGTCTGGTGGAACAGATTGCCCAACTTCCTATCTCGGAACGCACCGGGTTACTTCTTTCTCTGGCTAATTTATCTCGCTCAGAACTGTTAGAAAGATTCAGGGAAAATTAAACTTTCAGTCCCAATCTCAAAAACAGACAATTAAAATTCCCGATGAACAATCATTTCCAAATCCTGAAGAACCTTAAATGTCCTGCTTATTTTGCTAGACTAAAGAAGTCCCAATTCTTGATTAGCCTGAGATAGGAAGGATTATGGTCAATCAAATCAGCATTGTCATCTCCAAGAATCCCGACGGATATTCACTCAAATCTCCTGAATTAGCAGCAATTGATTACCAGGATAGCTCTCTAGAAGGCGTTTTAAATCGACTGAAAGATGCCCTGGAAACTCATCTGATGGCTTCTGATATATCTCAAGAGGAGACTGGAGAATCAATTTTAAAGATAGTTGATAGGTTGAATCTGAACTTCCCTGAAGAAGAACTTGAGCCACTTCCATCTGACGGTGCAGAAGAACATGACCATTATCTTTATGGGAGTCCCAAGAAAAGGCAATGAAACAAATTTTTGCCGACACTTTCTACTGGGTTGCTTTAATCAATCCCCAAGATAATTGGCATCAACGAGCCAGAGAAGTTACGTCCAGTCTCAAAAACGTTAAACTTGTGACGACGGATGAAGTTTTGGTAGAGCTACTGAATTTTATGTCAGTCCGGGGAGCAAATCGGAAGCGGCGTACTGTCGAATTTATCGATGATCTGCTCCAGAATCCCCGCCTTCAAGTCATTCCGCAAAACCGAGAATCATTTCTGCAAGGCTTCGAGTTATACCGCCGCCGTCCAGACAAAGAATATAGCCTGACAGATTGTATTTCAATGACGGTCATGCAGCGCTTAAAAATCAGTCAAGTGTTAACTCACGACAATCATTTTCAGCAAGAGGGTTTCATAATTCTATTTGAATAACAGAGGGAAAATTAAACTTTCAATCCCCCTAAGCTAGGAAAAACTATCCCCAAATAGAAAACGGGTTTCTCCGAGAAACCCGTTTTCTGTGCGTTACTCAACGGATTTAGTATGACAACTGATAAAAACCCCTCCAATTAATGAAGGGGAATTGTCGGATTTATTGATGGTATTAGGAGACTTTTGTGGTTTCTTTTTCTGTCGATTTGGATGATTTGAATTGGCGCTTGAGGGTTGAGGCTGCGCCGAGTGTGCCGAGGGCTAGTATGCTTAGGATGGAGGAGGGTTCGGGGACTGATTCAGCATTACTCACCACAGTGACATTATCTAAAGCTGGACCCCAAAATCCTGAGTTGTCAAGACTTGAGAATGTTAGAGTTGTCTGATTACCAGTGGCTTGAAAACTTAATTCGTGTAGTTGCCATTGAAGATCTAAGTGGTCAGATGCGGATGTTGAAAAAATTTGGTTAACTGCTGCAACTTGAACACTAACTTGACGAGGATTAGGAAAAGAAGGATTAGTCGCACTCAAGTCTGGTCCCGCTAGAGAGAAACTTAAAGTATAGAATTGTCCAATAATTGTAGAAAAAGTTTGAGATAAAGTTCCACTACTTCCCCCATCAAGATTTAAATCTATAATTAAATCTCCCTCGATTGGAAATTTCATGTCATTACTGTTGTGCCAATCAACGCCTGCACCACCTATTGTCCATCCTGTAAGAGCAGAACTTCCCTGACTTAGTCGTGCAAAATTAGGATCTACAACATTAGAGTCATAATCTCCTTCTTCAAAAGAACCATTGATAATCAGATTAACTGCTGAAGCAGGTGATACAAAACTAACAGTAAAGAGAATCGAACTGCTTATTCCAAGAGCTATAGTGGTTACTTGAGAACATGACTTAAGTTCCATTATACTTCCCCCAACAATTTTGTTTTAAATGCGATCGCCTCCCTCGCAGCCAGGTCAAGCAACAACCCAACCCAACCCCAAAAGGAGATAGCAAAACAATACACATTCCCCCCCCGAACTGTATTCTAAGCTACATTTTTATAAATATTTACATTCCTCTTCGTCAGGCTTCTTTAGCAAGGTTAAGAGCGATCGCCTTCTATCTTTTAGTAGTCAATAATGCCGTTGACAAGAGCTAAGTTAAGATTGAAGGGCATTCAGTTGTTAATTCGTGTAATTCTTGAGTAGGGCGAAAATATGACGACACTACTTGTGCAAGCGACCTCGGCTCCTTTGATGATTGATCTTCCTTGGATTATGCCGATGACGGAGGAGCAGTTTTATGAATTTTGTTTAGCCAATCGAGATTTACGCATTGAACGCAGTGCTAGTGGAGAAGTGATCGTTATGCCTCCTGCTTTTTCAGATACGGGTAATCGCAATTTTAATATAGCTCTGCAACTGGGGAACTGGTCAGAACTAGATGGAACGGGGCTTGGGTTTGATTCCAGTGCGGGTTTTACGCTGCCCAATGGTGCGACTCGTTCACCGGATGCTGCTTGGATTAAATTAGAACGCTGGAATGCTTTAACAGAAAAACAAAAAGCCTCTTTTGCCCCTATCTGTCCCGATTTTGTGATTGAATTACGTTCTGCTAGTGATACGGTATCCAGTTTGCAGAAAAAGATGGAGGAATATATTGCCAATGGTACTTTATTGGGTTGGTTAATCGATCGCCAAAATCGCCAAGTCTATATTTATCGTCCCCATCAAGAACCGGAGATTTTAAATGCTCCTGAAACCATTAGTGGTGATCCAGAATTGCCGGGGTTTGTATTAGTAATGGCTAAGATTTGGTAAATGCGATCGCTGATGAAAGGTTCCGTCAATATAGAACAACTAAGCACGATTAACGCTGTTCTATATTGTTGCTCACGGGAATCCTCAACACTGATAGAACAGCGATAACTAATCATCCTCTTAAGATTAGGTCAGGGTAGCCAATTCTAAGGCTAAAGGATCAACCCGGCGTAAATTTGCCCCTAATGCTCTTAATTTACCCTCTAAATTATCGTAACCTCGATCGAGGTGATGGAGTCCCTGCACAATAGTAGTCCCCCGGGCTGCCAATCCTGCTACCACCAAAGCTGCCGAAGCGCGTAGATCCGTGGCCATCACCGGAGCCCCGGAGAGGAAAGGCACACCGCGCACTAAAGCCACATTTCCTTTGACCTTGATATCTGCTCCCAGACGCTTTAATTCGGCCACATGACGCAGACGATTTTCAAAAACCGTCTCATTAACCACGCTACTGCCCTCGGTTAAAGTTAACAGAGCCATAAATTGGGCCTGCATATCTGTGGGAAAACCGGGATAGGGCAGGGTTTCGATATCGGTGGCTTTTAAGTCTCTAGGGATAATCCGGAGACGATTGGGACCATCTTCCACCACTTCCGGACCGATTTCGTGCAGTTTGGCAATTACCGAAGCTAAATGGCTGGGAATCACGGGATAAAGACTAATTTCTGAGCGGGTAATTGCCCCGGCTATCAGTAAAGTCCCCGCTTCAATGCGATCGGGAATGATACTGTAATCGGTACTGTGCAGACGGGAAACTCCCTCGATGACAATTGTATTGGTCCCGGCACCGCGAATTTTTGCCCCCATGGAAACACAAAAATTGGCTAAATCAATCACCTCCGGCTCCTGGGCCGCATTACCGAGAATGGTTTCCCCGAACGCTAAAGTCGCCGCCATCATTAGGGTTTCCGTCGCTCCCACACTGGGATAATCCAGATAAATATTCGCCCCTTTCAGACGACCATTACCCTTAACGCGGGCGTGTACCATGCCGCCATCGATTAATACATCTGCACCCATTGACTGTAGGCCTCTAACGTGCAGATCTACTGGTCTGGCCCCAATGGCGCAGCCGCCGGGGAGGGGAACTTTTGCTTCTCCTAAACGGGCTAAAATCGGTCCGATGGCGAAAAAACTGGCTCGCAACTGGGAGACGAGATCGTAGGGTGCTTGAGCTTGTTGGAGGTCTCTGCCATCAATCTCTAGTCTATCTCCGGTGCGACGGACTTGCACGCCCAAAGCCGAGAGAATTTGACTCATCCGCTCGATATCGGCCAGGGCAGGTACATTACTAATCTGGCACTCGTCGGAGCAGAGTAAAGCCCCCGCCATAATCACTAGAGCGGCATTTTTGGCACCACTGATCTTGACTTCACCCTTGAGAGAGTGACGACCTTGAATTTCTAAATAGGGATGCTCGGTATCGATGGTCATAGGATGATTCATTTATCTTGGTTGGCAGTCTTGGCTAAGGAGAGCTTCGGCAAAATGACACTGCATTTTATCAGATTTTTGAGGAAATTATTGGTGATTCTACCCCGAAAAGCGATTTTTGTCTTAATTATCTGAACTATCTTGACTTATGGATTGTCCGATAGTATAATAAAAGATTGTGAAAGAAAAATGCGGAACTGGCGGAATTGGTAGACGCGCTAGATTCAGGTTCTAGTGTCTGCAAAGACTTTCGGGTTCAAGTCCCGAGTTCCGCATTATCTCCCTCAAGACGCAGTTGTTTAGGGTAGCCCTAGCGGGGTGAAAAATCCGATTGGCTATAATCTCGATCGCTCTCCTGTAACGGCTATGATTAGCAGTGTTCAAAACCCTTTAATCAAGCAAATTCGCAAGCTACACCGCACTAGAGAGCGACAGGAGCAGAATTTGTCCTTAATTGAGGGAACCCACTTACTAGAGACGGCTTTAGCCCTGAATTGTTCCCTAGAGACGGTTTGTTATACTGAAAAGTGGCAGCAAAGACAGGCAGAATTAGCGGAGAAGTTTCAAAATCAAGCGAAACGAGTCGAGATAGTTTCCCCGGAAGTCCTCGCTTCCCTAGCAACCACGGTTAACCCCGATGGTGTGATTGCCACTATTGCCCGTGATCACCTTCATCCAGTCCCCCAAAATCCGCTACAATTGGGCTTAGTTTTGGAAAGATTGCAGGATCCGGGTAATCTCGGCACTATTATTCGCACTGCTGTGGCTACAGAGGTACAGGGTATCTGGTTAAGTCTTGATAGCGTCGAAATCGATAACCCCAAAGTGATCCGCAGTTCGGCTGGGGAATGGTTTCGATCGCCCCTGGTGGTAGAATCGGATTTATCGGCTTTGGTGAAAAAATATCAAGCACAGGGGGTAAAAGCGATTGCGACTTTACCCACAGCCACCAAAAGCCACTGGGAGATTGATTTTACCCGTCCGACTTTAATATTATTAGGCAATGAAGGAGCCGGTTTATCACCCCAATTAGCGGCTTTAGCCGATGAAACGGTGAAAATTCCCCTCTTTGGTGGTGTGGAATCTTTAAATGTTGCGATCGCTACTGCTGTCATCCTCTACGAAGCTAGAAGACAATTATCCTACAGTAGTGGACTGTTTCAGCTAAAATAGGGCAATAGCTCGAACAAGCAGAGGACATCAATCATGGGAAGAGGTCGGCGAGATAAAGTCAATCTAACAGGGGAACAAAGAGAAAACCTCGAACAAATCAGTCGTAATGGCTATGCACCAGCTAAAAAAATTCTCCACGCTCGGATTTTGCTGATGTGTGACGAGGGAGAACAGGCGAAAAGGAAATGGACAGATGAAGAAATAGGCGAAGCTTTAGAAGTTCATAGAAATACAGTGGGACGTATTCGTCAAAGATTTCTTCAAAAAGGCGAAAAACCAGCATTAGAACGGAAATCGAGAAAAACTCCCCCCACTCCGGCAAAAGTTGATGGAGCCGCCGCCGCCCAAATCATTGCCCTGTGCTGTTCGGAGCCACCATCTGGCCGAGCCGAGTGGACAATCCGACTATTAACCTCGGAACTCAAACAAAGACAAATTATCACCGAGATTTCCAGTCCAACGGTGTGGCGTACTCTAAAAAAAACCAATTACGCCCTTGGAAAACCCAAAGATACTGTATTCCGGAACAGGATTTAGCCCGATTTGTTGCCCAGATGGAAGTTGTCCTTGACCTGTATGGCACTCAGCCATCGGAAGAAGAACCGTTAATCGCGATGGATGAAGCATCAAAGCAACTACTTGGAGAAGTTTACCCTCCGATACCCATGCAACCTGGACAAGATAAAAAAGAAGACTATCACTATAGTCGTGAAGGGGTTCAAGCCTTGTTCATGTTTTTTGACCCCCATCGAGGATGGAGACGGGTGAGTAACCGAGATAGTCGAACCCGAATAGATTGGGCAGAAGAAATTCGTCAATTATTGGATGTGGACTATCCAAAGGCTCGAAAAGTCAAGCTCGTCTGTGATAATCTCAACACTCATAACATAGCCTCGCTTTATGAAGCATTTCCAGCACCCGTTGCTCATCGTTTAGCTAGAAGACTGGAAATTTATTACACACCTCGTAATGGTAGCTGGTTAAATGTAGCCGAAACTGAACTAAGCGTCTTATCGAGGCAATGTTTAGATAGAAGGATTTCTAGCAAGGAAGAACTGAAAAGGGAGATAGAAACCTGGCAAAAAGAACGTAATCAGACTGCATCTACAGTAATATGGACGTTTACGACCAGCGATGCTAGGGTCAAGCTGAAACATCTTTATCCTGTGTTTGAGGAGGAGGAATCGGGAGAATCTATTGCACCAAATTAGCTGAAACAGTCCAGTAGGGTGGATTAGCGTCAGCGTAATCCACCGTTAAACCAGACAAGAATTAGAGATTTATGTATTTTCGTTTTCTGTCTCCCAATCTAAATCATCTAGCATCTTCAACAATAAATCGATGAATACGATAATTGCTCCACCCTCCTCTGGTTTAGGATCGATGAATCGATGAGCGTAACGATTACGAAAAATCTTCATTGTACCCGAATATAAATCACGGTATGCCTCTAATTCTTCTGATGGAAGCTTATCTTTTTGTACAGATTTATTGCTTCCAAAAATTAGGTTAACAATACCATTACCCGTGGCTTTTTGATTAATATTATCAATCTTTCCCAGTTTCCTCATGCGGTCTTCTAAAATCACTGTCGCATTGCGAATCGCAGTATCCCACGCTTTTGGATTATCTCCACCCGCACTCACAGAAAAACGGACTCTCTCCCATAGTTCGCAGTCTAAATGTTCAACTTCAGTCAAGGGAATTAGATGACGAATAGCCGAGCGATTGGGTTCAGCAAAGTTAGAATCAACCGCTTCATAAGCTTTTCCTGTTAGAGCGCCCTTGTATTGAACGGACTTCGAGTCTTTTTTTTGCCATTTAACATAATCATATTCTTCTAATATATCGAAGGTTGCGAATTCGACATAAGGAGGGCTATCAAAACCATTGTAATCTACCCAAAGATGACTGTTAACAGTCGGACAGTAGTACCAAATACAGTCCTCTTTAAGATGATCAGCCCGTACTTCTTTAACTATCCATCGCAAAAGGTTTTTTTGATTTTCTGTTAAACGCATATTTACGCCTCCAAAAATAATTAACAGTACTATTATACTATGTAGTTTTGATTTTCGTAACGGGAATTTGCTAAAACCGACATCTATATAGGGTCTGCTGAAAAAGTACGGGCGAAGCATTCGGATAGAAAATCTACGGTTTCACCGATAGGTTATTGCCCGAATGCTTCGCCCCTACAGGACACGGGCCGATGAAGACGCAAGGTTTTGAACGAAGATTCTCTCAAAATCTTGCACCTGTGAGAGCAAAACAGAACCCTAAAACCCTTACCTCGTCTATATTTCACATTTATTCAGCAAGCCCTATATAAATCCCTCGGATAGGTGAAACTGTTTCTATGAATAGTGAAATTTGATACAGTCAACCAATTTTTTACACTTCCGTTTTTTTGGCAAGTTTTGGCGGAATTTGCTCGGCTGTTAAGGTGACAATTTGGCCATCTTTGAAAATGCTGATAGACTCTCCTAAGAGGCGGTGTCTCTCAATTGCTTCTGCGATTGCGACTCTAACACCTGTATCGATTCGTTCCGATAATTTATCAGGAATTGGCTCAGTCATGGGCTGCCTCGGTTATTTGTTGCCAGATAGAGGAGTCATAGTTGACATCCTCGCCGCCCTAAAAGTGCGGCGATTCCTAAACCTCACGATTTAAGTTTCTGCTTCCACCACCGTCGCATACCACAGTTAAAAAACCATGTACTGTCTTACACAGAGTCCACAGACTTTCGCCCCATTTCAGAAGCCCGATTCCGTGTGTCCCACGGTACGTTGACCGCCTATAGCTTCTTGTACTTGTTGCGCGCGACTTTTTACCCGGCCAAGCTTTTCTGGTCGGAACCCCCTAAGCCTAGTTTTCAAGGTGCTGCGCCGTCCACTTGGTTTTCGAGACTGGCCTTTTAATTCTAACGTAAAGCCAACCTAGAACGGCGGGGTTTCAGACCCAAAATTTCCGATGAGGTTAATGCGTCCCCGCTCATAACGACGACGAACCACATCTTCAGGAATATTATGACCGCCACTGGCTACCCTTCTGTGAACTCTCTCTAAAGCTAATTCTGGACTTTGTAGCCAAAAATAAATAAGATTGAGCCTATAGCCAGAACTGCGACAGTCTCTCAAAAAACGGGCAAAATGTCGGGCTGCCAGGGTGCTTTCAAAGGCAAAATCTATTCCTTGGCACTTCAGTGTTACCAGCCTTTCTAACATCAACCGTCCTGCTTGGATAGCAACCGACTCAGGATTAAAAGGTGAGAGTCCGGCGGCAATTTCATCGGCGTTAACGTACTCGATAACGCCTAAAAAGTTGGGTAAAAGTTTTTTAGCGATGGTGGTTTTCCCGGAACCATTGGGGCCACCAATTAGATAAACGTCAGACACGAGGGAAAAGCTCGTCCTCCAGATTATTTTGAGATAACCTCGAACTAAGTACCAGTGGTACCAGTTTACCAGAAGTGGCTACTCTCCTAGATGATGGTAATCTGACAACATTTGGCGATGACGGTTGCCAAGAGGTTTTCACTAATCTCGATCGAATTCGTTACCCTGAAAAATCCTGTATTTTTTAACAAGTCAGACTAAATCTTTCAAGGAGGACTTGAAAAATTGCCTTGGCATAAGTTGCTATTTGAGAGATAAAAATATAGAAGCAGCTGATTATTTACTAACCTACTTTTTTTAATTTTTAACGGGTTAGGACTGAGATATACTGAAATTGTTGCTTATAGATCACTACTATGGGACGTTTAGCGCTGATCAGCGTCACTGACAAAACCGGAATAGTTGACTTTGCCCGTCAGCTAACAGAAGAATTTGATTTTGAAATTATTAGCAGTGGAGGAACCGCCAAAACGCTCCAATCGGCGGGAATTCCCGTGATTAAAGTGGGAGAATATACAGGATCTCCTGAAATCTTGGGCGGAAGGGTGAAAACTCTCCATCCTCGCATCCATGGCGGTATTTTGGCTAGACGGGATTGGCAGTCAGATTTAGCGGAAATGGAGGCTAATCAAATTCGTCCTTTTGATTTGGTGGTGGTTAATCTCTATCCCTTTGAACAGACGATCGCTAATCCTGATGTTACCACCGCTCAGGCGATCGAACAAATCGATATCGGTGGTCCGGCGATGTTACGCGCCTCAGCTAAAAATTTCGCCCATTTGACTGTCATCAGTAACCCGAAGTATTACGAGCAGTATTTAAGCCAATTACGGCAAAATAACGGCGAAATCTCCCTGGAATTCCGTCAAAAAATGGCGGGGGAAACCTTCGCTTTAACCAATGCCTACGATGGTGCGATCGCTGCCTATTTCGCCAGCTTAAACGGGGAAACGACTCGCTTTAATTTGGCAGGAAATGCCCTGCAAACCCTGCGTTACGGCGAAAATCCCCACCAAAGTGCCACTTGGTACGGCAGCGGTACAATGGCTCAAGGTTGGGGAAAAGCGACCTTATTACAGGGAAAAGAACTAAGTTATAACAATTTAGTCGATTTAGAAGCAGCCCGCCGTTTAATCGCCGAATTCGGCAGTGAAGAACCGGCCGCCGCTATCTTGAAACACACTAATCCCTGTGGGGTGGCGATCGGTGGTAGTTTAGTGGAAGCTTATACTAAAGCTTTTAACGCCGATGCTATCTCGGCTTTTGGGGGTATTGTTGCCCTAAATCAAGCCATAGACGAAGCAACCGCTAAAGAATTAACGAAAACCTTCCTAGAATGCGTGGTTGCCCCCGATTGTAGCCCTGAAGCCCAGGATATCCTCGCTAAAAAGTCAAAAGTGCGGATTTTATTACTGCCGGACTTAACCACGGGAGAAAAACAAACAGTAAAAGTTATCGCTGGCGGTTTTCTAGTACAAGCGGCCGATGACGTGGTAGAAACCCCGGATGAGTGGCGAGTGGTGACAGAAAAACAACCTACCCCCGCACAATTAGCGGAATTGCTGTTTGCTTGGAAGGTATCTAAGCACGTTAAATCTAACGCTATTGTAGTGACAAAAAATCAAACTACTTTAGGCGTTGGTGCGGGGCAAATGAATCGCGTTGGTTCGGTGAAAATTGCCCTTGAACAAGCAGCAGAAGCGGCTAAAGGTGGCTATTTAGCTAGTGATGGTTTTTTCCCCTTTGATGATTCTGTTCGCACGGCAGCCCAGTTTGGTATCGAGGCAATTGTTCAACCCGGAGGTTCTTTAAAAGATCAGGATTCAATTAATGCCGCTAATGAGTTAGGTTTAATTATGGTCTTAACAGGCATTCGTCATTTCTTGCATTAATATAAAGTTAGGGTGTGTTATTGCTTAAATTAACGCACCCCAACCAGTTATTAATTATCGGTTAATTTCCCCTATTCAATGGTCTTAAATTCACCAAAAGCGCGAGGATGGCCAGCTTTTTGGTAACAAAGAAAATAGCGCGCGGGTTCGTAATGATTTTCAGCACTAAAAGGGGAACAGAAATGATCTGCAAGTAAATCTTCTCGCACAAAGAAAGCATTTACTCCCGAAAAACTACAACCCACCAGTTTATAACCCTGTTGATGACCAAGTTTTTCTAAAGCTTTCAAACTTGATCCCATATGACTATTATATTTCCATTGGTGACTAGGATTATACTGCATCACCCAACTGGATTCGGGGGTATAAATAGCATTATATTCGAGAATTACCACCCGGGGACGATAATTAGTAATTGCTTGCCAGACCCAATAATCATTACCATCAATATCAATGGATAATAGATCTAATTCTGTCGGTACATTGCCCTCTCGAAACAAGTCTTCAATATTTGCGGCAGTGATGAAAGTATTTTTTAAAGTTAATTGTTGGTTAGCAATTAAATCTTTAAAAGATTGGCGAATACTTTTACAAAATCGCTCACTGCCTTCAATCCAATAACCTTGCCATCCTTTCACTAACAAATAGGCACTATTATTTTCTAAACCGTTACCAACTCCAAATTCCACAAAGAATTTATTTGTGGTTCCAATCCGATTAAAAATCTCGCTAATAATGCCATCTTCTCCCGCTTGGGAAAAAACCTTAAATTCGTAGCGGTTTAGTTTTTTAGGGTTATCATATTTTGGGTTTTTATGCAAGTTTTCTATCAGATAATTATCAATTTGTAACTCTGCTAGTATATCTTGATATTTTGAGGAAGAACTATTCAGAGACTTAAGGTTTTTAAGAATCTCTGGGATTGCTTGCCAAGGTGCTGCCATATTTTTGAGAAAGGTTTTCATGGATTTTAACTACAATAGAACTCTTGCAAATTAATTATATGTTATAATGATGGGTTAACTAATTTTCCCCAAAAAATTAGTTAATCAGTACATTTGTCCTGAATGAAAACTTGAAGTTTAACTTTTAACTCAAAACTCTTTAGAGCTGCTTTAATTTGGTTATCAAAACCTCTTTATTTAAGCGGCACAAACTATCTCAATTATAAAAATTGAGAATAAATTCTCCTTGACTTGATTAATCTTTAGGCAACTTTTAAGAAGCTGCTATACCTATCCCTAACTCACAGTTATAAATAGCCGCCAACAAGTTAACTCTTAAACTATATCTTCGACGACGATTCCGATATTTACAGGATAAGATTTTAAAGATTTTGAGTTTCCTATTTATAGGTTCAATGATAATCCTTTCTTTGGCTAAAGCCTTGTTATACTCTTTTTCTAACTCTGTTAATTTTCTATTTTTCGATTTCTTTTTCGGTGTATAACTATTACTATGGTATGCAGCTATTCCCTGATAACCACTGTCTTCTATGCTGGTAGTTAAAGGATGAAAACGAACTCGACTTTTTTTAAATAAACTAAAATCATGACCTCTACCTTTCCCACAAAAGACACAGATAATTTCCTTTGTATTTTGATCAGCTACTAATTGGGATTTTAAAGTATGATAACCTCTTTTACCCCCCAAAAAATCTTTCTGTTTCTTTTGGGGGCGTTCAATGGGAGTTTCCGTTACATCCATTACCGTTATGACCGGTATCTCTGCTTGATTGAGTAAAGCTTTTTTTCCTTTTAAACGGAAGTTTCCCGATTGTAAAAGCATTTTTTCCGTCTTATTTACAATCCGACATATAGTTGATTCTGATAGTTCCCAGCTTGTACCAATGTGAAAATATGTTCTATATTCTCGCCAATATT
The DNA here is from genome assembly GCF_000010625.1 of Microcystis aeruginosa NIES-843. Lineage (NCBI taxonomy): Bacteria > Bacillati > Cyanobacteriota > Cyanophyceae > Chroococcales > Microcystaceae > Microcystis > Microcystis aeruginosa. The sequence continues at coordinate 5,774,324 of NC_010296.1, forward strand.
CTAACGTTACTAAAACTTGTTCTTCTATAGATAGTTTAGGTTTCGGTCCCCTTTTAGATGGTGAATTAGAGTCGGCTTCAACACTTTTTACTGATTCTACCATCTTTCTATAGGTTTGTTTATACACACCGAAACGGCGTTTGAATTGTTCATCTGATAAGTTTTGATAATCCATAATTTTGCTAATAAACATAGCAAAATTATAGATGATTTCCTGACCTAAGATCACATTTTATTCTTTTTTCCACTTCAATCTAAGAATTGAGAAAAAAGCAAAACCTTATATTATACCATAAAAAAATTATGCAAGAGGTCTAATTAACGAGTATTTTTGGATTCAATGGGTTGATTAGTGCGATCGCCGATCTTGTAGGGTGCGTTCCCTAATCTGGATCCTACTGCTCCACCGATCGATTTTTGGGAACGCACCATGCCCATAGATTGAAGTTGTGAGTTTAAGTGCGATGCCGAAGGCACTACGCCATTGCCGTATGTAGCTTAAAGCTTGAGAGCCAACTAACAAAGATATGCCCAGAGGTGGGTTAGTCATCTATCGGATTAAAATGTAAAGAGAATAATCACCCATACTTCAATCTAATATCCATCCTATGCAAATTACCCTCAACCTTGATGAATCGCTTCTCAAGGAAGCCTTTCAACTGACTAACCTCACCACCCAAGAGGAACTAATGAATCTTGCTCTACAAGAATTCGTAAGATCCCGCCGTAAGAAAAACCTTCTCGACCTTGCCGGACAAATTCAATTTGCTCCAGATTTTGATTATAAAGCCCTACGTGAAACTCGTCATGTTGCTGATTGACACATCTGTGTGGATCAGCGTCTTCCGCGATCGCAGTGGTCAAGTTCGCCAGCAACTGGAAACGTTAATTGCAAATCGTGAGATTTTACTCACCCGCTTTACCCAGCTTGAACTGCTTCAAGGGAGCTTAAACGAGCAAGAGTGGACAATCCTCTCTACTTACCTCGAAGTGCAGGATTATGTTGAACTCAGGCCTTCTTCCTGGCAAGCGGCTGCACGTATTTACTATGATCTGCGTCGTCAAGGATTGACTGTTCGCAGCCCAATTGATTGCTGTATTGCTCAAGCGGCACTGGAAAATGATCTGCTTCTGATTCACAACGACCGTGATTTTGAAACCATTGCTCAAGTGCGATCTCTTCAAAATCTCCGTTTTCAGCCCTAGGGTGCGTTCCCTAATCTGGCTCCTACTGCTCCACCGATCGATTTTTGGGAACGCACCATGCCCATTGATTGAAGCTGTGAGTTTAGTTGCGATGCCGAAAGCACTGGTTGGTCTATCGGCGCGTTACGAGGGCAAGCCTAATCGTAATCAAATTCAGAATGGTACAGTCACACGAAGGTGGCATTGGAACAGTGGAAGAATGCAAACTAAAACCTGGGCTTGGAGCGCAAATTGGTGAAACTATCTTCATTACAGTCCCATTAAGATTCTCAGTCTGTCTTCAACCAATGCCAGGGTTTCTGAGGATACAGTTCCCCATCGCTTCTCAAGTCGTTCTACTGAGATTGATCTTACGTCCTCGCACTTGATAAAACTTGGCATTTTCACTCCTCCCTCTGGGGGTTCCACTTTTATGTGAAAAGGGATTCCTTTGTCTTTAGAAGTTACTGGCAAAACAACAACTAAGCCAGATGCACCCTGATTAAACAGGTCTGCTGAAATCACTAAACATGGACGCTTACCAGCCTGTTCATGCCCCCTTACTGGATTAAGATCTGCTAGCCATATTTCTCCTCTGGTAATTTCTGCCACTACCCTTCTACTCCATCAGCGAGAGTTTGCTCCCATGTCTGCCTTTCAGAAATTTCCTCTTGCCATAAAGTCTCATTCTTCCTTAAGGCGGCGAAGGCTTCATTCGCTTGAACTAGAAAAACATATCTGCGATAATTTTCGATGGCTTTGTCTAATACTGTTGGGAGCGTATCCCCAGAGGAGTCAACGAGTGCTAACAGCGTTTTGTGAGCAGCCTCACTAATGCTAATTTTTAATTCAGGCATACTTTTCTCTCGTAGCTTGTCTAGGGCTATTGTAGCCAATTGTGTAAGGGCTAACAACCCGGTTGGAGCGGACAGTTGAGAGGCTTTTCGTTGATCGCTATGGTCGATCTGCTGCCGCTCAACCAGAACGTTAGACCGTAGAGATATTGAGTCTTTGCAACTACTTCAGCTCCTCTAATTAGTTTTTATTGCTTCGTTCTATGGCGGTTCTCACACCTGTGTGGCACATTTAAACCTTTGCTGATTAAGCTTTTTAACATCGATAATGTACCTCTTGTGAACAGGAAACGCTATAAAAACTGATTATTTATTCTCCCTTTTGCCTTTTGCCTCTCCTGATATGTAGCCTATACTCAACGGATTTAGTATTAGATAACACCTGTGAATAACGGAGTCGGAGAAGAATTTTTTTCGCCCAATGTCGAAACACTTTCAACTGATGGCGTTTGCTGGGTAAACGCAGTATATAGACAAATCGACGCATTATATCGGCTAATCTACCAGTAATATTAATGCCAAAACTGGAGACAAGGGCTGATTGTTTACCCAGGGTTAACATATCACCTAAATGGAGATAATAATAGGGTTTGAGCGATTTTTTTCTAATCACTGCCGAGATATTTTTGGCTACTACACTGGCTGCTTGATAGGCTGCCTGTGCCGTGGCGGGAACTACTTGTTTACTAGGATAAATTTCGGCTAGATCCCCAAGGGCAAAAACTTCGGGATAGTCGATTAATTGTAAACTGGAACGGGTTAATAATTTGCCTTGTGCTGTTTTCTGACAATCTAAATTATTGATCCAATCTTGTGCTTGGGTTCCTGCTGTCCACAATAATAAATCAATGGGGATAACTTCATTTGTATTATCTTTAAATACGGTTATGGAATTAGCTGCAACTTCCTTTAATCCCGTGTTTAAATAGAGACTAACATTCTTGGCTAAAAGGGAACGATAGGAAGCAACACGCACCGATTTAGGGAAGTTTTGCAGTATTTCCTCGTTCTTTTCCACTAGATGAACTTTGCCCTTTTTTCCTAAACCATCAGCTACCTTACAGGCTAATTCTACCCCATTGGGACCGCCGCCAATAATTGCTAAATTAATTGAGGATTTTCCTTGAGTTTCTAAGTCATGAATTGCCGTTTGTAATTTTTCCACATCCTCTAAACTCCGAAAAGTCAGCCCATAATCGGCTAACCCCGGTATAGCCGGCCAACGATTCCGCACTCCCACCGCTAAAACGAGGTAATCATAATCTATAACTTCCTCATTTTCTAAATATACTCGATGATTGTTTAAGTCAATATTACTGGCTTTTTGAGTTTTTAAATTAACCTTAGTTCCTGTTAATAATTGACGGTAGGAGGGGGCAATTTCCCAGCGTTGCAATTCTCCTGTAATTAGTTCATAGAGAAGGGGAGTAAAGAGAAAATGGTCTTTCGGTTCGACTAAAGTTATTTGCCATTGACCCGATTTTACTGCTGTTAATCGACTCAGATCGAGTGCCGTGTATAACCCTCCAAACCCCCCCCCCAGAATGCAAATCTTAGTTATAGGTTTATTCATGGATTTTTATTCTCAGTTGTGTTTAAGATGGGTTTCAGTTCCGAAACCAATTGTTCTGAACGAATAATTCTCGCCGGGGGCAAAAGATGATAGTGAGTGTCAGCAAAAATAGTAGAATCGGTCTTAATATTCAAGTCTTTTGGGTCATAAATTGTTGGCACAACCCGACTTAATTCTTCGGCAGATTTGCGAATGTTAGCAACGGTTTTACCATCATTTTTTGCATAAACCCAGGGCAAAGAAACCACTAAAGTCGCCCCTTTTGCTTCTAAATCTTTCTTGAGCTTTTCAATCAATTTAATTGAGTGAGGAGAAGCAGGAGTATCAAAGGTCATTTGCCACCATTTCCCCGTTCTTTCCTTAACTATAGTCGGATCACCTGTATTAGTCATTGGATCGGAAAGATAACCCGTCATTCTGCCTTTGGTGAATAAATCAACCATCGATTTAGTGACTGGACGCATACCCGGAATACCTAATAACCAAGTATCCTCGATCATGGTTTTTAAAGGTATCCCACCTAACCCTGGTTTGCCAATAGCGACGCTAAAAGGTGCGGATCCCCAAAGTCCTTCGCCGCGATTAAAACCGTCCTCATCCATGAGCATGAGATATTCAGGAATCAGCAGAATTACGTCTCCTTGGCGCGCTTTTTCGAGAATCATAGCGGCAATGACATTTAAGCCGATGTCCCCCTGTAAACCGAAGTTAACCACCGGCATTCCCAATTCTTTGGCCATTAATTCCGAATTTATGCTATAATGCGCCCCCGATCCCGCCGTGACGATTAAACGCCGCGGTCCTTCGATCTTAGCAGCGATCGCTGATTTTTCCTCGTACATCATCCGCAACCAGCTTAATTCGCCGCCGTAGATGACATTGTAAACAAAGCCGAGGGACCAAGCGACTCCCAGAGAGGCTAACCAGGGGAAAGGGTTAAAGGATTTAGTATTCATCAGAATTCAAAGTAAATAAAGTCACCGGTATTAGTGGAAGCTAGGAGAATAGTTAAACCTAGCAATATTTTAGACAGCCAAGGGGATAACAAGAGTTCATATTCAAATTTTTTCTGGGCAATAGCCAGATGTTCAAGGATTAAAACAATGATACCAAGAACTAAAGCGACGCTTAAAACTGCTCCTTGATTAAGACTATAGGAACTAAAAATTTCCCCGATATTAGCTAAGGAATAATTGAAAGGATTGGCAATAACCAGCATTTTGCCGATTAATCTTCTGGTGTTAATCTCCATGAAAAAGAGACAACCAAAAATGACCGCCAATTGCGTTAAAGCCCAGGAGACAATTTGCGGCTGAGAAACGTATTTTCCGACGAAAGCATAGAAAGGTCGGCCCAGATAACGCAGTAATAATAATAATGCCCCGTGGTAAGCACCCCAAAAGATGAAATTCCAGGCCGCCCCGTGCCAAAAACCTGAAAGAGTAAAGGTAATGAATAGATAAAAAGGCGCCCAATTTTTATTGGAACCCATCAGGGGTAAAAATACATAATCCCGAAACCAAGTGCTAAGGGTAATATGCCAACGTCGCCAAAATTCGTTAATACTTTGGGATGTGTAGGGGGCTAAAAAGTTTAATTCTAATCTAACCCCGACAAAATAGGCTAAACCAACAGCAATAAAGCTATAACCGCCGAAGTCAAAATAGATTCTCAGGGTGAATAAAAAGGCCTCAAACCAGATATACCAAGCATTGTCGATCATCTTATCTAATTCGATGTAGGGCGCAATGTTATCGGCGAGGACAAATTTCATAAATAAACCGAGGGAAAGCCAACGCAAACCCTTCTCGAAGTTTTCTCCTGTAAATTTGAGGCGAAATCCCTCCATTTGTGGTAATAAATCCCGGCGACGCTCGATCGGACCTGCGACAATCTGGGGGAAAAAGGAGATAAAATTGACATAATCGAGGACGGCTAGGGGTTTCTTTTTCTTTTCCCGTAGGGAGTCCACCACGAAAGCCACCATCTGGAAGGTATAGAAGGATACCCCCGGCGGGATTTGGCTAGGCACGGGAATTGGGGAAAGTTCCTTCCAGTTAGGGGGGAGAGAAACGAACAATCCGATGATTTCCTGCACAAAAAAGCCGAAATACTTGAAGTAGGCGAGGACGAGAATATCGATGACGATAACGATAGTGGCTAGGAGATTCGCTTTCCAGCCGCTCATTTTCAGCACTAGCCAGACCATAATGTAGTTAAAGGCTAGGGAGACGATGAAAACGAGGAAACTGGTGCGACTGGCGTAATAAAACAGGATTAGGGACAGCGCCGCCAATCCGACTCCATCAAAAACACCTCGCCAGAGATTGAAGGACTTCGCCAGGTAGCGCGCCGTTAGGAAAGGAACGCTAAAAAGGATTAATATCCACCAAAATATAAAATCAGAGTAATTCAAGGCGTGTTAACTCCTGATGGTCTGTGTTACCTTGTTTGAGATGGGTTTCCTGACTTCTGATGCTCAGAGACGGGGGATTTTCTTGACAAGCCTATCAAACTTTGTCAGACTTGTCCATAAAATTACCTTCATCCATCCTAAAAAATCGAGGCTAGACAAGCAATGCTTTATCAAAAACTGTTAGATGCACATAAACGCTATCGACAATTTAAGACTTATCCCCATATTGCCGATCAATATTGGTCTAGTCAGTTGGCAGAGCATAATATTAATCCTAATTATGTGGCATATGATGCTAAATCTGGTCAACTTTTTTACAAACCCTTAGGGATCAGTTTAAGCAAAAATAAGCAGGATTTCCTCTTGGGTAGCAAAGTTTTTAACAAAGCTAACGCACTAAAAGCTCTGGCCGATTGTAAATTTTATATCGATGGGCAACAGGAATTAATTATCGATATCGATGGAGTTAAGTTAATTATCGAGACGGGACAGGATTTAGATATCGCCCATGAAATTTTCCTTTTAGGTGTATATAATTTCCTCTATGACAAGCCCTGTGTAGCGATCGATATTGGTATGAATACGGGTTTTGCTAGTCTCTTTTTTGCCAATCGAGCTAATGTGAAAGCTGTCTATAGTTACGAACCTTTTAAGGCTACCTACGACCAAGCTTTAAGAAATTTTGCCCTCAATCCTAATCTAGCGGAGAAGATTAAAGCTTTTGATTATGGAGTCGGCGCTCGTGATGAAATTATTCAAGTCGAATACGATTACACCGTGAAAGGTAGTGTTGGTATTTCTGGTATTGACAACCAATTAAAACCTTTTGCCTCGAAACAAACAGCTACAGCCGATTTAATTCTTAAACCTTTCACCGATGTGTTTAAAGGTATTACCTCTGATTATCCCGACATCGATATAGTTGCCAAGATTGATTGTGAAGGTTCCGAATACGAAATCCTCGATTCTTTAGCGGCAACTGGTCAATTGGGACAGATTAAAATTATCATGATGGAATGGCATAAAAAGGGTCCCGATGCTTTAGTTAAGCATCTGCAAGAATTCGGTTTTATCATCTTTTCCAGGATGCCTCGCAGTAAAAATGTTGGCACTTTGTACGCAATTAAACCCTAAAGTACAGAAGTGAGGTGATGGGGAGATAGGGAAATGGGGAAATGGGGAAATTTTAACTAATACCCCAAAACCCCAACACCTTCTAACTGATAACTGATAACTGATAACTGCTTTACTGTGCTTGACAATAGGTATTAAAAGCTTCGCCAGTTTCTTTTTCTAATTGGCCGGCTTTTCTTACCTTTTCCTGTGCTAATTTTGCTCCGTTTTTATTGCGAGTTTCGATAACTTGAATTATTTCACGAGTGGCAGTGGCATAATCTTCGTAAACTTGAGCGAAGGCGATTTTATATTTCTCTAGTTCGGTATCCTTCACTTCTAATTTTTTCATATTTTCTGCGGCCTGTTCGATTTTATCGGCGGCTAATAGCCAACTTTTTTGGTCAATTTCTCTCCCTTGACCGTTGGTTAAGGATTTGGTTTCTTGGGCCACTTCGTTGGCAATCCGATAGATTTTTTGACATTGAAACTGTTTACTATCAGCACAACTTGCTAAAAAAGTCAAGCCTATAAATGTTAAGATTATTTTGTTATTCATACCATTGTATTCGAGAGGATTCTAGGGAAGCTTATAACAGTAAACTATCAGCCTCTAGCAGTTTTTTACTGTTATCGACTGATAAGTAGGCGGGTGTTCAAAATTGTCAGATACCCCCCTTATCAAGGGGGGCAGGGGGGATCAAAGACAAAATCTATCTTCAATTTAATTGAAACCACTTACTTAGAACTGTTCAATCTTATAAGATTAAAGTTTAGCACTCGATCGCTGTTAAGCGTGTCTTTTTTGATGCCAATTCCAGGCGTGTTCAACTATTACCTTGAGATCGGCATATTGGGGATGCCAACCGAGAACCTGTTTAGCTTTATCACTACTGCCGATTAAAATGGGGGCATCGCCGGCCCTTCTGGGACTTTCGATGACGGGAATATCTAAACCAGTTACTGCTTGTGCTGTTTCAATCACTTCACGCACGGAAAAACCGTTACCATTGCCCAAATTAAACACATTACTTTCGCCCCCATTTAAGAGATATTCTAAGCCTAAAACGTGAGCTTGGGCTAAATCATTGACATGGATATAATCGCGAACAGCAGTGCCATCGGGAGTATCATAATCCGTGCCGAAAACTGACAGGTAATCCCGTTTTTTCAGGGCAGTTAATAAAGCCAGGGGAATTAAATGGGTTTCCGGTTGGTGATCTTCCCCTAATAAACCACTGGGGTCGGCTCCTGAGGCATTAAAATAACGGAAAGCCACCGATTTTAAACCGTAGGCCCGATCAAAATCCCGAAGAATTTGTTCCACCATTTCCTTACTGGCAGCGTAGGGACTGAGGGGATGATGGGGATGATTTTCCGTCATCGGAATTTCTTTCGGCATTCCATAAATAGCACAGGTAGAAGAAAAAACAAATTTCTTCACATCGGCGGCGATCATCGCTTGCAAAAGAGTCAGACTACCACTAACATTATTTTGATAGTAAATAGCCGGTTCTTGTACCGATTCCCCCACGGCAATAAAAGCGGCAAAGTGCATGACGGCGGCAATATCACGACTGGCAAATAAATTATCCAGCAGCGATCGATCCCTAGTATCACCGACAATTAACTCAACTTTTAATATATCCTTAACGATTTCGGCGTGACCGTAGGATAAATTATCGAGTACGATGACGGAATAACCGGCATTTTTAAGCGCTAGAACCGCATGGGAACCAATATAACCCGCACCGCCAGTAACGAGAATGGTAGGTTTAACTTGAGACACGCGATCATACCTATTTGAGATTGACTTGTCTATAACTTTATACCCTAATTTTGCTTTTAAGTAAGTGGTTATAATTAAATTGAAGATAGATTTTGTCTTTGATCCCCCCTGCCCCCCTTAATAAGGGGGGTGCCGATCCCCCCTGCCCCCCTTGATAAGGGGGGTGCCGATAGGCGGGGGGATCTGACAATTTTTAACACCTACCTACTTAGTTGACCATCATGTTAAGTCCCCTCGATCTATCTCTTTCCCTTGACAAAGAAACTTATCAATCACAAATTAAAGATTTAATGGAACAACTGCGATCGCTACAGAAGTCCTGTTGGGAATGTAAATTACCCGTGGTGGTGGTTTTGGAAGGTTGGGCGGCGGCAGGCAAGGGAACTTTAGTCAAAAAAATGGTTAACTATATGGATCCTCGCGGTTTTACCGTCCATCCAATTTTAACCCCTTCCCCCCAAGAGGAAAGTTACCCGTTTTTGTGGCGATTTTGGCAAAAACTGCCAGCAAAAGGTAGTATCGGCATTTTTTATCACAGTTGGTACACCCATCTACTAGAGGATCGACTCTTAAACAAATTGCCCTCCTCCCAGATTCCCCTGGTCATGCGCGATATCAACACCTTTGAGCGACAATTATCTGATGATCGGGTCGCAATCGCTAAATTCTGGATTCACCTCAGTCAAAAGGAATTAAAGTCACGCATCAAAGAATACGCCGAAAATGAACTAGAATCTTGGCGCGTGCGTCCGGAAGATTGGCAACAGGCCAAACGTTATGATGAGTATGCCAGTTTAGCCGAGGAAATGATTACCTACACTAGCACGGGGGCCGCCCCTTGGACATTGGTGGAGGGCAACTGTCAACGTTGGGCCCGGGTAAAAGTTCTCTCCCAATTAGTCGGTACGATCGCTCAAGCTTTGGATCAGCGCCAATTACCGATCGAACCCCCTGTCAATCTACCACCCCAAGCGCAATTACTGCCCACGGAACCCGATTATCTAGGGAGAGTGGACTTGAGTGCCAAATTGGAAAAAGAAGACTATAAAATCCGTTTGCGTGAGGCACAGGTAGAATTAAGAAAACTGCAATTAAAGATTTTTCAGGCAAATATCCCCGTTTTAGTCCTCTTTGAAGGGTGGGATGCCGCCGGCAAGGGAGGTGCGATCAAACGCTTAACCGATACCCTCGATCCTCGCAGTTATCAAGTGATTGCCTTTGCTGCCCCGACGGAGGAAGAACATCGCTATCATTATCTCTGGCGCTTCTGGCGGAAATTGCCCGCAGCCAAAACTATCGGTATATTCGATCGCAGTTGGTATGGACGGATTTTGGTGGAGAGAGTGGAAGGATTCGCTAAAGATATGGATTGGCGACGGGCATATCAAGAAATTAACGAATTTGAGGCCCAATTAACCCATTCAGGCTGTGTTTTAGTCAAATTCTGGTTACATATTAGCCCCGAAGAACAGTTAAATCGCTTCAACGAGCGCCAAAATAACCCCTATCGTCAACATAAACTCACCGATGAAGATTGGCGCAATCGAGAAAAACAGCCCCTCTACCATGTGGCAGTTAATCACATGGTAGCCCGTACTAGCACCCCCGTCGCCCCCTGGACGATTGTAGCGGCAAATGATAAGTATTTCGCCCGCGTTAAAGTCATAGAAACAGTAATTGCCGCTATTGAAACCGGTTTGAAACAACGGGGATAGGGTAGATAGGGGTATGGGGATTTTTTCGATTCACCCTCCCTTAACCCTGATTTGCTGAGAAGCAGAGTCGAGAACTTCATTGAACGTTTTCAATATCCACCAGAGGAGAAACAATCATGAATCTCAATGAGTTGCCGGGGGCCGAGATCATCTTACCCGGACTGAGGGATCTTCACAATGGTGAGTCTAATACCATTGGGGCGTTGCTAGTTGCGATCGCAGCGACGCGCCTAACCGAAGTCGGTTTCGATATCCCTAAAAATCACCTAGCTGCAGAGCCAGAGCTAACCTTGTATGCCTATCTCCAAGAGGAACGGGATGATGCTTATTCTTACTATAATGCTTTGCTGAATCGCCTCAATAGCTTTTGCAATGCACTCGAACTCGCTTATAAAATATGATGACAATTTCCCCCAGTTTAATTTCTCCCGATCTCAGTTTGGCCGATATTCCCCTAGAGGAAACCCTCTCTTTAGGAGTGATGGCTTCTGGTAGTGGTTCCAATTTTGCTGTTTTGGCGGCAGCGATCGCAAAAAAACAGCTAAATGCCCGAATTCCTGTTCTCATCTACAATAATCCCGATGCCAAGGTAAAAGAAAGAGCCGATGACTACAATATCCCTGCGGTTTTCCTCGATCATCGTCAATTTAAACCCAGAGAAGAACTCGATCGAGCAATAGTAGAAACTTTCCAAGAATACGGGGTAAAATGGGTAATTATGGCGGGCTGGATGCGAATTGTCACCCCGGTTTTACTAGATGCTTTTCCCGATCGCGTGATCAATATCCATCCTAGTTTACTACCCAGTTTTAAGGGTGTGCGCGCCGTGGAACAAGCTTTAGCTGCGGGGGTAAAAGTGACCGGATGTACTGTGCATATCGCTCGCGCGGAGGTAGATAGTGGCCCAATTTTAATGCAAGCAGTGGTTCCCATTCTCCCCGATGATACCGCGGTCAGTCTCCACGAACGCATTCAAGTGCAAGAACATCGCATTTTCCCGGTAGCGATCGCTTTAGCGGCGAAATTGAGCCTATAGAGATCGATTTCTGGACTTTCTTGGCGAGAATACCGGCAAAAAAACGAAAATTCAACGCAAATCGTTAAATAAGTAGGTAGGCGTTAAAAATTATCAGACACCACCCTTATTAAGGTAGGGTTGATTCATGAATCAACCCTACTATGAATCAACCCTACTATGAATCAACCCTAGTACTAAGGGGGGATCGAACCTAAAATCCATTTTTAATTTAAGTACCTAAGCAAAATTAATTACACATATCTAAACACCTCTTGCCTCTTGCCTCTTGCCTCTTGCCTATCTTCACTAGGAAATTAATTTTGCACGACTACTTAATTATAACCAGCTACTTATCACTCCTTCGTAAATTTCCTGAAAACTGAGATCGAAATTTACAGAAGTTAAAGATAAACTGGCATTTTCGCCCTCGTATTCCGTTAATAACCATTTATTTTCTTGAGTTTTGTTATACTGCATGATATATGGACGACTTTGAATAATGAGAATATATTCTTGAAATTCCGGCAGCGAACGATAATAGAGAAATTTATCGCCCTGGTCATAATTTTGAGTTGATTTTGAGAGGACTTCTACTATTAATCTGGGATTGGTAATAGTTGTCTTGCCAGTTTCATAATAAATCGGTTCTCCCTCAATTAGCATCACATCGGGATAGGTTGCTTGACGATATTGCGCTATCCATAATTTAACGTCACCGATAAATATTTTATAGTTGGACTGTGGCAACTTTAGGCGTAAATAAAAGTAAAAATTACCTGCAATTTTATTATGATCGGTAGTGCCTCCCGTCATCGGTACGATTTCCCCATCTTGATACTCATTTTTATAGGCTGCCGTTTCCTCTAGTTCTAAATATTCGGCAAAGCTATAGGTACTTTTATCTGTGGCTATGGTCATAATTGATTGATTCTTTGGTTAACTTAAGCTGATTAAAACAACCGGTTTAATCATTGATTATATTAAAAGTAACTCCTTCATAAATTTCCTGAAAACTGAGATCAAAATTGACAGAAGTTAAAGATAAACGGGCATTTTCGCCCTCGTATTCCGTTAATAACCATTTATTTTCCTCAGTTTTATTATACTGCATGACATAGGGACGACTTTGACTGATCAGAATATATTCTTGAAATTCCGGCAGCGAACGATAATAAAGAAATTTATCGCCCTGGTCATAATTTTGAGTTGATTTTGAGAGGACTTCTACTATTAATCTGGGATTGGTAACAGTTGTCTTACCAGTTTCATAATAAATCGGTTCTCCCTCAATTAACATCACATCGGGATAGGTTGCCTGACGATATTGCGCTATCCATAATTTCACATCACCGATAAAAATATTATATTTCTGTCCTTTGAGGGCAAATTTTAAATAAGCGGCAAAATTGAGAGCAATTTTATTATGATCGGTAGTGCCTCCTGTCATCGGTACGATTTCCCCGTCTTGATACTCATTTTTATAGGCTGCCGTTTCCTCTAGTTGTAAATATTCGGCAAAGCTATAGGTACTTTTATCTGTTGCTATCGTCATAATTTATTGATTGGCTCCCTCAATTGATTATAGCAATTATTATACTGGTGAGATGCAAAAGAATTACCATAAATTAGCTATGTTTAGCCGAACAAAAGATAAGCTAAGACGCATTTTAACCGCTTATCCTTAGATTAGCTGAATCTCCCGCCCCTTGCCTCTTGCCTCTTGCCTCTTGCCTTTCTTCACTAGGAAATTTATTTTGCACGACTACTTAACAGCTATTTTAATAGGACTCTTGAAAATTTTTAGCCGGCAACTAAACAGGAATTTGATCTCTCCCAAATGTGGGACAATTGACAAAGAACTAAGAATTGTAGAATCCCCCCATCATGACCTCGGAACTATCGAAGCAATACGATCCCAAGATCACAGAAACGAAATGGCAGCAATATTGGGAAAATCAAGAAATATTTACAGCAAACCCCGAAAAAGGCGGCGAAACCTACTGTATAGTCATCCCCCCTCCCAATGTTACCGGTAGTCTCCACATGGGTCACGCTTTCGAGAGTTCCCTAATTGATACACTTGTTCGCTACAAGCGCATGACCGGCAAAAATACCCTCTGGCTGCCAGGTACGGATCACGCTAGTATTGCAGTACAAGCTATACTCGATCGCCAATTAAAAGCCGAAAAAACCGACCGTTACCAACTAGGAAGGGAAAAATTCCTCGAACGCGCTTGGCAATGGAAAGAGGAGTCCGGTAGTACCATTGTTAATCAACTGCGACGCTTGGGGGTATCCGTGGATTGGACGCGGGAACGTTTCACTATGGATGAGGGACTTTCCCATGCTGTCCGTACTGCTTTTATCAAACTCTATGAGGACGGATTAATCTATCGCGGTCAATACTTAGTCAACTGGTGTCCCGAATCCCGGTCGGCGGTTTCCGATTTAGAGGTAGAAAACAAGGACATTGAGGGAAATCTCTGGTATTTTCGCTATCCTCTTAGCGATGGTAGCGGTTATCTTCAAGTAGCCACCACAAGGCCCGAAACCATGCTCGGTGATACTGGTGTAGCTGTCAACCCGCAAGACCCTCGTTATCGCCATTTAATCGGCAAAACCGTCACTTTACCGATAATGGGGCGAGAAATCCCCATTATTGCCGATGAATTGGTGGATCCCGAATTCGGTACCGGTTGCGTCAAAGTTACGCCGGCCCACGATCCCAAGGATTTTGAGATGGGTAAACGCCATAATTTAGCCTTTATTAATATCATGAATTTAGACGGCAGTTTAAACGAAAATGCCGGAATATTCGTAGGTCAAGATCGTTTTGTTGCCCGCAAAAATGTCGTTAAAAAACTCGATGAAGACGGCTTTTTAGTTAAAATTGAAGCCTATCGCCATAGCGTCCCCTATAGCGATCGAGGTAAAGTTCCCGTGGAACCCCTTTTATCTACCCAATGGTTCGTTAAAATCGAACCTTTGGCCACAAAAGCTTTAACCTGTTTAGATCAGGAAAACTCGCCCCGTTTTGTGCCAGAAAGATGGACAAAAGTTTATCGCGATTGGTTAGTTAAACTAAAAGATTGGTGTATTTCTCGACAACTGTGGTGGGGTCATCAAATTCCCGCTTGGTATATTATCAGTGAAACTAATAACGAAATTACTAATCATACTCCCTTCGTCGTTGCTCAGGATGAAACCTCCGCTTTAGCCAAGGCCAAACAAGAGTATGGAGAGGATATAATTATTCAACAAGACCCCGATGTTTTAGATACTTGGTTTTCCTCGGGATTGTGGCCATTTTCGACTATGGGATGGCCAGAAAAAACCCTTGATCTAGATACCTATTATCCCACCACAACCCTCGTCACCGGTTTTGATATTATCTTTTTCTGGGTGGCAAGAATGACGATGATGGCGGGCTATTTTACGGGACAAATGCCTTTTAAAGATGTCTATATTCACGGTTTAGTTAGGGATGAAAACGGCAAAAAGATGTCTAAATCTGCCAATAACGGCATCGATCCCCTAATTTTAATTGATAAATATGGAACCGATGCTTTACGATATACCTTAATTCGAGAAGTGGCAGGAGCAGGACAGGATATCAGTCTGCAATATAACCGTAAAACCGATGAATCGGAATCCGTAGAAGCGGCCCGAAATTTTGCCAATAAAATTTGGAATGCTTCCCGTTTTGTCATGATGAATCTGGAGGGAAAAACCCCAGAAGAATTGGGAGAACCAGTTTTAGAAAATTTAGAATTAGCTGATCGCTGGATTTTATCTCGTTATCATCAAACAGTACAAAAAACTAGAGATTATCTAGAAAATTATGGCATGGGGGAAGCGGCAAAAGGTCTATACGAATTTATCTGGCGCGATTTCTGTGATTGGTATATCGAGTTAGTAAAAACTCGTTTATGGAAGGATAAAGAATCGGTTTCCTGTGCTACAGCTAGGCAAACTTTGGCTTTTATCTTGGCAGGGACATTAAAACTATTACATCCTTTTATGCCCCATATTACCGAAGAAATTTGGCATCATTTAACCCAAGAAAATCAGCAGGTTTTAGCTTTAGAAACCTATCCAATAGCTGATAGTTCTCTGATCGATCTAGACTTAGAAAATACTTTTGAGTTATTAATTGAAAGTATTCGGGTGTTGCGTAATTTGCGGGCCGAAGCAGGGATTAAACCGGGGGCAACGATCACGGCAATTTTACAGACAGAAAACAGCCAAGAATTAGCTATTTTGCAACGCGGACAAGTGTACTTAAAAGACTTGGCCAAGATCGAAAACTTCATTTTGACGGCAAAATTAACCGAGGAAGTCAATCAAGCGATCGCCGGTGTTGTCGCTACGGTAGAAATCCTCATTCCCCTGTCCGGATTGGTTGATATATCGGTATTGGCCGGGAAATTAGCGAAAAATTTAGCTAAGGTAGAAGGGGAAATCAAGAGTTTGAGCGATCGCCTGAATAAACCTAGCTTTGTCGAAAAAGCTCCAGAAGCTTTAATCCAAAAAACGAAGCAAGCTTTAGCAGAGGCCGAAAAACAAGCCCAAATTCTCCAAGAACGCCTAAAACGCCTGCATTAACGGAGGCAGTGGTTATTTTGGGGATTTTCGGAAAAATAGGGCAGTTTTCAGGCTACCCTAACCGGAAAATTAATCCCCAAAATGGGAGATGATTGCATCGGCAAATTCGGAACATTTCAGAGGAGGATTAACGGGAGGTTCCATCAGACGCGCTAAATCGTAGGTAACTTGTCGATTAGCGATCGCCGCTGCGATGCCTTTTTTAATCAAATCGGCCGCTTCTTGCCATCCCATGTATTCCAACATCATCACCCCAGAAAGAATCACCGAACCGGGGTTAATTCGGTCTAAACCGGCGTGTTTAGGGGCTGTGCCGTGGGTTGCCTCAAAAATAGCGCAAGTATCGCCAATATTCGCCCCGGGTCCCATCCCTAAACCACCCACGATCGCCGCTGCCGCATCGGAGAGATAATCACCATTCAGGTTCATGGTAGCGAGGATCGAGTATTCATCGGGACGGGTTTGGATCTGTTGGAAGATACTATCGGCAATGCGATCGTTAACCATAATTTTATCTTTCCACTGGCCATGGCCGTGGGTTTCCCAGATAGCATCGAGAACACTGGTCACTTCTTGGCAGATTTTGGCTTTTTTCTCGTCCGTGAGGGCATCATAACCCGGTTCCACCATGCGGGCGTTATCTTCGATGCTCAGATCAGGGTTTTTCTCCTTATTGCTCAGGATCCATGATTCCATCTCGGTAACGCACACATCCCGGAATTCACTTTTAGCTAATTCGTAACCCCAATCCCGAAACGCCCCTTCGGTATATTTCATAATGTTACCCTTATGGACGAGAGTAACCTGATTTTTCGGTTTCGGTAAAGTCAGCGCTCGTTCGATCGCCCGGCGGACTAATCTTTGGGAACCCGTCTTACTAATCGGTTTGATCCCGATACCCGCATCGAGGGGAATTTGTTTTTTACCGTGTTCGGGAGTGGCGGGAATTAGTTCGCTGTTGAGATAATTAATCAGTTTATCGGCGATTTCCGTGCCTTGTTTCCATTCGATGCCCAGATAAATATCCTCGGTATTTTCCCGATAGACGATGACATCGAGTTTTTCCGGGGTTTTATGGGGGGAAGGGGTTCCCGCATAGTAACGACAGGGACGAACACAGGCATAAAGGTCAAAAATCTGCCGCAGAGCCACATTCAGGGAACGAATGCCGCCACCGATGGGAGTGGTCAAGGGACCTTTGATGGCAATACCATATTCTTTAATCGCTGTCAAGGTATCTTGGGGTAGATATTGATAAGTCCCGTAGATTTCGCAAGCTTCATCGCCAGCATAGACTTTAAACCAATGGATTTTCCTTTGACCAGCGTAGGCTGTGGCGATCGCTGCATCGATAACTTTTGCGGTTGCGGGCCAGATATCGACTCCCGTACCGTCACCACGAATGAAGGGAATGATGGGATCGTCGGGAACTAGAGGTTTTCCGTCAGAAAAAGTAATTGTCGAGCCTGTTGTCGGTGGGGTGATTTTTTCGTAGCTCACAGTCATGGGCTTCCAGAAACAGTATTTATCTATACGTTGGGAGTCTAGCGCCGTCAATATCTATACTCAGGGATTTTGGGTAATTTCTTAAAGATTCCCTTGCTGGTATCTCCGTCAAAACAACCTAGAGGAAAAGCCTGAAACCGAGACAGACCACTAGGGTTAAGCCTAGAGCCGCCCGCCCGACGGTCAAATGTGTAGATAGGGTTTGCGGCAAAAAGTTTTTCTTGGGGGCAGGGTGTGGGGTGTGGGGTGTGGGGTGTAGGGTTTTACCGATTTTGAAGGGGTCAATTACCTAATTTTCAGGGAAAAAGTCCCTGAATTTTCCCCCCGATCACTCCCATATCTGGTACTTTTTGATTGACAAAAACTCTAAAAGTCTTAACCAACAAGGGTTTTACCATTATTCAGCCAGCCCTATATATTGTTGCTGCAACTATCTTAAATAGAGCGGCGGCTTTAGTTATCCTATTTTTCCCTTGCATCATACTTATTTGAAATGACTATATTATCTGAACTAGGAAGCATAATCTGTCTTTTACTTAGCTGTTGCCAAATATCTACTAGGAAGACTAGCAAGAACAGATGAACAGCACCTAGAAACTGATGTCTTTCAAAGATAAAGAAGAACTTGGGTAATAAGGGAACATTCGGCGGTTGTTGAAAACCTAAATACTGTTGTGCTTGTACCACATAAGCATTAGAGACTTGGGAATAAAGAAAACAAGCGTAGGCAAAAGCAGCAAATAAAGAGGCGAGTAGGGCGCGTCTGGATATTAGGAAATCCTGATAGTAGAGCCAGATAATACTGATCAGGATAAAAGGATAACCTATATAGAGATAGCGCTGATGAGTGCCACTGAGAAGAATATTAAAACCTAGGTAACTTAGTCCATGGAAAAGGCAGAGAAGTACCATTAAATAGGTAGGATTATGTTTAGGGCTAATCGCCTCGGTTTTGGTTCTGAGAATTTGCCAAATCTTGATTAAACCCGTACAGAGAAGAAAACCCATGAAACCAGCATAGAGTAAAAGCCCTGCTTGGTAAGGACTGATACCTTTTTTCCAGCTACCTAGTTGCAAATCCATAAAAGGTACTCGGGAGGAAGCGCGGGGTTCTAAACCGAGAAATATCCAGATATTAAAGCCATTTCCTGAGATTTTATCACCGTGACCACTACCAGATTTTAAGACAAAGAGGAAACTAGACTGAATCAGTCTGAGGGGAACTGCAAATAAGCTATCTAGGTAGAGGAAAAATCCGAGGCTTAAAAGTAGAGTTGCTCCCAGCCAGATTAAGCCTTTAGTCTGGTATCTTTGCTGGAATTTGTAACCTGTGGTCAGGATAACTAGGGCAAAAAAGGGTAGGGAAAAAATAAAGAGTTGTTTAGTGAGAATGAATAGGACTAAACTAAACATCCCGAGGAGAAACCAGAGGATATTTTTGAGGAGGGTGTTTTTCTCACTCCAAGATTGGAAGAAAGCAATGGTAGCCAGGAGGCAAAATAATAAGCCTACGTTGTCAATCTGTCCCCAGAGAGAACCTGCCGCCCACAGAAATAGCACTAGGGTAATACTGAAACCGATGATTACGGGGCGTTTGAATTTTAAGATTCTTGCTAGGTAGGTAAGAAGGAGAAAATTGAGAGCGTCAACAAACGCTAGGTAAAAACGGAAGTAGTAGATAGCTTCGGTTTTTTCGCTAATTCCCAATAGGGATTTTATCGCCGCAATTACTCCGCCACTTGCCAGTATGCCTATACTAGGATAGTTGGGGACTTTGGGAGGACAATCCATATATACTGTACCTGCTGCGAGACAATCCCCCCATCTACTAAAGAGAAAAGTATCGGTAACGTGGTAAATGGGGAGAAAATAGACTAAAACAAAGGGGAGGGCTATTCCTAGGATATAGGCAAGGGGGATGAGGAAATTATTTTTTTCCCCTCGGTTGGTTGAGTCTAGAAAGTTTTTCATTATTCTCGAAGTCGTTGAGCTTTTCTGGTTCGGTATATTTTCAGAGAATTTTGGCGGTTTCCAGGAGATATTTCTCTAGTTGGGCTTTTTCTTGCAGGGGTATCCCTAGCATGGCTTTTTTCCTTGTATTTCTCTCTATTTTCTCACAACTTCATCAATGAATAATTATACTCATGCCTAAGGGGGATGCGGCCTGTAGTTTTCCATAATAGTTTAGAGACAGTAAAAAATGGTGGAAAATACTGGTTACAGCCTGGCACTGACGATGTTTTTCGGCAGTCTGGAGTAAGGTTTGATTGATAGGGGAGCAAGTGTCAACGTTTTGCCCTAGCATTTGGAGCTAGAACTAGGCTTTATCTGGGAGAATGAAAATCTTTCGGTTATCTTGGCCGAGAACTTAGCCCATTGTCAAGCTCGTGCGCTCGTTGTTAAAGGCCAAGTTACCCCAATTACTCAAAATTTTATGAAGCATTTGAGTAAACACCTGACTTGATCGATGACAATGGCTCTATCCCGTTCTAGCTGTCAATAATTATGCAAAGTCTTTTTCGACGTTCCCTAGCTGAGACCAATTCTGGGGAAGAAGATACCCGTAGTCGTATTCTACAGGCCGCTTTACGTTTATTTGCCGCTAAGGGTTATGAAGGAACCACGACCAAAGACCTAGCAGGAAGCGCAAATGTGGCAGAAGGAACTTTATTTCGTTATTTTCCCAACAAAAAGGCGATTTTAATCGAAGTGGCCACTAGGGGATGGGTGGATATTCTCACCGACTTGCTGACGGAATTGAGCGAAATGGGCAGTTATAAAGCGGTAGCGCAGGTGATGCGACGTAGGGTGTTGAGAATGCGAGAAAATAGCGATTTATTGCGAGTTTGTTTTATAGAGGCGCAATTTCACCCCGAATTAAAAGAGCGAATTCAATCGGAGGTAATTGCTAAAATGACCGATGTGGCCGAGGCTTTTTTTCAAACAGCGATCGATCGTGGTGTCTATCGTCCCATGAATCCGAAAATTGTCGCCCAGGTTTTTCTAGGAATGTTCGCAATTGCCGGTTTTTCCAGTGAAACTATTTTAGATAGTAATGCTTCCCCCTTAGCTTTACAAGAAATGGCCGAAGGTATTGCCGAAATTTTTCTGAATGGAGTGTTAGTTAAGTAGTCGTGCAAAATTAATTTCCTAGTCGAGACTCCGAGACAGCTAATCTAAAGATAGGCGGTTAAAATCCGTTTTAGCTTACTTAAGTAGGTAGGCGTTAAAAATTATCAGATGCCCCCCTTATTAAGGGGGGATTAAGGGGGGACTAAGGGGGGATCGGCACCCCCCTTATCAAGGGGGCAGGGGGGATCGAATCTAAAATCCATTTTTAATTTAATTATAACCAGCTACTTATGATAAAATGCCTTCAAAGACAGGTAAGGGAAAACTTTCAATTATTCACTCAATAAAATAACTGATAGCCGAGATGAAACCCTGTTACTGCATTAATCCCGATTGTTCTCAACCGGAGCATCCGAGCAATAATAACTCGAATACTCGTTACTGTCAAAGTTGCGGCTCTGAGTTGTTGTTAAATGGTAAATATAGGGTAAGTCGGTTATTGAGTGATACGACTGGTTTTGGGGTTGTTTATGAAGCTTTTGAAGGTTTTACAGCCAAAATCCTCAAGGTATTACAAGAAAAATGTAATAATGACCCGAAGGCAGTGGAATTATTTAAACGGGAATATGACGTTTTATTAGAGTTGAGTCGTCAAAATGTCACCGGTGTTCCTCGAGCAGATGCCTATTTTCAATATTCCACGAGGGAGGGGAAAATATTACACTGTTTAGTTATGGAAAAAGTGGAGGGGATTAATTTAGAACAGTGGCTCAACCAGTATGATAATTTAAGTCAAAAACGAGCCTTAAAATGGCTGAGAGAAATTACTTTAATTCTCGATAAAATTCATCAACAGAATTGGCTGCATCGAGATATTAAACCTCCTAATATCATGTTGCGGAATAGTGGCGAGTTGGTGTTAATTGATTTTGGGACAGCAAGGGAAGAAACCCAAACCTATCATCAAAAGGTAAAAGGTCAACAGGTGACAGGTATTATCTCACGCGGATATACACCCAATGAACAACAACATGGCCAAGCGGTGATTCAATCAGATTTTCATGCTTTAGGACGAACTTTTGTACATTTATTAACCGGAAAACATCCCTTAGAAATGTATGATCCGATTAATGATGTTTTACCTTGGCGAGAAGAAACGGAAAATATTCACCCGTTATTGTTGGATTTTATTGATGAGTTGATGGGGAGATTACCAAGGAATAGACCGGCTAATACTAGGGTGATTTTACAACGTTTGGATGAGATTGAACGGCAATTAAAGTTACCTCCTATAACTCCTAATAGACCATCTCCACCAGCACAACGAAATCCGCAGCCTGTTGTAACTCAAAAACAATCGCCAGTTATTCCTAAGATTAATTCTTCTCCGCCGGTTTCACCCGTAGCTGTACCCAAAAAAACACCAGCACAACCGGTTAAAAATAATAATCTGAGAAATAGAATGATAGCTCTTGGTGGAGTTTTGTTATTAGGGATAGGAATAACTCAAGGTTACGGTTATTTTAAAAGTCAAGAAGTAAATCCTCAAATTGCACCAATAAACTCACCCACCAATAAACTCACCACAAGAAAAAAAATTTCAGAACATAGTTTTCTCGATAAAACCCTAACTGGTCATTCTGACTCAGTTCAATCAGTAGTATATAGTCCCGATGGCCGCTATTTAGCTAGTGGGAGTGGTGACAAAACTATCAAAATTTCGGGGGTAGCAACGGGAAAACAATTGCGTACTCTTACCGGTCATTCTGATACGGTTTCGTCACTGGTATATAGTCCCGATGGCCGCTATTTAGCTAGTGGGAGTAATGACAAAACTATCAAAATTTGGGAGGTAGCAACGGGAAAACAATTGCGTACTCTTACTGGTCATTATGGGGAGGTTTACTCAGTGGTATATAGTCCCGATGGCCGCTATTTAGCCAGTGGGAGTTGGGACAAAACTATCAAAATTTGGGAGGTAGCAACGGGAAAACAATTGCGTACCCTTACTGGTCATTCTAGCCCAGTTTTATCAGTGGTATATAGTCCCGATGGCCGCTATTTAGCTAGTGGGAATGGTGACAAAACTATCAAAATTTGGGAGGTAGCAACGGGAAAACAATTGCGTACTCTTACTGGTCATTCTGGTAGTGTTTGGTCAGTGGTATATAGTCCCGATGGCAGCTATTTAGCTAGTGGGAATGGTGACAAAACTACCAAAATTTGGGAGGTAGCAACGGGAAAACAATTGCGTACCCTTACTGGTCATTCTAAGGTGGTTTGGTCAGTAGTATATAGTCCCGATGGCCGCTATTTAGCCAGTGGGAGTTGGGACAAAACTATCAAAATTTGGGAGGTAGCAACGGGAAAACAATTGCGTACCCTTACTGGTCATTCTAGTCCGGTTTACTCAGTGGTATATAGTCCCGATGGCCGCTATTTAGCTAGTGGTAGTGGTGACGAAACTATCAAAATTTGGCGGGTGGGACAGTAAACTTGTGTTTGGGGTGACAGCAATAACTTTTGTCTATCAAAAATGAGCGACACTTGCGGGAAACTGCACCGATGTCTTTAAAAATATTGGGTTTTGGCTCAAATTATTGAATCGAGCAGTTTTCTCCTAAGTATTAAATCGCTCAACTCAACCTACAAGCTAGAGGGAGCATCTCACTTACGCGATAAGTAATTATACTTAGCCTAAAAGCCACTCTTAATCGTGTCTTGGAACGAAATAGAGGCTTTTAAAGACTGCGTACATGGAGAATTAAAACAAGAATTACCCTCGAAAAGCCTATTTTTCCACTAAGTATTTATGCTCATTGCAAAGGTGAGATGCTCCCCAAGCTAGAGGGGATCGTATCTACATCAACAAACTATAATCTACATTAAAGAAATGTCCTAATAATTTCGCCTGTTCTTGGGTAATTGACCCTTTTCCTTTAATTAAACTAGAGGCAATTTTGTCAGATCCAAGGATTATGGCTATGTCTTTCTTATTAACGCTTTGCTGTTCCATCAAAAACAATAACATAGAATGAGGTGTGGTTGATTCCTGTAGATAAAAGCTTTTTTCAAAATTCTCAATTAAAAAAATTAGAAGCTCATAAAGTTGATCTTCTTCGGGAGTTCGCTGCTGACGGTGCATTAATTCTTCCACAATAGCCAAAGCTTTTTCATTTTCTGCCTCTGTTTTAATAACTTTAGGTAAATGGCGAGCTAGTAATTCTTTGTATTTTTCTGGATTAAAAGTAAGGGTCATTTTTCCATTGCTCCTTATCGTATTCAGCGTGAGTTAAAACATACTTGATATAAATTAGCCGCTTCTGATAATCGATACTGGTTATGAGACGATAACTATTCCCTTTAATGTTAAAAACAGTAAAGTTACCAACTGCTTCTGCTTTAGGAAATACTGTTTGAACCTCAACTAAATTATACCAAATCGCTTGACTGGCAATTTTATACCAATTCTCTAAAGCTATTCGGGAATCAGCGTGTTTATTCGTAAATTCTCGTAGTCTTCGATAGCTGATGACGTGCATTTATAAAAACAAACATAAATTATCTCTGGGGGTGATTCGCTGCCAAAGTTGGTTTTCCATAGGTAATTCAGTTGCCTGTAATCGTCCAATCTTCTGCTCTTAAACCGGCAATTTGCCCAAAATCTGAGAGATTTCTCGTCAGCAGGATAGCCTGATTAACCATTGAGATAGCAGCAATCTTCAAATCCATCGAACCCAAACGAGGGTAAGTTACCCGAAGTTCTTGAAAAACTTGACCTGCCTTTTCATCAAAGCCGACAATGGGAATCGTGCGATAATTAGCGAGGTGCTTTTCTAGCCTTCGATAGGCAACAACTTGGGTTTCAATCGAACTGGTCTTGGCTATGTAACTGAGCCATCCCCGCATTTGTTCTTCGTAGGTGATAATTGTGGTGGCAACTTCGCTGCTTGTAATAGCAGCCAGTTTTTTCAGCAGTTGTTGTGCCTGTTGTCCCCCGCGATCGAGAATGCTAATATGATCGGTATCAAGGAGATACATTTCAGGATTCGGATGCTTCCTCGGCTAATGGTTTTAGGGACTGACGGTACTCTTGACCAAACTGCATTGCCTCTTCGTAAACCGGATCGTCAGCAAAAGTGCCGACAATTTTTTCCCACCAGGGAGTTTCGCTGACAGTAGGTAGCAAACGCTTAAGCAGTGCTACTTCAGCTTCTAAAGCTGCTAGTCTTATCTCTAGATCAGTGGTTAACATGGTTGACATATCCTCCTATTCTGCTCTTGCTCAAAGGTTAGCTCTAAAACAAAATTTGTTTCAACGCCAGAAGCCATACGTTGACATCCTCGCCGCCGTAAACGGACGGTGATTCCCAAACCTCACGATTTAGGTTTCTGCTTCTTTCCCTTGCGGGGTTCCGCACCTGCCTTAACAGATTTACTCTGTTCTGGTCTTATGGTCGCTCTACAGACTGACACCGCAAGCCCTGCGGCCAAAATATTTTTACTAGCGTTAACATCTCGGTCATGGTGTGTCCCACAGTCTGGACAATCCCATTCTCGAACATTTAACGGCATCTTTTCGACAATATGCCCGCAATTACTACACCTTTTAGAGCTAGGAAACCATCTATCTATTTCGATGTAATTTCTCCCATACCAACGGCATTTATAGGCTAATTGTCGAGTGATTTCTCCCCAGCTAACGTCAGATATTGCCTGAGATAATTTCGGGTTTTTGACCATATTCTTGACGGCTAAATTCTCAACCACAATCGTTTGGTTTTCACGAACTAATTGAGTGGTTAGCTTGTGTAAATGGTCTTTCCTGCTATCGGTGATTTGAGCGTGAATCCTTGCTACTTTGATTCTTGCTTTTTCCCGATTTTTTGACCCTTTCTGTTTTCTAGAAAGGCTTTTTTGGGCCTTTCGCAGTCTCCGATAATGCTTTTTAAAATGCTCAGGATTAGATACTTTGTCACCATCGCTGGTAATGACAAGGCTACTAATTCCTAAGTCAATTCCAATGGCTTTATCTGTTACTGGTAATGGCTTAATCGTTGGGTCATCAAATCTAATTGAAATATGCCAACGTCCTGAGGGATGTAATCTGACTGTTACTGTACTTGGTTCACAGCTTTCTGGGATGTGTCTTGACCATCGAATAGGTAAAGGTTCTGTGCATTTAGCTAAATAGATTTGTTTGTCTTTGAATTTAAAAGCAGACTTGGTAAATTCGGCACTTCCTCCCTGATGTTTTTTCTTAAAGCTAGGATACTTAGTACGACCAGCAAAGAAATTAGTGAAAGCTGTTTGTAAATGTCTTAACCCTTGTTGTAAGGGTACACAGCTTACTTCATTGAGAAAGTTTAATTCTTCTTGCTTTTTCCAATCAGTTAGCATTGAAGAAGTTTGAGCGTAGCCTACTCTTTCTTGCTTTTCGTACCAAGCTTGTGTTCGTTCGTGGAGAGCTTTGTTGTAAACTAATCTTACACAGCCCAATGTGCGCCGCAATAGCGACTCTTGTTCGGGTGTTGGGTAAAATCGAAACGAATAGGCTTTTTCCATGTCTCACATTTTAGCATATATTTCGTAAATGTGCTAATATTTAACAGTAAAGCCGCCGTAAAACGGCGGGGTTTCAGACCCAAATTTTCGATGACCAACTCATGGCTGATGCTCTTAAAGCTACTGGACTCTCTTATTCTTTGTGTGATAAATTTAACTTATATAGTAGTGATCGATCTTTGTGTCCTTTGTGTCTCTGTGGTTCGTTCCCCTCACTATTTATTGCCGGCAGTCTTCATTGACTATCTAGACCAAAAAAGCCAGTCTTCCCTAATTTTTCGGGAAAACTGGATAAGCTAATCTTGAGATTTTAACCAACGTTAGCGGTTTGTTTTTGGCTAAAAAATGCCGCTAAAACCTGTTGGGCAATCTGGGGACTGGTTAAACCCAAATCAGCGAAGGATTCCTCTGGTGTTGCGTGGTCCACTAATTTATCGGGAACCCCGAAACGCTTGACCGGAACTAGAATATTAGCATCCTGTAAAGCTTCCAAAACCGCAGAACCAAAACCACCCATCAAACAACCTTCTTCTAAAGTCACCACCTTACCAAGACGTTGGGCAAGGGGAAAGATAAGTTCTGTATCAAGGGGCTTGACAAAACGAGCATTAACCACTGTGGCTTCGATGCCGTGTTCGCTGAGGATTTCGGCCACCTGTAGGGAAGTGTTGACCATCGTGCCGTATCCCAACAGGAGAATATCATCGCCACTGCGGAGAATTTCGCCCTTACCGATGGGTAAAGCTTCCCAACCTTCTTCCATCAGGGGAACCCCCAAACCGTTGCCCCGGGGGTAACGCATGGCAATGGGGCCGCTGGTATGATTAATCCCCGTCACCACCATTCTTTGCAGTTCCGCCTCATCTTTGGGGGCCATAATGGTCATATTGGGGATACAACGCAGGTAGGCGATATCGTACATCCCTTGGTGGGTCGGTCCATCGGCCCCGACAATACCGGCCCGGTCCATGCAGAAGAAAACCGGTAGATTTTGAATGCAGATATCGTGAATAATCTGATCAAAAGCCCGCTGCAGGAAAGTAGAGTAAATAGTGACAACCGGGCGCATTCCTTCGCAAGCAAGACCACCAGCGAGAGTAACGGCGTGTTGTTCGGCAATTCCCACATCGATGTACTGTTTCGGCAGTTTTGCTTGAAATTTGTCTAATCCCGTCCCAGTAGCCATGGCGGCGGTGATACCGATAATGCGCGGGTCATTTTCCGCTAATTTAGTGAGAGTATGCCCGAAAACTTTAGAATAAGCGGGGGGTTTCGGTTTACTGGAGGGAATCGGTTTACCCGTGGCTAAATTAAAGGGATTTTGGGCATGATAACCCACTTGATCTTTTTCGGCCCATTCGTAGCCTTTGCCTTTAACGGTGGCAACGTGGACGAAAACCGGTCCGTGGACCTTATGGGCCTGTTTAAAAGTGGCGATTAATT
This sequence comes from Microcystis aeruginosa NIES-843, assembly GCF_000010625.1. Classification (NCBI taxonomy): domain Bacteria; kingdom Bacillati; phylum Cyanobacteriota; class Cyanophyceae; order Chroococcales; family Microcystaceae; genus Microcystis; species Microcystis aeruginosa. The sequence goes on from NC_010296.1 coordinate 5,802,178, forward strand.
CGGGAATATTATGACCATCAATCGGGCCAAAATATTTAAAGCCCAATTCTTCGATGACCGCGCCAACCTTGGGAACTGCTAACCGTTTCATCCCTTCTTTGACTCGTTCCATTTCGGGAGTGAGGGAATCCCCGAAGAAGGGTAGATTTTTAAATTGTTCTTCGAGATTATCGGCGATAAACTGGACGGGTTCGCTTAGACGAACTTTATTGAGATAGCGGGAAATTGCCCCGACGTTGGGGGAAATGGACATCTCGTTATCGTTGAGGATAACCATGATGTTGGTGTTCGGTAAATGTCCAGCATGGTTAATCGCCTCTAGGGCCATACCCCCGGTTAAAGCGCCATCCCCGATGATCGATACCACCTTGAAATCTTCCCCCTTGGCATCCCGGGCTAAAGCCATTCCTAACCCCGCAGAAATGCTCGTAGAGGCGTGTCCAGCCCCAAAATGGTCAAATTTGCTCTCGCAACGTTTTAGATAGCCCGCAATGCCGTCTTTTTGGCGCAGGGTGTGAAAATCGTTATAGCGACCGGTAAGGAGTTTGTGCGGATAAGCTTGGTGTCCCACGTCCCAAAGGACTTTATCTCGATCGAGATCGAGGGTCTGGTAAAGGGCGATCGTTAGTTCTACGACTCCTAACCCCGGTCCCAAATGTCCACCGGTAGCGGCGATCGTCTGGAGGTGTTTTTCGCGAATCTGACGGGCAATATCTTCTAATTGACGGAGTGATAAACCATGTAACTGGTTGGGATGAGTAATTTCACTTAGGTGCATATCGGCTTCTTTTTCAAAGTAGTTTATCCCTATACCAACTGTATAGGATTTTCAGCCTGAGATGAGGGAAAATCTAGGCTAATCTGGCCGCCGTGCGTAAAATTTGGCCGGCTAACATGGCAGCCCCAAAACCATTATCGATATTAACCACACCGATACCGACCGCGCAGGAATTGAGCATAGTTAACAAAGGAGCAATACCACCGAAACTGGTTCCGTAACCGATACTGGTGGGAACGGCGATCACCGGGCGATCGACTAATCCCGCTACCACACTTGGTAAGGCTCCTTCCATTCCCGCAACAACAATTAACACATCGGCAGCATCCAGTAGATGGCGATGATTCAAGAGGCGATGAATTCCCGCTACTCCCACATCCCAGAGACGCTGCACGGAAAAACCGCATAATTGAGCAGTAACCGCCGCCTCCTCCGCTACGGGAATATCGGCAGTTCCCGCCGTTAGGATGGAAATTATCCCTTTTGGGGGATTTTCTGGAGCGGATGCGGCAATGGCACAGATGCGGGCTAAGGGATAATAAACTAAGTCTGTCACCTGTTCCTGTAGCTGAGCTGCTATCTCTGCTTCAATGCGGGTGGCCATAACCACGGGACTATTTTGACGCAAAACATTGATAATTTGGGCGATTTGAGCGGTGGTTTTACCCGGCCCCCAGATAACCTCTGGAAATCCCGTTCTTAATTGACGATGATGGTCAATTTTAGCGAAGTCTTCCACCGGTTCAAAGGCCAGATGTTTAAGTTTATCTAAGGCTGTCTCCGGGTTAATTTCTCCTCTGGCAACGGCGGTCAGCAGCGATCGCAAATCGGCAGCATGGAACATGGTCAGTTATCAGTTATCAGTTATCAGTTATCAGTGGGTAAGTTAACAGTTATCAGATTTGAGTTTTAAGTGAGCAGTATGTGTTAAGTGACCAGTATTAAATAGCAGTTTCTTGCCATCTTTTCACTGTTTACTGATCACTGATTACTGCTCACTGCTCACTGCTAAGCTAAACGGCGCTTAACCTGCATGATCCAACAGCTATAACCCTTTTGGAGTCTATATCGGTGATCCGAAGTAAAAGCCGTTTAGCTTATTAGGAGGCCATGGTAGCTGCGGGACGACGGCGGCGATAAGTACGATTGTTCGCTGGTTCCGTTGCCGCCGCTTGCAGGAGGAAAATCACTAGGGGTTGACTCTGTAACTCCCGTTTGATTAAACGTTGCAAAGTCGTCTCGATTTCGGCCCGCAAACCGGCCCAATCCGTGGCCCCCGTGGCGGTTTTAAATTCACCGATGCGATCGCTTAAACAGCGTTCGATCGCCCGAATAATTAGCTGATTCAGCAGCGAGATTTCCACTTTTGTCACCACACCGCGCAAATTAATCTCTGGGGGTGCGCTTAATTGTCCCTCCCCGTTAACGAAGGTTGCGATCGTAATCACACCATCTTCGGCTAACTGTTGTCTTTCCTGCATAATGTGTTCGTGGACCACACCCGCTTGATCGACTAACTCGATTCCCGAAGGCACTGGTGTGCCAAGTCCAATGCGATCACCAGTTAACTCGATCGTGTCACCATTTTTGACAATTACCATATTTTCGGCGGGAATACCCATACTTTGGGCCATCTGAGCGTGTTTGACCAGCATTCGGTGTTCTCCATGCACTGGCACAAAAAACTTCGGCCGGGTCAAAGATAGCATCAATTTATGGTCTTCTTGGGAACCATGGCCGGAAACGTGAATTCCCTTATCGCGTCCGTAAACTACGTTAGCACCCTGCATCATCAGGCGATCAATTGTATTGACCACAGCGATCGTATTACCCGGAATCGGATTAGCGGAAAAGACAATCGTATCCCCCTGACGCACGCGAATATGAGGATGTTCACCCTTAGAAATCCGCGTCATGGCCGCTAAAGGTTCCCCCTGGGAGCCTGTGGTTAAAATGACGATTTTATCATCGGCTAAATTGCGGGTCGCTTTCAAGGGTTCAAACAGATCATCGGGACATTTTATATACCCCAAATTACGCGCATGAGCGATGACATTTAACATCGATCGACCCACTACCACCACTTTCCGGTTAAATTTCTGGGCCAATTTCAACACCAGATTAATCCGATGCACCGAAGAGGCAAAGGTAGTGATCATAATCCGTCCCGTTGCTTGGTTAAAAACCCGCTCTAAACCGGGATAAACGGAAGCTTCCGAAGGAGTATAACCGGGTACTTCCGCGTTAGTGGAATCACTCAATAAACATAGCACCCCTTTCTCGCCATGTTCGGCAATTTTTTGTAGATCAAAGAATTCGCCATCCACGGGAGTATGGTCAATTTTAAAATCTCCCGTGTGAATAACTACCCCTAAAGGAGTGTGAATTGCTACACAAAAACTATCGGCGATCGAGTGGGTATTGCGGATATATTCCACCATGAAAGATTTACCTAAACGCACCATTTGCCGAGGAGCAACGGTTTCTAATTTGGTACGATTTGCTAATCCTGCTTCTTCCAATTTATCCCGCAATAAAGCCATCGCTAGGCGCGGACCGTAGATAATTGGCACATCAAATTGTTTGAGATGGTAGGGAATGCCACCGATATGATCTTCGTGACCGTGGGTGACGATCATACCCTTAATTTTATGGCGATTTTCTCTTAGATAAGTCATATCGGGAAGCACTACATTGACCCCGTGCATATCATCGGAAGGAAAAGCTAAACCGGCATCCAAGAGAATAATCTCATCATCGTACTCAAAAACACAGGTGTTTTTGCCGATTTCGTGTAGTCCTCCTAGGGGAATGATCTTTAGTTTTGCTTGGGTTTTATCTTGATTCATTAGGTGTCCTTTGATGGTAAGTTATGGTGATTTTTCAGGTGGTTTTTTTGGACGGGAAATCTCAAAAAATGAATAGTTAGAATAAGTCGAACTAGGTAAATAACACCTAGCTAAACTCACTTAGTATCAATACTTTCTAGCAGTTCTAAACTATATTTCTTTTCTTCTAGTTAAGCTATTAATATTATAACCTACTTTCTCGAAAAATCCCAGTTTAGTGGGCAAGAATTTCTAGTATTTTTCTAGATTAAAGCCAATTCTTGCATGATTTTTGCTAATCCTTCTTCTAGTTCGGGACTTAAGGAACATAAAGGAAGTCTTAGACCCCCCACTTCCCAACCGACTAGATTTAAGGCCGCTTTAATTGGAATTGGATTAGTGGCACAGAATAAACCTTTAAACAGGGGAAATAATTTCAAGTTAATCTCGATCGCTTTGGCTGCATCTCCGGTTAATAAAGCTTGAATCATCCCTTGGATTTCTTCTCCCACCAGATGACTAGCAACACTGACCACCCCCACCGCACCACAGGTCATCAGGGGTAAGGTGAGAAAATCATCGCCGGAATAAATAGCGAAATTTTCAGGGGTATGACAGTAAATCTTGCAGGTTTGTTCTAAATTACCACTAGCTTCTTTTACCGCCACAATATTATCAACTGCTGCCAGTTTAATAATCGTTTCCGGGGTCATATTTTGACCCGTACGACCGGGGATATTATAAAGCATTACTGGCAGATCGGGACAAGCTTTGGCAATGGTCAGAAAATGCTCGTATAAACCCTCTTGGGGTGGTTTATTGTAGTAGGGAACCACTTGTAAAGAACCATCTAAACCCAGTTTAGCAGCCTGTTGGGTAGCTTCGATCGCTTCGGAAGTGGAATTAGAACCCGTCCCCGCGATCACTTTTCCCCGACCATTAACCGCTTTTTTGACAATACTAAATAGTTCGTATTCTTCCTGCCAACTTAGGGTGGGTGATTCTCCCGTCGTCCCACAGACCACTATACCATCGCTACCGTGAGTAACTAGATAATCGGCCAATTTTTCCACCAGGGCATAATTAACTTGACCCTCGACGGTGAAGGGGGTCACCATCGCCGTAATTACTCGTCCAAAATATGTTGTTTCACTCATTTATCAGTTATCAGTTATCAGTTATCAGTTATCAGCTTCTCAAGGCAAGAGGCAACAGAAAGAATCTAGCAATCCTCCTACCTAAAAAGAAGGTTAGAAACTAAGTACATCGAAGCTTTTAGCTTAACAAATTAGGTTTTAGATTCGGCCTTTGTCATCAGTTTGTGAGCGATCAGCAATCAGCTTTCAGACTTTACTTATCCGGTTAATTAGCTATTTTTCTAATTATTATCGCCTTGATTTAGCTGAAGGCTGATAGCTTAATTATCAAACTGTTGCTAATCTTGAACCGACGAGATTTTTCTTGACTAAAAGTTCCGCAATTTGTACAGCATTTAAAGCCGCACCCTTGCGAATTTGATCGCCGCATAGCCACAATTCTAGACCGTTAGGATGGGAGATATCTTGACGAATGCGTCCCACTAATACTTCATCGCGACCGGTAGCATCAATTGGCATGGGAAAATAATTAGCGTCCCAATCTTCCACTAATTTTACCCCCGGAGCGGACTGAAGAATTTCTCTAGCCTTCACCACAGAAAAAGGCTGACTAAATTCTAGGTTAACCGATTCCGAATGGGCCCGCAGGACGGGAACCCTTACACAGGTGGCGCTAACCCGCAGCTCCGGACAAGCAAAAATCTTGCGGGTTTCGTTGACCATTTTCATTTCTTCCTCGCAGTACCCTTGACCATTAATCGGTGTATTGTGGGGAAAAAGATTAAAAGCGAGGGGATAGGGAAAGGAATTAGTGGGAGGTTGCCGATTATCAAGAATTGCTTGCGCTTGCTCTTTTACCTCCTCCATGGCTCGCGCTCCAGCACCACTAGCGGACTGATAAGTAGAAACTACTACTCGCTCGATCGCCTGTACTTGGTGGAGAGGCCAGATCGCCACTCCTAAAAGAATTGTCGTACAGTTGGGATTAGCGATAATGCCCCGGTGATTGTCCACACTGTCGGGATTGATTTCCGGGACAACTAAAGGCACTTCGGGATTCATGCGAAAAGCACTGGAGTTATCGATCATCGTCGCACCCGACTCGACAATAGTTTTCGCCCAAGCTTTCGAGGTGGACCCCCCCGCAGAAGCAAGAACGATATCCACGTCCTGAAAAGAGCGCTCGTTTACCGCTTCGATGAGGAGACTTTCGCCCCGAAAATCGAGGGTTTTTCCAGCAGAACGCTCGGAAGCCAGTAATTTTAGACTAGCGAGAGGAAATTGACGACTAGCTAATAACTCTAGTAATTCCGTTCCCACGGCCCCGGTGGCTCCTAAAATAGCGACCCGTACTTTTTGACTCAAATTGTGTGACCTCCTGACGAGTTGGGTGATGATAATGATCCGAAGAAATCGTTACAGTAAAAAATCTTTTTTGTCCACCGAGTTATTCTAAAACTTGGATTGATCGGCTTTTGATCAGCAAAATTTTCTGATTGGGCTTAACTGCCCCAAGGACGGAATAAATTAAATATACCCCATTGACCGCTAAAATAAAAAGATTGTGAGAGCTTGGGGAGCAACTGCAGCTATTCCCCTAGAATATCACGAGCGGGACGGATCCACCGCAGGCGTAAACACCGCTCACCCTATTATAAACGTTCCTTGTCGTAAGAGCTAGAAAAATCAATGAAAGTTATTCAGGAAAAGCTTCCTGCCAGTCAGATAGGTTTAGAAATTGAAATTCCCGCCGAAACCACGAAAAACACCCACGAGCAAGTGGTCAAGAATTTAGCGAAGTCGGTTAATATACCCGGTTTTCGCCCCGGCAAGGTTCCCCGTCAGATCCTTCTGCAAAGATTGGGAACTAAGGCGGTAAAAGCGGCGGTAATTGAGGAATTAATTGAAAATTGCCTCGAATCTGCCCTGAAACAGGAGGGGATCGAGTCCCTGGGCAATCCACAGCTATTGTCTAAGTTTGAGGATTTGATCGCTGCCTATGAACCGGGTAAAGCTTTGACTTTTTCAGTTTCCCTGGATGTGGCCCCGACAATTATTCTCGGAGATTACGAAAATCTGAGCGTTACTGCCGAAGAAACCGTTTATGATCCCGAATCCGTGGAAAATTGGTTTAAAGAGCGTCAAGAACAGTTAGCAACATTGGTTCCCGTGGAAGATCGCGGGGCGCAGCTGGGAGATGTGGCGATCGTTGATTATCGGGGCAAATCCGCCGAAACTGGCGAGGATATCCCGGATATTGACGGCGAAGATCTGCGGGTGGATATGGAAGCAGGACGCTTTATCGAGGGTATGGTGGAAGGAATTATCGGCATGAAACCGGAAGAAGTCAAAGAGATGACTTTGACTTTCCCGGAAGATTATCCCAAAGAAGATGTGGCAGCAAAAGCGGTAATCTTTACAATTACGATGAAAGAGTTAAAAGCGAAGGAATTACCGGAGCTTGACGACGATTTTGCCCAAGAAGTCAGCGATCAGGAAACAATCGCCGAATTAAGAGCAAGTTTAGAGAAACGTTTCCAAGAACAAGCGGAGAAGGAAACCAAAGAAAGCATTGATGACGCTTTAACCAAGGAATTAGTCAAGGGTGCGACTTTAGATTTACCGGAGACGCTGATCGAAAAGGAAGTGACGCATATTTTGACCCAAAGCTTCATGCAGTTCCAACAAATGGGTCTAGATGTCAACCAGTTGTTTACAAAAGATAATATTCCCAAAATGCGGGAAAACGCCCGTCCCGATGCGATCGAAAGTCTGAAAGAGACTCTGGTGGTGCAGGAATTGGCTAAAGTCGCGGGCATTGAAGTCAGTCCCGAAGCGGTAGCGGAAAAAATCGCTAATATCATGTCCCAATTGTCCGATCGCGACATAGATATGCAGCGTCTGGAACAGGTGATCACTGAAGAAATGCTGGCGGAAAACACCCTGGAATGGCTGAAAGAAAAAGCTACTATCACCCTCGTCCCCAAAGGTTCCCTAGAGGAAGAAACAAGCGAGGAGGAGGAAACGGAAGAAACCTTGGCAGCCGCCGCAGTGGAAGTGTTGGCAGCCGAGGAAGAACCGTAAGGAGTTAGCAGTCGTGTTGGGTGTTGGGGTGTTGGGGTATTGGTTGAATTCCCCCATTCCCCCATTCCCCCATTCCCTGATAACTGATCACTGATAACCGATTCCTGCCAACCGGGGGAAACTTAGGGCATAATAGATGGACAGAAGTGCTAAAGATGCTTAACATTTGCCAATAAAAGCTCCACAGCCAAGCAAAACCCCTAAGATTGTGATAGCGGAACCGAAAAAATTATGCTCGAATCGAGATCACCTGACTACCCAATTACCAGTAATTGTCGCCCTGCTATCTACGCCAACACGGGGAGAAACTCCCTAGCTAACGTTTTACCCGTGGTAATCGAACAGTCTGGCATGGGTGAACGGGCTTTTGATATCTATTCTCGACTCTTGCGCGAGAGAATTGTCTTTTTGGGAACCCCCGTCGATGATCAGGTCGCTGATTCGATCGTTGCCCAACTCCTCTACTTGGAGGCAGAAGATCCCGAAAAAGATATCCAACTCTATATCAACTCCCCCGGTGGTTCCGTTTATGCCGGACTAGCTATCTACGACACCATGCAACAAATTCGCCCCGACGTGGCGACAATTTGTTTCGGTTTAGCCGCTAGTATGGGAGCATTCCTGCTTTGTGGTGGCGCGGCAGGTAAACGGATGTCCCTACCCAGTAGCCGGATCATGATTCACCAACCCCTCGGCGGCGCCCAAGGTCAAGCTAGTGATATCGCCATCCAAGCCAAAGAGATCCTCTATATTAAACAGAGACTCAATACCATGCTGGCTCACCACACCGGTCAACCCTATGATCGCATCGCCAATGACACCGAACGGGACTTTTTCATGTCGGCCGTCGAAGCCAAAGAATATGGGTTAATCGATCTGGTGATTTCCCGTCCCGAACTGCCCGATCCTACCGTTCCCGTTACTTCCCTGTAAATAAACTATGTCTAAGTACGACTCCCACCTCAAGTGTTCATTTTGCGGCAAATCCCAGGAACAAGTGCGAAAATTAATCGCCGGGCCGGGGGTCTATATCTGTGACGAGTGTGTGGAACTGTGTAACGAAATTCTCGATGAGGAATTGATGGAACCGCCCAGTCCGGTCGCCCCAGTGGAGGAACGTCCCAACAAACGGCGATCGGGCCAAAACAAAACCACTTGGGAACAAATTCCCAAACCAAGAGAGATTAAAAAACACCTCGATGACTACGTTATTGGTCAAAATGAGGCGAAAAAAGTGCTTTCGGTGGCCGTTTATAACCATTACAAACGCCTCAAAGATATCCAAACCCAAAAAGCCGGTGGCGGTAGTCCAGAAGATAGCATCGAACTGCAAAAATCTAATATTCTGTTAATTGGTCCCACAGGATCGGGAAAAACCCTTCTAGCTCAAACTCTGGCCAAAATCCTCGATGTACCTTTTGCCGTCGCCGATGCCACCACTTTAACCGAGGCCGGTTATGTGGGGGAAGATGTGGAAAATATTCTCTTGCGTCTGTTACAAGTGGCAGATTTAGACGTGGAAGAAGCGCAGCGGGGCATTATCTACATCGATGAAATCGATAAAATTGCCCGCAAGAGCGAAAATACCTCGATTACCCGGGATGTGTCCGGAGAAGGGGTACAGCAAGCTTTACTGAAAATGTTAGAGGGAACGATCGCCAATGTTCCCCCCCAAGGCGGCCGCAAACACCCCTATCAGGATTGTATTCAGATCGACACCAGCAATATCCTGTTTATCTGCGGTGGGGCGTTTGTCGGTTTAGATAAGGTGATCGATCAGCGTCTCGGTAAAAAATCCATGGGCTTTATTCAACCGGGAGATGGCCAAGCTAGTAAGGATAAGGTAGCGGCAGGGTTATTAAAACAAATGACTCCCGATGATTTAGTCAAATTTGGCATGATTCCAGAGTTTGTCGGTCGGATTCCCATCCTAGCGGCACTGTCACCCCTGGATGAGGAAGCTTTAATCGCTATCCTGACGCAACCCCGCAACGCTTTGGTGAAACAGTATCAAAAACTGTTGAAGATGGACAATGTACAGTTAGAGTTTAAATCTGATGCCGTCCTAGCGATCGCCCAAGAGGCCTATCGTCGCAAAACTGGGGCCCGGGCCCTGCGGGGTATTGTCGAGGAATTAATGCTCGATGTCATGTACGAATTGCCCTCGCGCAAAGACGTGAAACGATGTTTAATCACCCGCGAAATGGTGGAAAAACGTTCCACGGCAGAGCTATTGGTTCATCCTTCCTCTCTACCTAGTCAAGAATCCGCTTAAGGGGAAAAATCGAGGTTAACCATGCTGAACACCGTTCCTGCGATCATCAAAGAAGGCCGGATCGAACTCCTCGAATCCGTGCCGATTCCAGAGGGTACTAGGGTTTTAGTCACCCTCATCCCGGAGGAGACAAACTCGGATTTCTGGCAAAAAGTCAGCGAAACTGCACTGGCTAAGATTTGGGATAATCTGGAAGACGACATCTATGAACGATTACTCGAAGCTTGAAATCGTTCTCGTTCGTTATCCTTTTTCAGATTTAGCGGACGCTAAAATCAGACCGGTTATCATTGTTAGTTCTCCTCACCGTTCACGGGATGTTTTTCTGGTTCCCCTTACCAGTCGCATCAATAATTTACTGGAGGGCGAGTTTTTGCTGGAAGATTGGGAGAACGAGGGATTGAATGTACCGACGGCCGTTAAGCGGGGGATATACACAATCCAACAAGATTTACTCCTTAAGAGAATCGGACGACTATCGGAGACAGATGCGCGACGTTTGCAAAACTCTTTACGAGGATGGCTAGGTATCTAACTATCATGAAAACTCAAATAATCGATAAAACAATCACTGTTCGCGGTGTTCCCCACTATTACGAGTGGATTCGACAGTCGGAATCTGCCCAGAAAAAGCCAGTCATGGTGTTTATTCATGGTTGGGGAGGATCGGGACGCTATTGGCGATCGACTGCTGCGGCAGTTTGCGATCGCTTTGATTGTTTATTGTACGATATGCGGGGTTTTGGTCGGTCTAAATTGCCGGAAAAATCCCCCGATCTTTCCTACGATTTAGAAGAATATGCCCTTGATCTAGCATTGTTTTTAGATAGTTTGGAAATTGAAAAAATCTATCTCAATAGTCACTCTATGGGGGCATCGGTGGCGACTTTTTTTATTACTATGTACCCCGAAAGAGTGGTCAAAGCAGTTTTAACCTGTAATGGCATTTTTGAGTATAATAAAGCGGCTTTTGCTGCCTTCCATAAATTCGGTAAGTATGTGGTACAGTTTCGTTATGATTGGTTTTTAAAAGTACCTTTTGCCGATCAATTATTTATGGCGAGATTTTTGCATCGATCGATCCCAAAATCAGAAAGAATTGCTTTTTTAGAAGATTTTTTAGCGGCAGATTACGAGGCCGCCCTAGGCACAATTTATACATCTGTGAGTAAAAAGGCAGTGGAAATTATGCCTGGTAAATTTGCTGAGATTAAGGTACCAACTCTTTTAGTATCAGGGGAAAAAGACATTATTATTCCTGCCAAAATGGGCAAAATGGCGGCGGATTTGAATAATAATATCCAGTATGTGGAGATGGCTAATACTGCTCACTTTCCCATGTTAGAAGATGCCCCTACTTATCTAAGAAAATTGCAAGATTTTTTAGAAATTAATTAGAATTGGCTGAATAAATCTAAAAACCTTGTTGGGTAAGACTTTTAGACTTTTTGTCAATCAAAAAGTACCATATCTGGGAGTGATCGGGGGGAAAATTCAGGGACTTTTTCCCTAAAAATTAGGTAATTGACCAGATGAAAATCTGTAAAAACCTACACCCCACACCCCACCTGCCCCCCCGATGTCGGGGGGGTTGGGGGGGCCACACCCTGTCCCCACCAACAAACTTTTTCAGCATACCCTAATTAGAATGCCAAAAGGTCAGGAAAAACGCCCCAAGGCGACACCAATCAGGATAGTAACCCCGAAAAAGAGACGATACCAGACAAAAACCCAGGTACTCTGTTTTTTGAGATAATCTAATAACCAAGCGATCGAAAGATAGGAAAATATCCCCGAGGAAATTACCCCAATACCCAGGGGAATTAATTCACTGGTGTTAATCTGGTCGAGAACGCCTTTAAATTCCACTAAACCGGCTAAAGTTATCGCCGGAATCCCCAACAGAAAGGAAAATCGCGCCGCTACGGCCCTTTCTAAACCCATGAATAACCCGGCAGTTAAGGTGGACCCAGAACGAGATACCCCCGGTATGAGGGCTAAAGCTTGGGCTAATCCCATTAAAACCCCGTCTTTTTGTCGCAAAGTCTCGAAACTGCGTTTATGTTTCCCGATTTTTTCGGCCGTACCTAAGAGTAAAGCCATGACTATGGAGGCACAGGCGATCGCTGTCATGCTTCTCAGGGGGGAATTATCTAAATCGGGAATGAAAAGTTTCATTAACAAACCGAAGAAAACGATCGGAATTGTGCCTAGGATAATCCCCACGGCTAAACGAAAATCCTGGGAACGATAATCGGAACTAGCCACCGCTTTCACCATTCCCGTGGATATTTGCCTTAAATCCTGCCAAAAATAGGACAATACCGCCGCAATACTGCCCAATTGAATCACTGCTGTATAGGTGACACCGGGATCTCCCCAACCCAAAAAGACGGGAATCGCTTTTAGATGAGCGGTACTGCTAATCGGCAAAAATTCCGTCACTCCCTGCACAAATCCCAAAAAAATTGCCTGTAACCAGTTAATTTTTGCCAGAGGTATGGCGCTAGTGGTTGATTGGGCAATGACGGCGGGTGTAATCGCCAAAATTACCGTTATTATCGCTAGTCCTAGCCATTTATAGCTTTTTTTCAGTAAGGAAAACATCATTTTTCAGTAAAAAAAGGGGTTGGGTGTGGGGTGTGGGGAAATTAACTAATCAATATTACTGCCTTTTGTCTATTTCCCATTCTCCTGTCTCCTGTCTCCTATCTCCTGATTTAAGTATAAATACTTGTTGACAACTCATAGTCGTTATGAGTACACTTAATTTAGACAAACTCAAAATGAGTACGACTTAGCAATTAGGAGTTGACGATTATGCTACCAAACCGAGAAGGGCAGAGAGTTCCCGATGTCACCTTTCCTGTACGTCAAAATAATCAATGGGTGAACATCACCAGCGAGGAATTATTCAAAGGAAAAACCGTTGTTCTTTTTGCCTTACCCGGGGCATTCACTCCCACCTGTTCCACCTCCCATTTACCCGGATATAACGAATTAGCCCCAGTTTTTCGGGAAAATGGCGTAGATAGTATTGTTTGCTTGTCGGTGAATGATACCTTTGTCATGAACGAGTGGGCAAAAGATCAAGAATGTGATAATGTCGTCTTGATTCCCGACGGCAACGGCGAATTTAGCGCAGGGATGGGGATGTTAGTCGATAAAGCTGACTTAGGTTTCGGTCAACGTTCTTGGCGCTATTCGATGCTAGTCAAAGATGGTGTTATCGAGAAAATGTTCATCGAACCAGAAGAACCGGGAGATCCTTTCAAAGTCTCCGATGCGGAAACGATGTTAAACTACATCAACCCAGAAGCCAAAAAACCGCCTTTAGTCTCTCTTTTCTCGAAAGTCGGCTGTCCCTACTGCCTCCGGGCTAAGAAAATGTTAGAAGAAAAAGGGCTACAATACGAAGAAATTATCCTCGGACGCGATGCCACCAGTCGTTCTCTGCGGGCCATGAGTGGCAATACCACCACCCCGCAAGTCTTCATTAACGGGCAATTAATTGGCGGTTCGGAAGAATTAGCGGCTTATTTGGGAGCATAATCAATCAGTTAGACCTCAAGTTATCTTTCCATTGCAACTGGAGAGATATCTGTGAGAGGTTTTGCCCGGGCAAGTTAGAGCTTTTTTGTTGGGTGTGATTGTAGTCTGATGTATTTCGTTAATCATTTATAGCGTTTCTCAGTCTTATAAAGTACACCATCTGTTGCCTGTTCCCTAACTAAAACCAGAAACTTTGTGCCTCACAAGTATGAGAATTGCTGATTTTGTGAAAGCCCGTGACTTCATAAAGCCAAATGAAAAGGTAGTCGTTATCTTTACAGAGGGAAAACACTTTGTTCTCCACGATGACAACACTGGTTCAACGGGTCAGTGGAAGATCGATCCCAATCGTGAAGTTGACCGTATTATTCTTTATCATCGTGATGATGAGAATAATGCGAATAATTTGTACATAGCGAACCATGCTGGTGCAGAGCCAGCAGACAGGGAAGGTCGATACGACATTCGATTAACTCATGTTCAGTACATAGGGGCAACATCCGTAAATTGGGTTGAGTTTGCTGAAGGTGGGCAAAACCCAATTCGGTATCTTCCTTGATGTAGCTTTGATTACCTAAAATGTCGGATGAATGCCCCCGCTAGATTTTTCGACAAGATACTCACCTTTGCGGGGGATGAAATCCGACCAGAATATCAACCGCGAAGCACGATTTTAATTCTACCATTTGTAGGTAAACTGTGTTATACTTAATTTATCCAGGGTCGAAGATTAATCAATGCTAGTCGTAGAAGCCAAGTTAAAAAACGGGACACCAGAACAATACCAAAAACTTGATGAAGCTATTAGAACTTCTCAGTTTGTGCGTAACTCTTGTGTTCGTTATTGGATGGACAATCAAGGGACAAACCGCAATGATCTCCAAAAACTTTGTGCGGTACTAGCTAACAATAAAGAGACCCCTTGGGTTAATAAATTAAACTCACAAGCACGTCAATCGGCTGCTGATAGAGCCTGGCAATCAATTAGTAAGTTTTACCAGAATTGTCATGCTAAGATACCGGGAAAAAAGGGGTTTCCTCGGTTCAAAAAGCATAGTCGTTCGGTTGAATACAAACTAACAGGCTACAAACTATCTGATGAGCGACGTCAAATTAAGTTTACTGACGGTTTTAAAGCAGGAGAATTTGATTTATGGTGTAGTCAAAAAACCTTAGTTTATTATTCAGAGCAACAGATTAAACGGGTAAGAGTTGTTAGACGTGCTGACGGTTATTATTGTCAGTTTTTGATTGACGTAGAACGGCAAGAATACCATAAACCAACGGGACAAATAACAGGAATTGACTTAGGGTTAAAAGAGTTTTATACCGACGCTCAAGGTAATACTGTAGAGAATCCACGTTATTTAAGCAAGTCAGAAAAACGACTTAAAAAAGCACAAAGGAGATTATCAAAACGATTTCGTCAAGGAAAGAAACAGTCTAAAAACTATCACAAGCAACGGATAAAAGTAGCTAGGCTTCATCTTAAAGTATCAAGACAACGTAAAGACAAAGCAATTAAAGACGCTTTGGCGTTAGTCCAGTCTAATGATCTGGTAGTCTATGAAGCTTTAAAGGTAAGAAACTTAGTCAAAAACCGTAAGCTGTCTAAGTCGATTTCTGATGCTTCTTGGTATCAATTCACTGAATGGTTGAATTATTTTGCTAAGATTTATCGGATTGTCTGTGTTGCTGTTCCTCCCCATTTTACTAGCCAAGATTGTTCAGTTTGTGGGACGAGAGTTCAAAAAACATTAAGCACTAGAACTCACCAATGTCCTAACTGTAAAACAATCTTAGATAGGGATCATAATGCAGCAATAAATATTCTTAAAAAAGGGTTGAAATATTTGGGAAATTATCTCAACGGTACTGTTGGGCAAACAGAAACCGACCCAAACGCCTTGGGAGAGTCCGACCTCTGGGTTTTTAATGGAGACATTGAGAATCTAAGCTGTCTCGTTGAACAAGGAATTTCCGATAGTGATAGGTCAAGAATCCCCCGTCACAGCGTAGCTTGACGGTGGGAGTATGTCAATGAAGGTTCTTGTCATCCACTAATAGGTAGGTGAGAACACGAGGTAAACTATAAGCTGGGAGATTGTGGTGAAAACTTAAGTAGTCGTGCAAAATTAATTTCCTAGTGAAGATAGGCAAGAGGCAAGAGGCAAGAGGCAAGAGGTGGTTAGATATGTGTAATTAATTTTGCTTAGGTACTTATGAAGTTGACTGTAACACTTGACCGTGACGAAGATGGAGTTTGGGTTGTAGAATGCCCCAGCATTCCGGGTTGTGTCAGCCAAGGTAAAACGAGAGCAGAAGCTCTTGAAAATATCAGAGATGCAATTATCGCCTGCCTTCAAGTTCGTGCAGAACGTGGGCTACCCCTAACGATTGAAACTCACCAAGTAGAGGTAATGGCATAATCATGTCCTCTGCTCTTCCTGTTCTCAGCGGACGTGAGGTAGTCCGAGTATTTGAAACCTTCGGCTGGCAAGTTGCGCGTCAAAGTGTAAGCCATATTATCATGGTTAAGGAGGGCGAACAGGTAACACTCTCTGTTCCTGATCATCGTGAAGTGGCAAAGGGTACGCTTCGTAGTCTTATTCGTACTGCTGGAATTACGGTACAAGAATTTGTTTCTGGCATGAGATGAGCGATAAGAGAGGTCTAACAATTCGAGTGCAGCGGACGGACGAAGGCTGCTGATGCTCAGTTCAAGGTTGTCTGATGCCGCTGATTCGAGCCGTTACTTGTACTGAGCGCATTGGAAGTATCAGTTATCAGCTACTTGTTTTCCGAATTAATTGGCCGTTTTTCAGTTTATTATCAACGTCCAATAGGATCAAAATCAGTCCCTTATGCACCCACAAAAATTATCGAGTATTCTGTTAACTGATCAAGGAGAAAGATTATGGTAGCCACTCCAGTCAAAACCAAAACCACGGGACAATACTACGCCACCCGCATCGATTTAGCATTAGATATCCGCAAAGCTATTGTTGAAATCTTAAGCCAAACCCTTGCCGCTAGTTTAGACCTAAAAACTCAGGTTAAACAGGCCCACTGGAATGTAAAAGGTTTAAATTTCTACCAATTGCACAGCCTCTTCGACGAAATGGCCACGGAATTAGAAGGCTATGGGGACATGGTAGCAGAACGGATTACCGCTTTAGGTGGAACCGCTTTAGGAACAGCGCGCATCGCTGCCGCTAACTCGATTCTGCCGGAATATCCGGCTGATATCGTCGATGGTAGTGAACATATCGTTGCTTTAGCCGAACGTTATGCCTTATACGCCGCCCATCTTCGTTCTGCTATTGATACTACTGGCAATCAAGGGGATGCCGACACAGCAGATCTCTATACGGAAATCTCCCGGGACATCGATAAACGTCTCTGGTTCCTAGAAGCGCATCTGATTAAATCGGAAGATGTTATCAGATAAATTTGGGGTGTATTAACTTAGCTTAATACACCTTAAATTCTCGTAATCGGTAAACGTAGCCAATCACTTAACTGTTGTGCCAACCAATCTAATTCCGCTTCGCTAACATCTTCACTGGCAGTGATAACATATTCTCGATGGTTGGCAACGAGAACCAGAGAAGGAGGAATAATATTAACATTTTCTCCCTGCATAGTGACGGTGACATTGCGACGAATGAGACTATAAATTTCGCAACTAGCAGCATGGGCAGTTAGTTTAAATTTCAGCCCCCAGAGTTTTTGGTAGAGAGAAACTTTTTTGGGGGTAATTTTTAACTCTAGTTCCCCCTGCCAAAAAGATTTCCATAACTGCCAAGATAAACTAGAGGAGATTAAATTGAGCAGAAAAATTAGGATAATCGGGATTAAAAAAGCGACCAGTTTGAGATCATAAATACCGACTATGGTTAAGAGAATGATCGTAAAAAATAGGGATGGTAAAAACTGTCTTAACTGGGTTTTGAGATTGTTGAAAAACTTTTGTTTGGTTTTACTAGCGATTTTTATTTGCAGGAGATTATCTTTTTTATAAACAGTAACTTCGCTGCCGTAGGGTTTGGTCAGATTGCCAATAGATACTAAGATCAATTGACAACTATATAAGCTGGCTAAAGCTTCTGTCACCGAACGAAAATGAGGGTCTGGGGGGGAGTTTGATAATCTTTTTAACCAATAGATGAAAAAAGCACTTAGATTAGTTTTTTGCTCAAAGTTTTCGGGTATGTAACGATGCTTAATCCCCGTGGCTAAACTGATTAAAGTTTTGCCTATATCCTCTAAGTCGGTGGTGGGAGAATCGGAATCAAAGGCAAAATCAACTAGATAAAAACGATGGGACTGGGTATCAAAGAGGATATTACTAAGTTTAATATTGCCGTGGTTAATGGGGACATCCTGCTGATGGAGATAGGAGAGAATCTCCAAAAGATATTTGGCAATTTGTTTGAGATCTTGTTCTGCTAACAAATAACTGGAGTTAAGATAGTTTTCTAAAGGCTGCGCTGATAAATAAGGTCGGACAATAGCGATGATTTGTTCTTGGGATGAATCTATCTCAAAGCTATCGAGGTATTTGGGGAGAGATGGGTGGGAGAGTTGTCGCAATAGGGCAATTTTACCGGTTATTTCTCCGATAAACTGACTACCTTGCCCACTAGGAACAGAAATAAGTTTAATGATAACTAACTGGGTGGTCTGTCTGTCCCTCGCTAAGATAGTTTTTTTTCCCAGCACCTGTTGGACTTGATAACGACTATGGAGAACTCGATCGAGCATGGGGGAGGATGGAGTAAGGAGTATTTCTAGGATAGCTCACTCTGGAAACTCTAGCCGCCATCTTTAGCATCCTTTTAATATTTTAACCCATATTCCCCACTTCAGTTTGAAGCATAAAAAACTACAGGTCTTTTCAAAAGACCTCTTGCATAATTTTTTTATGGTATAATATAAGGTTTTGCTTTTTTCTCAATTCTTAGATTGAAGTGGAAAAAAGAATAAAATGTGATCTTAGGTCAGGAAATCATCTATAATTTTGCTATGTTTATTAGCAAAATTATGGATTATCAAAACTTATCAGATGAACAATTCAAACGCCGTTTCGGTGTGTATAAACAAACCTATAGAAAGATGGTAGAATCAGTAAAAAGTGTTGAAGCCGACTCTAATTCACCATCTAAAAGGGGACCGAAACCTAAACTATCTATAGAAGAACAAGTTTTAGTAACGTTAGAATATTGGCGAGAATATAGAACATATTTTCACATTGGTACAAGCTGGGAACTATCAGAATCAACTATATGTCGGATTGTAAATAAGACGGAAAAAATGCTTTTACAATCGGGAAACTTCCGTTTAAAAGGAAAAAAAGCTTTACTCAATCAAGCAGAGATACCGGTCATAACGGTAATGGATGTAACGGAAACTCCCATTGAACGCCCCCAAAAGAAACAGAAAGATTTTTTGGGGGGTAAAAGAGGTTATCATACTTTAAAATCCCAATTAGTAGCTGATCAAAATACCGAGGAAATTATCTGTGTCTTTTGTGGGAAAGGTAGAGGTCATGATTTTAGTTTATTTAAAAAAAGTCGAGTTCGTTTTCATCCTTTAACTACCAGCATAGAAGACAGTGGTTATCAGGGAATAGCTGCATACCATAGTAATAGTTATACACCGAAAAAGAAATCGAAAAATAGAAAATTAACAGAGTTAGAAAAAGAGTATAACAAGGCTTTAGCCAAAGAAAGGATTATCATTGAACATATAAATAGGAAACTCAAAATCTTTAAAATCTTATCCTGTAAATATCGGAATCGTCGTCGAAGATATAGTTTAAGAGTTAACTTGTTGGCGGCTATTTATAACGGTGAGTTAGGGATAGGTATAGCAGCTTCTTAAAAGTTGCCTAAAGATTAATCAAGTCAAGGAGAATTTATTCTCAATTTTTATAATTGAGATAGTTTGTGCCGCTTAAATAAAGAGGTTTTGATAACCAAATTAAAGCATATCTAAAGAGTTTTGAGTTAAAAGTTAAACTTCAAGTTTTCATTCAGGACGAATGTACTGGTTAACTAATTTTTTGGGGAAAATTAGTTAACCCATCATTATAACATATAATTAATTTGCAAGAGTTCTAATAATGGTCAAGAGGGAAAATTTCAAAAACTTTGGCCGAAATAATCCCGTTTATAGTTAAGTACCTAAGCAAAATTAATTACACATTAGGATTAGTTGGAAACTAAAAAAATAAGGCTAATTTATTAATTAGCCTTACTCTTATTCCTTACCTATTAGGTCAAATAGGATTAGTTGGAAACATAAAGTTTTGAGCGGTGCGCTCAGACCAGTCAAATTCCCTTACCTATTAGGTCAAATAGGATTAGTTGGAAACTGAGTTAACTGATACTTCTTAATCGAAGCTTGTCCACCGAGACCTTACCTATTAGGTCAAATAGGATTAGTTGGAAAGCAGAAAAAGGGTTTCTTTTAGAAACCCTTTTTCTAATAAATTGTGTCAAATATATCTTGACAAAAATCGATAAAAATGCTAAAACCTAACGGGAATATTCGCTTTAAATTACGAACACCTTAGCAGTTATCCTAATAGTGAAGTAGTAAGTTTTCCTTTGGGGGAGTCAGAAACCGATCGCCGGTCAAGGAAAAACCCGAAATTCAACCTATTCCCTCGGATCAAAATCTGGCAGCGTCCCCAGCTTGCGAATGGTCACTTTAACATCCATAGATAAATAGTCATCGGCATCACCAAACCAAGAACCAGAAAGAGGTATGATTTGACCGGGATGACGAGCGATCGCCACTCGAATTAAATCAAAGCCGGCGGTAATTTGATTAGTCGGATCATAATTACGCCAACCGGCCCCCGGTAGATAAACCTGTAACCAAGCATGGGTAGCACCAGAGCCAGTCATCCCCACTTCACCACCGTCGAGGGCAGCATCGTAGAGATAGCCACTGACAAAACGACAGGCTAAACCCAATCTTCGCAAAGCTTCGATCATCAACCAAGCATAATCGCGACAAGTTCCCGACTTTAGCCGCAGGGTTTCTCCGGGGGATTGAGTTCCTTCACTCTCCCGGGATTGGTAGGTAAAATTATCTTTGATAGCCGCCATCATTCTTGCCATGACATCGAGGGTATCATCTTGATCCCCCGCTACAAAACTTTTGGCCCAAGCTGCCAAGCTGCCGTCGGCATCCTCAGCGTGGGGACGCATAAACACCACCAGGTCTAACCATTCATCGGGGGTGTACTGGATGGGAATTTCGATCGCCCGTTGATCGAGGGGAAAATCAGCGATCGCTTTTAAGCCAAAATGTTCCGCCCGTAATCGACAGGTAACGATTAATTCTGACGCTGCTTGAGCGAATTCAATCCCTACCACGTTGTTAGATAGAGTATCCATAGTCCAGCGCGTTTTGGCGGCAATATTCGCCTCTACAGAATAACTGATAATTCTTTCACCGTGACCGGCGCTGGGCAAAAAAATCGCCCGATGTTCCCCAAAAGTTACCAGTTTACGATAATGATAGCTGGTGATGTGTTCCAAGTCGTAGATGACACTCATCCTGATTATCCTTAATAAAGTAGCTGGTTATAATTGAAGATAAATCCCCCCTTGATCCCCCCTTAATCCCCCCTTGATAAGGGGGGTATCTGACAATTTTTAACACCCACCCACTTAATCACTGACAACTGATAACCGATAACTGATAACTGAAATGACCTCTGACCCGTTCCTCGATCGAGCTTGGAATACCGAAGACCTAGAACAAGCGCTTCGAGGTGTCGGCACTATTCAAGAAGAACTCAACTATAATCAGGCACGCAATTCTCTGAGCAAACTTGTCGATCGTCTGGATCTTACCTCGATCGAGAAAATTGGTCTAGAAGCGGAGATTGATCGCCTAGTGGCCCTGCTAGAAAAACTCGATCGATCCCTGATTCAAATTGCCGCTTTTGGCCTGGTGGGCCGGGGAAAATCCTCGATTTTAAATGCTCTGGTCGGTCAAGAAATCTTTACAACCGGTCCTCTACACGGAGTTACCCGCACCATTAAAGGGGTAAATTGGCAGTTAAGCAGCGATGATACTTTCCCTCATCTAGCGCGTCTGACCCTGAACGGCCAGGGTAATGCTCAGGTGCAATTGCTTGATACTCCCGGTATTGATGAGGTAGATGGGCAAACGAGGGAAATTCTCGCCTGTCAGGTGGCGCAGCAGGTGGATTTAATCCTTTTTATCATCTCTGGTGATATGACCAAAGTGGAATTTTCCGCCTTGGCCAAGTTACGCGAAGCAGGAAAACCGATGATTTTGGTCTTTAATAAAATCGATCAGTATCCGGAAGTCGATCGCCTCGCTATCTATGAAAAAATCGCCTCAGAACGGGTGAAAGAATTACTCTCCCCCGATGAGATTGTTATGGTGGCGGCCTCTCCCCTCCTGGCGGAGACGGTTAAAGGGCAGGATGGTCGGCTAAAAATGCAACGATTTTGCGGAAAACCACAGATAGAAGCCCTGAAACTCAAAATTTTGGAAATTCTAGAGCGAGAGGGTAAATCGCTGGTAGCACTCAATTCTATGCTGTATGCGGACGAGGTAAACGAGCAAATTGTCGCCCGCAAAATGGCTATCCGTGATCGCGGGGCTAATCAATTGATTCAAAAAGCAGTGATGATCAAAGCATCGGCGATCGCTCTGAATCCGGTGACGGTGTTGGATCTGTTTACGGGGGCAGTTATCGATCTAGCCATGATTCTCGCTCTTTCTCGCTTATACGGCATCGATTTAACTCGTCAGGGGGCGATCGCTCTTTTACAAAAAATTGCCCTCAATATGGGTGGCATTAGTGCCAGCGAATTTTTAGCGGTTTTGGGTTTAAGTTCCCTAAAAGGATTACTCGGTCTCTCGATTCCTGCCACTGGCGGCATTTCTCTCCTTCCCTATACTTCGATCGCCCTGACTCAAGCGGGGGTTGCCGGTGTATCCTGTTACGCGATCGGCCAAGTGACGAAAACCTATCTCGCTAATGGGGCCACCTGGGGACCCGATGGCCCGAAGGCAGTGGTGGCCAGCATTCTCGATTCCCTCGATGAAACCTCGATTCTCAACCGGATTAAGCGGGAATTAGGCTCAAAATTGGGGGTTGGGGGTTAGGGGAAGTGGGGAAGTGGGGAAGCGGGGAAATTGAACTAAAACCCCAAAACCCCAAAACCCCAACCTCCAACACCTAAAACCTGTCTCCTATCTCCTGACTCCTAACTCCTAACTCCTAACGGTTGATCACTGATCACTGACTCGATCAATCCAAGAAATGCTTACTATGGACGATCGCCGCTATAATAACTACTGCTCCTTGAATTTGATAGATCAGACGGTAGGCATAGGCAGACTTTTCTCGGATGGTATCATCACTAAATTCGGCGCATTTTTTCGCTTCTAGGGGACAATTTTCTAAAGAATAGCTTATATCAAGAATTCGACGCACGACGGCCGCCGCGTAGGACGGGGAATCTCGACTAATATAAGATGCGATCGCATCCACGTCTTCAATTGCTTTGGGCGACCAGACAAGGCGATAATTCACTCGATCAGCCATTTGTTTAAAAGACCCTCAACTTCTTCTTGGGGGATTGTATTCTCCAGAGAGGCAGCGTTCAAACTTTGACGCACCTTCTCCAGAACGTATAAATGATACTGAATATCTTCAATTGAACAATCATCTGGTAATTGATTCAAGAGGGATTCCACTTTTTGTCTAATGCTATTCATACAAGTTTGACCGAAGTTTTTAAGGAAAAGTATAAATTTAAATTATCTATCAACTATAATCTATAGCAGTTATCTTAATAGTGAGGTACGAAGTATCTGGTTTTAGGGAACAGGGAACGGTTAACAGTAGCCGGTCGCCAAGAGATAATGCCAAATTTCTTTATACTTCATCTTTAAGAGAAACGCTATATCATAGATAGAAAACTAATAGTCACGCATCCTATCTTATGCCATAGTCCCCAGAAAAGCGAGAAAAAGTTAAGAATAGATAAGGTGATTATCTCGCTTTTGTAACATTGGGGCGGGTATTCTGTTAAGAATACTTAATAATTCTCCTATCTGCTCAATCCCCGCAACTTTTAGGGATTATTGACCAATAACCATCTAGCGGCCACAAGACCCCCCCAATCACAGAAATTTTTTGTTACATTAGTTTACAGTTCCCTCAACGCCCCAGTGGGTTATTAATTTTAATGTCTTCTTCGGTTCCTTCGTCGGATTTTATACCCTTAATCGGTCAAGAAACAGAAATCTTTAACTGGGCAAAATCCCATTATCGTAACCATACCTTTGCCAAAGATGAAAAAGTAGCCACGCGCCCCGGGCTATTATACTTTGTGGAATCTGGGGCGATTCGTATTGTTGGTAAGGCACAAGTTAACGTTATTGACCAAAAATCCTCCCGTCAACTACCTATGGCCGATAGTGAGGAAGTATTTCTCGGTTTTGTGGGTGCAGGTCAACCTTTTGAGATTGTTTCTCAATTTCCCTTTCAATTACAAGCCCAAGCTCATCTAGACGGAACCGAGTTAGTCTGGTTATACTGGGAAGATATAGAAAAATGGCCGCAATTGCGAGCGGCTGTTATGGAAACTTTTCGCCATCAATACCAGCGTAAGTTATTTTGGTTGAGTATTCTCGGTCAAAAACGCTCCCTCGATCGATTAATGGGGTTCTTGGTTCTATTATTGGAAGAATACGGTCAACCCTGTGTGGAAGGCTATTATCTCCCCTATCCCCTAACTCACGCTCAAATTGCCAGCGCCATCGGCACTACCAGAGTAACAGTAACAAGATTAATCGGTAAATTGCGACAACAAAATTCGATCTTTTTTAAGCAGGATAATCTTATCGGATTGCCCAGTTTATTTTTGAGTCAGAATTAATTTTTCTGCTGCTGGTGTTGCTGACTCAAGGTATTGTAAAGTTTCAATACAAATATAGTCAGATATAGTCAAGCATGGTAATATATAGATATGAAACTATCAGACTATGCAAAAAAAACAGGAATAAGTTATCGAACGGCTTGGAGGTGGTGGAAACAAGGGAATTTAACAGGTTATCAATTGCCTTCTGGTACAATTATCATAACGGATGACAACCATTCAAAACCCGACTTGATAGCCTGCATTTATGCAAGAGTTTCCAGTGCCGAAAATAAAGACAATCTAGATAGACAAGCTGACCGATTAAAAGATTATGCTGTTGCCAGAGGCTACAAAATCTACAAAGTTGTCAAAGAAGTAGGCAGTGGATTAAACGATAATCGCCAACAATTAGCCAAAATTCTAGTTGACCCCAATTATAATGTTTTAATTGTTGAACACAAAGACCGTCTAGCCAGATTTGGGACTAATTATCTAGAAATCTTGTTAAAAGAACTAGATAAAAAAGTGGAGATTGTCAATCAAAGTGAGGATAATCAGGATGAGTTGATGTCAGATTTAATAGCCATTATAACCTCTTTTTGTTCTCGAATTTACGGATTAAGAAGGTCGAAAAGAAAGACAGAAAAGATTATAGCTGAGTTAAAAGACAACGGATAATAATGTTAGTAGCAGAAAGACACATTATCAAGAAAGGACATAGATTTTGGGCTGAGATAGATAATTTATCTTGGCAGTCTAAAAATCTCTACAACTCAGCCAATTATTTAATCCGACAAAACTTCATTTATGGTCATGGCTATTTGACCTATAATCAGATGGCCTCTCTGAGGTCAAAGACAGAACAGTATCAAGCTTTACCCGCTAAAGTTTCCCAACAAGTTTTGAGAGGATTAGACAAAAACTGGCCATCATTTTTTGCCGCTTCATCGGAGTTTAAAAGTCACCCCGATAAATTTCTGGTCAAACCCAAAATCCCTAGCTATAAGGAGCCAAAAAAAGGACGAAATCTCTTAGTTTACACGATTCAATCCCTAAGCAAAGTAGGTCTTAGGCAAGGAATAGTCAAATTATCAGGTACTTCAATTGCCTTGCCGACGAGAGTAGCCGAGCGCATAGCAGAAGTCAGAATAGTTCCTAAATGTGATTGTTATGTAATCGAGGTAATTTATGAGAAAACTGAACAGTTCTTAGCTCCTAATGAAAAGATAGCTGCGCTAGATTTAGGCATAGATAATTTGATGGCTGTAACTTCAAATCAACCGGACTTTATCCCTTTGTTGATTAATGGCAGACCGTTAAAAAGCCTGAATCAATTTTATAACCAACGTCGGGCTAAGTTACAATCTCTGTTAAAAGGCAATCGTCAAAGTTCCCAGAGGATGCGCCGTTTGACTCGCTGTCGTAATCAGAAAGTAGATGATTATCTTCATCAGGCTAGTCGTTATTTAGTCAATCTCTTAGTTGACCAAGAGATAACAACTTTAGTAATTGGGAAAAATGACGGTTGGAAACAAGAAGTAAACTTAGGAAAAGTCAACAATCAAAAATTTGTGACCATCCCTCATGCTCGATTAATTGAGATGATTAGTTATAAATGTCAATTAGAAGGAATCTCTGTGATTCTTCAAGAAGAATCCTATACCTCAGCTTCTAATTTTTTGAATGACGATCCTCTCCCCGTTTATGGACAGATAACTGAAAAGCCAGTGTTTTCAGGAAACTGAATTTTACGAGGGTTATATCGTACAGATAAGGGGATTCTGGTTCAATCTGATGTCATGGGTTCCTACAATATTTTACGAAAAGCATTCCCAAATGCGTTTAACTGCTATGGGATAGAGAGGTGCGTAGTTCACCCAAGGAGAATCAATCTCTCGAAGTAAAAGTGAAGGGAATTTCTGAAATGGAATTCAGTCTGTCTATATTTGACTATACTGTTACTAACTATGAATAATTGACATACTCCCACCGTCAAGCTACGCTGTGACGGGAGATTCTTTCCAGATCACTATCGGAAATTCCTTGTTCAACGAGACAGCTTAGATTCTCAATGTCTCCACTGAAAACCCAGAGACCGGACTCTGCCAAGGCGTTTGGGTCGGTTTCTGTTTGCCCAACAGTACCGTTGAGATGATTTCCCAAATATTTCAACCCTTTTTTAAGAATGTTGATGGCTGCATTAGGTAAAAATCAGAGCTATCGCCCCTTAGATTGGCCGATCATGGCTATTTGCCACCGGTTCGGGGCTATCCTCGCCAATCCAAGCCCTAACTAACTCGTAGCAAAGACCGAGCAGAACTGGCCCGACGAATAAACCAATAATCCCGTAGGCGATCACTCCCCCGAACACCCCTAGCAGAATCACCACCATGGGAATGGGCAGACCGCGCCCCATTAAGATCGGTTTGAGGAAATTATCCACCAAGGTGGCGGGAATCATCCAGAGGGTAAATAATAGGGCGATAGAATTGGGTAGTGTTACCCAAGCGTGAATGAGCGCCCCCAAGACAATCAAACCGGGGCCAATTTGGAGAATGCCCAAAATTAGGGTGAGGAGAGTTAATAAACCGGCCGCAGGCGTTCCCACCGTTACTAAACCGATGCCGATCAAAAGACTCTGGATAATAGCAACGCCAATAATACCGCGGCTAACATTGCGGACGGTAGAGGCGGTCAGACCGGCCAGCGCGATTCCTCGACCCGGGGCGATCTTTTCCGCTAACCGGTTCATCGGGCGAGTCAGATTTTTAGCGGAGAGGGTGAGGGCCGCCGCAATCAGAATCGAGGCGATAAATTTCAGCACCGTCAGACCGGTACTGGTGGCCAGAGAAAGGGAGATTTTCCCCAGTTCTTTTAATTGTGGCTCGAAGCGTTGAAGAAATTGACCCGTGTTATCTGATGCCTGCTGCCAGAGACCGGCAATCCTTTCGCCGATCAGCGGCCAGGTGGCCACATCGGCGGGGGGAGGGGGAATCAGCACCGCACCAGTATCGATATATTCGGCCATCGTTCGCAGATTACCCGCCAGAACCGCTGCAATGCCACTCACCGGACCGATAATAATCCCTAGACAAAGTAGGGTGAGGAGAACTGTGGCCAGTTTCGCCCGGCCAGCGAGTAACTTTTTTAACCAGAGAAAGAGCGGATACCAAGCGATCGCTAGAATTGCTCCCCAGAGGATCATGGTTAGGAAGGGACGCAGCAGGGTGAACCCAGCAAATAACAACAGGCCGAGAAAAAACAGCCGGATGACGAGATCGATAATTTTAGCGTCATTTTTCATCAATAGCGATCGCCTTTTGGCTAGATGAGGACATTTCTGCAATTATGGCAGTTTTTCGTTATCGGTAGTGATTCGCTAGTAGTGGTGAGCCGTTTTGCTTATCTGGTCGGGATTGTGTAAAATATTTCCTAATCAAAATAATTGCCCGATAAATCTTGATAACTGATTCTTTCAGGGTAAATCTCCTGACAAATATCTTTTTTTTGGTCGGTGCAATGCTTACTTGCAATCGTCTTGATCGAGTAAAATCGACTAATTTAATCTGTTAACAAGGATGCCAGCAAATTTATTAGAAGTGCGGGGAGCCACCCGTCGATTTGGGGGATTAGTCGCCGTCGATGGGGTTTCCTTTCAGGTACAAAAAAACGAGATTTTTGGCTTAATTGGACCCAATGGGGCGGGAAAAACGACTTTATTTAATCTGATCACCGGTTTAATTCCCCTATCCAGCGGTGATTTAATTTATCAAGGCGACAGTTTGGCTAATTATCGTCCTCACCAGATCGCTCAGGCGGGAATTGCCCGGACTTTCCAGAATTTGCGCTTATTTGGTGAATTATCGGCTTTAGAAAATGTGGCGATCGCTGGTAACATTCACAATAGCTCCAATCTCTGGACGGGAATTTTCGGTTTACCGGTTTCGAGAAGGGAGGAGGAAAAAACCTATAAAAGAGCAGCGGAATTATTAGATTTAGTCGGATTAACTGACCAAAGCAATCGGAAAGCCTCTAATTTAGCCTATGGTGATCAAAGACGCTTGGAAATCGCCCGCGCTTTAGCTTTGCAACCCCAGTTATTACTCCTCGATGAACCGGCAGCCGGGATGAATCCCAGCGAAAAGGGGTCATTAAGTCAGCTAATTCGACAAATTCGTGATAATTTAGCTTTAACTGTCCTGTTAATCGAACATCATGTGCCTTTAGTGATGGGATTATGCGATCGCATTGCCGTGTTAGATTTCGGTAAGTTAATCGCTTTGGGAGAGCCAGCTACAGTCAGGGAGAATCCCGCGGTGATTGAAGCTTATTTAGGGGATGAATAAGGATTTTAGATATAGCAGCTATCTTCATGGTGAGGTACGAAGTTTTCGTTTTGGGGAGCCGGTCGTCAGTTATCAGTTAACAGCCTTTTTCTCCCTTCTCCCCACTCTCCTACTGCACTAAAGCGACGGAGAATGTCATACCTGAGCTTATTTTTTTAGACAAATTACTGCATTTTTAGCATCCATTCTACTGTGCGTTCATACAGTTCTAAATTACCAGTTTTTATCAAAGCATTAGCGGCTTTTTGCAAAGAGTTAAGGCTCGCTACTCGGCTACTAGGATTTTTATCATCGTAGGTAGCAAGAGCCAAATTATAATAAGCTTCGCCATAATTAGGCTGATAACTAATTGCTAATTGATAATCCGCAATCGCTTCTTTCTTCTCGCCCATTTTTTCCTTAACTAAACCTCGATTATAGTAAGCTTCAGCATAGTTAGACTGGAGAGAAATAGCCATATTTAAATCCTCCAAAGCACCAGTATTATCTCCCAAATCAAAGCGAATAACTCCTCTTTTTTCTCAAAACCCTTGACAAATGGCGAGACTTGCTTTAGACTTTATGTATAATGGGAATCCGTGCGCAAATATATATATAGTTTTTGAGCAAAGATAAGAGAGAAAAAAATAGCCTCAAAAATCGGGATGGGTAGGAATAGGGATATAAGGTATGAAGACTGAAATTTTCTCTCCCCGACAAGCATTAAACAAAGCATTCCTGAGTAGGGATAATTCATGAATTATCCCTACGGAATTATCCCTACGGAATTATCCCTACGGAATTATCCCTACGGAATTATCCCTACGATAGGAATTGTTGTTACAGTGATTATAAAATCGGCTCGATTTTTTTTCTAAAAACCCTTGACAAATGGCGAGACTTGCTTTAGACTTTTTATATAATGGGAATCCGTGCGCAAATATATATAGGGTTTTTGAGGGAAGATAAGAGAGAAAAAAATAGACTCCAAAACCGGGATGGGTAGGAATAGGGATAAAGGTATGAAGACAGAAAATTTCTCTCCCCGACAAGCATTAAACAAAGCATTCCTGAGTAGGGATAATTCATGAATTATCCCTACGGAATTATCCCTACGGAATTATCCCTACGGAATTATCCCTACGATAGGAATTGTTGTTACAGTGATTATAAAATCGGCTCGATTTTTTTTCTAAAAACCCTTGACAAATGGCGAGACTTGCTTTAGACTTTTTATATAATGGGAATCCGTGCGCAAATATATATAGGGTTTTTGAGGGAAGATAAGAGAGAAAAAAATAGACTCCAAAACCGGGATGGGTAGGAATAGGGATAAAGGTATGAAGACAGAAAATTTCTCTCCCCGACAAGCATTAAACAAAGCATTCCTGAGTAGGGATAATTCATGAATTATCCCTACGGAATTATCCCTACGGAATTATCCCTACGGAATTATCCCTACGATAGGAATTGTTGTTACAGTGATTATAAATCCTTTCTACCGAAGCTTTGCCAAAACTGAACTTCCTCCTGACTAGGTTTGACTTGCTGATTTTCGATATCTTGATGCCATTTTAAAGGATTATTAACAATATATTCTCTAATTTTCGTTAAGGAAACCTCATCACGGATAATATGTTCATAATAATTCTTTTGCCAAACCGATTGACCTTGAGTACTCTGCAATTGATTAATCAGTTTAGCACTATTCATTTTAAAATAACCAACCACTTTAGGTAACAACATTTTTCGCCTTTCCTCTGGTAGAGATAATTCATGAATTATCTCTAATGGGTTATCAATAAATATTATTCCGTGAATATGATTAGGCATAATCACAAATTCATCTAAAATAACTTCTTTATAACGAGTATCTAAACTATGCCAAATATCCTTAACAACTTGACCAAATTGATTAAGATTCATGACGTTATCTTGTATGTCCCCTAATAAATTTTCACTATTTTTAATACAGATTGTCACAAAATATGCAGCCGATTGAGAATAATCATAGTGAGATAATCTTAAGGAACGACGATGGGGTTTATCAGAAAAGTTATTCATTTATTCATCTCCTTGTCAGGACAATAAATAGGAATCTCATTTTAGTTTTTGGCTATTTAGTAAAATAAGATTAAGCTGAATATAACAATAATTGTAACTGCTCGGTCTCGCGTAGCGAGCGCGTTGCGACCGCTTCCTTTAACCTTTCTACCCCTGCAAACTTACTGGCAATTTCCCTCACATCTTGGGAAGTGGGGAGATTTTCTCAAAACCCTTGACAAATGGCGAGACTTGCTTTAGACTTTTTATATAATGGGAATCCGTGCGCAAATATATATATAGTTTTTGAGCAAAGATAAGAGAGAAAAAAATAGACTCCAAAACCGGGATGGGTAGGAATAGGGATAAAGGGATGAAGACGGAAAATTTCTCTCCCCGACAAGCATTAAACAAAGCATTCCTGAGTAGGGATAATTCATGAATTATCCCTACGGAATTATCCCTACGGAATTATCCCTACGGAATTATCCCTACGGAATTATCCCTACGGAATTATCCCTACGATCTGAATTGTTGTTACGGTGATTATAAAATCGGCTCGATTTTTTTTCTAAAAACCCTTGACAAATGGCGAGACTTGCTTTAGACTTTTTATATAATGGGAATCCGTGCGCAAATATATATATAGTTTTTGAGCAAAGATAAGAGAGAAAAAAATAGACTCCAAAACCGGGATGGGTAGGAATAGGGATAAAGGTATGAAGACAGAAAATTTCTCTCCCCGACAAGCATTAAACAAAGCATTCCTGAGTAGGGATAATTCATGAATTATCCCTACGGAATTATCCCTACGGAATTATCCCTACGGAATTATCCCTACGGAATTATCCCTACGGAATTATCCCTACGGAAT
This sequence comes from Microcystis aeruginosa NIES-843, assembly GCF_000010625.1. Classification (NCBI taxonomy): domain Bacteria; kingdom Bacillati; phylum Cyanobacteriota; class Cyanophyceae; order Chroococcales; family Microcystaceae; genus Microcystis; species Microcystis aeruginosa. The sequence goes on from NC_010296.1 coordinate 5,833,962, forward strand.
TATCCCTACGATCTGAATTGTTGTTACGGTGATTATAAAATCGGCTCGATTTTTTTTCTCAAAACCCTTGACAAATGGCGAGACTTGCTTTAGACTTTTTATATAATGGGAATCCGTGCGCAAATATATATATAGTTTTTGAGCAAAGATAAGAGAGAAAAAAATAGACTCCAAAATCGGGATGGGTAGGAATAGGGATAAAGGTATGAAGACAGAAAATTTCTCTCCCCGACAAGCATTAAACAAAGCATTCCTGAGAGTCAAACCGAATCGTAGTCAGGTGGAGAAGTTTCAAACCCACCTAGAACAACTTTTGGGGAGTATAAACGAGACAGAATCGGAGGAGTTCCACAAAAACCTGCTTGCAGACTTTCTCAAACACAGCTACTATAGTCCCCAACATTTCATCAACACCAAGGGAAGGAATGATTTAGTCATCCATAATGGGAAAGAGTCGCGGGATTCCGTGGGGGTAATATTGGAAGTCAAGAAACCCAGCAATAAAAGCGAGATGCTGCGGAGAGACAAACTCAACTGTAAAGCATTACAAGAATTACTCCTCTACTTCCTTCGGGAAAGAATAACCGAGAAAAACCTAGAGATAAAACACCTGATTGCTACCAATATATATGAGTGGTTTATCTTCGATGGGAATATCTTCGAGAGACTATTCGCACAAAATCAGGAACTTGTCAGACAGTTTAATGACTTTGAGACGGGGAGACTAACGGGAAAAACCACCGACTTCTTCTACAAACAGATAGGGGAACCCTTCCTTAACTCCATACTCAATTCCCTGACATACACCTATTTTGACTTGCGGGAATACACCCAAACCATCCGGGAGGACGAACATAACCTCATCAGTCTCTATAAAATCTTTTCTCCCGAACACCTGTTAAAACTCCCCTTTGCGAACGATAGCAACAGTCTCGACAAAAACTTTTATAGTGAACTGCTGCATATCATCGGATTGACAGAGATAAAAGAGGGAGGAAAAAAACTCATCCAACGTCTGCAACCGGCAGCGCGACAACCCGGTTCGCTGCTAGAGAACGCTATCAGTCAAGTAGAGAGTTTAGATAAAATCTCTCGTTTACCCAATCCCGAGGAATTTGGGGAGACGGAGGAGGAGAGACTATTGAATATCGGTTTAGAGTTAGGGATAACCTGGATAAATAGAATCCTCTTCCTCAAACTATTAGAAGCGCAGATAATTAGGTATCATCGGGGGGATAAATCCCTAGGGTTTCTCAATTTAGGCAAAATTGCCAACTATGACGACTTAAATCGCTTATTTTTCAGCGTCTTAGCAAAAAAACAGTCAGAAAGAAGCAAAGACATCCAGAATACCCATACTCAGGTTCCCTATCTCAACAGTTCCCTATTTGAACCGACGGAATTAGAACAATCAACCATAGTTATCAGTAACCTGTGTTCGGAGAATATAGAGATTTTTGCAGGAACAGTCTTAAAGGATAGTCAGGGGAAAAAGCGAACAGGAGAAATCAACGCTCTAGCATACCTATTCGAGTTTCTCAATGCCTACGATTTTAGCAGCGAAGGTGGGGAAGCGATACAGGAGGATAACAAGACTCTTATCAATGCGTCGGTGTTGGGATTAATCTTCGAGAAAATCAACGGATATAAGGATGGTTCCTTTTTCACCCCCGGTTTCATCACTATGTATATGTGTCGGGAAACGATTCGACGCGCAGTGATAGAGAAATTTAACCAGAGTCAGGGATGGGATTGTCAGACAATCGAGGATGTATATAACCGCATCAAAGATAAAACGGCAGCCAATGCTATTATCAATAGTCTCAAAATTTGTGATCCTGCGGTGGGTTCGGGACATTTTCTTGTTTCTGCTTTGAACGAGATAATCGCAATTAAGAGTGAGTTACAGATTTTAGTGGATAAAGAGGGGAAAACTCTCAGGGATTATCGGGTTGAGGTGGTGAACGATGAGTTAATCGTCACCGATGATGACGGTAATCTGTTTGAGTATAATCCCCGCAACCGAGAAAGTCAGCGAGTACAGGAGACTTTATTTCAGGAAAAACAGCGTCTGATTGAGGGGTGTCTCTTTGGAGTCGATATCAATCCCAACTCGGTGAAAATCTGTCGGTTGCGTTTATGGATTGAGTTACTCAAGAATGCTTACTACAAAGCAGATAACGAGTTAGAGACGCTACCGAATATCGATATTAATATCAAGGTTGGCAATTCTCTGATTAGTCGCTTTGGGTTATCCAATGATTTACAAGTCTTTTCCCGCAAAAATCGTTTAAGTATCGAGAGTTATAAGGATGCGGTGAGAGTCTATCGCAACGCGGAGGATAAATCGCAAAAGCGCGAGATGGAGAGATTGATAAGTGAGATTAAGAGTAGTTTTCGTCAGACTTTACAGGGAGATAATCCTCTGAAAAAGCGCTTGCGGGGTTTGGAAACGGATTTATATAGTCTAGAGAATCAAATTTTGTTATTTGAGGAGTCACCCAAGGAAAAGAAAGCGCGGGAAAGGAAGATTAGTCAGTTAAGGAATGAGATTGATAAGTTACGTCCGCAACTAGAGGAGATTGAAAGCGGTAAGATTTATCATAATGCTTTTGAATGGCGCTTCGAGTTCCCCGAAGTTCTAGACGATAAGGGGAATTTTATCGGTTTTGATGTGGTAATTGGCAATCCTCCTTATATTCAATTATCTAAAATAGACTCAACAACAGTTAAATACAAGAATTATTTACTAATGCGTTATGAAACATCTGGCGGCAGATTAAATACATTTATTTTTTTCACTCATTTATCATTTCAAATACTAAAACAAAACGGAATTTTAAGTTATATCATTCCAAACACTATATTAACTCAAGAATATTATGTATTTACACGTCAATTCTTACTCAATAAAGTAACGCTATCAGAGGTTATCAATTTTCTGAATTTACCGTTTGAAGACGCAGTAGTAGAAACAGTGATTATTCAATATTTGAAATCACAAAATTTAGATTATGCTGTGAATTATGGTGAGCTTGCTGAAAGTGGATTTAATTTCAAATTTAATATAAGTTCATCCGAAATAAGAAGCAATATCGGCTATTCATTTTTAGTTCAGCGTAATTCTATTTTGCTTAAAGTTTTTGAATCTAAAAATTGTCCGCTTGACGAAATTTGTAATATTAATCAAGCAATAGCCTTGAAGGGAGATAAATCACTATCTTTAAAAACACAAAACCCTGAAGGGAAATATAAAAAACTTCTTGATGGAAGAAATATAAATAAATACTCAATTAGCTGGGATGGTTTTTATTTAGATTATGATATTACCAAGATTCATAGTTGTAAACGCAGAGACATTTTTGAAACAAAAGAAAAACTTTTATTTAGAAGAGTTTCGAGAACGTTAATTTTTACCTACGACAATTCTCAATATTATGCTCTTAATACATTGGTAGTTGTAAATCTAAAAAAAGGGATTAACTTTGATATAAAGTTTCTTCTTGGAATAATGAATTCTTCATTAATGAATTATATTTATAACAACAAATTTAAATCAACTAAAACAGTTTTCTCTGAAATTCAAACTCGTTCTATTTCACAGCTTCCAATACCCAAAATTAGTCAAGAACAACAGCAACCTATAATTGTACTTGTAGATCAAATTCTCACGGCTAAAAAATCTAATCCCAAAGCTGACACCAGCGAGTTAGAAAAAGAGATTGACAAAATAGTGTATGAATTGTATGGATTAAGCGAGGAGGAAATCAGGATAATAGAGGGGGAAATAAAATAAATATAAATGTAGTAACGCACCCAAAAGCATCCCAAAGGACTGACAAAAATTTGATCCCCCTAAATCCCCCTTTTTAAGGGGGATTTAAATTTAATACATTTGTTCTAATGAACTCCCAATCGAACTTTAAAACCCATCTCCGCGCTTCCCCTATACCTTCCTCTTACCTATTGCAAGAGTGCCTTATCTCAACAAGTAATTTAAATTCAGTACAGCTTACACCCAAAAGAATCTCATACCAAATTTCTAAATCCATGACAGACATCCACGCTCGAATGCTTGCCAAGCCGGTGTTCGTTGTGACGCGAATAAAGAAAAATGGTGTCAACCAAAATGCTTGACAAAAGCCAAGACTTGACTTATACTTTTTATATAATGGGAATCCGTGCCTAAATATATATAGGTGTTTTCAGAGAAATTAACGAGCGAAAGAAATAGGGACGAAAAGGAAAGCTTTGCGGCAAGGATTAAAGCTGGTTTGGTTAGACTAACTTTATCGAAAATTTGGGTTAAAACCCCGTCGTTTTACGACGGCTTTTCCTGATTTTTGATGTAGCACTTAAGAACTTCCAGTGGCGCACCTCCTACAGAAGATACAAAATAACTGGGCGACCAAAGAGCGTCTTTCCCGTATGGCTTAGGATATCCAGCTTGTCCATACCTACGACTAGAGACTCCTTTTAAAGAATTGACCATTACAGAAATAGATAGTTTCGGCGGGTATTCAATCAATGCGTGTACATGATCGGACTCCCCGTTAAATTCCAATATCTGAAAATTCATCTTTTCCGCAACTTCCCTAAAAGACTTTTCAATCAAAGTCAGACTTTTACCAGTAAAAACCTTACTTCTGTATTTTGTCACACAGACCAAGTGTATCTTTAGATCGGAAACAGAGTTTCTTTCTTTTCGCAACTGACTTGACATTATCAACAGACCTAGTTAGAATAGACTACAGACACACACATCTTAACCCAATGAAAGCGAGGTATCAATACCGTATTTACCCAACAGACCAACAAAAGAGGCTTTTGTCTCAGTTGTTCGGGTGTGTGCGTGTTGTCTGGAACGATACCTTAGCTTACTGTCAAGAACTTTATCGACAAGGGGAGAAAAAGCCAAAATATACAGAGTTATCTAAAAGACTAACTCAAGTCAAAAAAACAGAAGAAAGACGGTGGTTAACCGAGGTCTCTTCTATTCCTTTACAACAGTCTTTGAGAGACTTAGAGACTGCTTACTCTAACTTCTTTACATCTTGTAAGGGCGAGAGAAAAGGAAAGAAAGTCAAACCTCCCAAGTTTAAAAAACGTAAATCTAAACAATCAGCAAGATTTACCGACAATGGTTTTACCGTTAACCAACACTGCGTTACTTTAGCAAAAATCGGTGATTTAAGAATCGTTTGGAGTCGTCCATTACCTTCTAAACCTTCTAGTGTCACCGTGATTAAAGATGCAGCAGATCGCTATTTTCTTAGTTTTGTCGTCGAGGTTCAGCCCGAAATACTTCCTAATAACGGGGAGTCCGTGGGAATCGATCTAGGGATTGCTACCTTTGCTACCCTCTCAACAGGGGAAAAGATAGACGCACCGAAACCGTTAAAGAAACGATTAAAACGACTAAGAAAAGCACAGAAAAACCTTTCTAGAAAACAGAAAGGAAGTAACCGACGGGAAAAAGCTAGGAAACGAGTAGCTAAAATCCATGCAAAGATTAAAGACACTCGCACTGATTTCTTGCATAAACTATCCACTAGAGTTGTTCGTGAAAATCAAACGATAATTTTAGAGGATTTAAACACATCGGGAATGGTTAAAAATCGTAAGTTATCCCGTGCCATATCAGACTTAGGATGGCGTTCTTTCCGAGATATGCTATCGGCAAAATCTGATAAATATGGGCGTGATTTTCGGATAATTTCCCGATGGGAGCCAACGTCTCAAAGGTGTTCCTGTTGTGGGAATATCGGCGGGAAAAAAGCGTTAAATATCCGTGAGTGGGAATGTCTTTTCTGTGGGACTTTTCATGATAGGGATGTAAACGCTGCAATTAATATCAAGGTCGCCGGTGGGCAATCGGAGACCTCAAAAAACGGACGTGGAGGAAAGTGTAAGACTACCGATAAGGTAGCAGCATCCTGTGAAGCGTCAACCCAGCGGTCGGTCGTTCAATTAAGTTTGTTTGATCTGCCGGGAATCACCGTCCGGCCCCGGCGGTGAGGATGTCAACAGTACCTTTTGAGGAGAGAAAAGTTATGGCTGAGTCAAAAAGCTGGGATTTTCAGAGATTTTGGCAAACTCTAGACTATTTTGATAGTATTCCCCTGTGGAGTTGTCTGCAAAAGCTGCTCGGTTTCGGGGAAGATAAAAAAAATCAGCTAACAAATGAGCAAGGGATGAAGACCATTTTAGTCATTGGTGGGGAAAATGCGATCGGTAGAAAAGTAATCACCCAACTACAGCAGCAAAACTATCAAATCCGCGCTTTAGTCGATAATATCGAGTCTGCACGTCAATTATTGGCTGAAAATGTCGATTTATTTGCTCTGCAAACCCCGCAATTATTCACAGGGATTGAGAGAATTATCTACTGTCAAGGGGAGAATAACCGCCATAGTTTAGCTAATTTACTCGATTTATTGAAAAATGCTGGGATAACCGCCGAAAAAACCCTCTTTGACTTTAGCAATCCCAGCAGTGATATCAAAGAAATCTGGGGTGCGGTGGATGATGTGGTAATGGGAGGAGTGAGTGAGAGTCAGATAACCCTAACCGGAGGACGAGCGCTCTTTTCCGGTATCGTTAGAACTGAAAATAACGGCGGTTTTGCCTCAGTTCGTACCAGAAACCTGAATCCTCCCCTAAATTTATCTAACTACGAGGGAATAGAATTACAGGTACAAGGGGACGGAAAACGCTATAAATTAATTCTGCGCTGTGAAGGACGTTGGGATGGCATCGGTTACTGTTATTCTTTTGATACATTTGATCGCACCTGGCAAACGATTTCTATTCCTTTTGGCGATTTAATCCCGGTGGTGCGGGCCAAAACGATGAGAGAGGCAGCACCCTTTGATAGCAGTAGCGTCTATGCTTTGCAGTTAATGCAGAGTAAATTCGAGTACGATGGGGCGATAAATCCCCGTTTCTCCCCGGGGTTATTTGCTTTAGAAATTGTCACAATTAAAGCCTACGGGGGCAAAAACCGCTTAATTATCGTTAAAGAAGGAGAAATCGCCGAAAAAAGCCTTTTAGATGCCAGTGGTTATCCCTACGAAGCGATCGATTCTGCCCAGATTTTCGCTAAACTTAATTAATTTAAATAAGCTTGGATCTCAAGTTAAACTACAGAACATCGGGTTAAGATCATGACTATCGGGAGCATAATTAAGGAGGTATGTTCATGAGTGAACAGAATCCCTACGAACAACTTGGGGTTACTGAAGAATCCTCTTTTGAAGAAATTCAAGAGGCCAAACAAAGACTGGTGCAACAGTATCAAAATGATAGCAAAATTGTCGAATTGATCGAGTCGGCCTACGATTCCGTCCTCATGGATCGACTGCGGATGCGACAGGAGGGTAGAATTAAAGTTCCCGATCGCATTCGTTTTCCTGAACGTCTGACGATTCCGGTGGAAAGTAAACCAGTTACTAGCAGCAAATCTCCTCACTGGTGGCAAAGCTTAATCGATACACCTTCTGCACGGGATATCGGTGTACCAGCAGTGATTTACGCTTGTTTAGGAGCAATAACGCTGTTAGTTCCCGATCCCAGTGGCTCCCTCTTACCGCTGCTCTTAGCTTTTGGCGTTTTCGTTAATATCTATTTTTTCAACCGCAAGGAAAAACGTTTTGGCCGCGCCTTACTATTCACTCTCGCTGGTTTAGTGCTAGGAGTCGCTCTGGGAGCGGGATTAGCCAGTTTAGCGGCCAAGGCTGATTTGCATATCTTCGGCGATCGCCAAATTTATGCGCTCGTCACTTTTCTGATCTTTTGGGTGATTAGTAGTTTTTTCCGTTAACCAATCGCTCGTAGGGAGCCTAAGATCACGTCCACTGCTTCCCCAAGGTTATTGACGATATAATCAGGCTCGTAGCTCTCTAAACGGGAACGGCTGCGAATCCCCGATAATACGCCAATAACCTTAATATTTTGGCTTTTAGCGGCGGCAATATCCGCTTCCGTATCCCCCACCATCCAAGTATCGGCAGCCGCCGGCAGTTCTTTAGCGGCCTTAGCCATAAGCAGGGTTTTGTCGCGCACGTCGTTGGTTTTGGTGTAATTGTTATTTAGACAATAACGACGATTAGCGGCGAAAAAACGACCGATATCGTGGCGATTAAAGGCATGATCTAGCTCGGATACCCGCCGCATCGTCATCACGACTAAATCGATCTTTAACTCTTGGATTTTCTGGAGAGTTTCCAAAGAACCAACCACCGGGCGATCGTGGACAAGATAGGGTAAAGTATGGACAGTTTGACGACGAAGATGGGCAAATTTACGCGCTTGATCTTCATCTAATCCTGACATTTCCCCGATACGCTTCTCAGAAACCTGATCCCGTTTTAACTGCCAGAATTCCGCTTTCGATAATTCCCCGATAATTTGACCTTTATAGGCGGTTTTCTGTAAACAGTCTTGATAAACTTGGTAATATCGCTCCGATACGTCCATTATCGGGCCGTCAAAGTCGCTAATTAGTCTCAACATCGTTCTAATACTTCTCGCTTTATTAATTTTTATATACAAGTTACCCTAGAGTCTTGACAATGACAAGAGTTTTGTCGGGAAAAAGATTAGGGACCAGGGAAGTGGGGTGTGGGAAGTGGGGTGTGGGGAAGTGGGGAGGTGGGGAAGTGGGGAAGTGGGGAGGTGGGGAAGTGGGGGAATTTCAACTAAAACCCTAAAACCCTAAAACCCCAACCCCTCACTGATTACTGATGCTTCCCCTTCCCTAGTCTGGACGGTTAGCTTAAAATAAATGTAAGGATATGTAAACTTTCGTAACTATCTCGCCAATTGGCTAACCA